>DEAF01000023.1 GCA_002346625.1 Gemmatimonadales bacterium UBA2989
TCACTGCTTGCCTTAGACCCTCTTGTGCATCCTATGTCGCACGGCCCACAATTGTTACAAGGCAATCGCCCATCATACGACTCCGTCACTATTGCGCTCTCAGAAGGCCACCAGTGCCAGCCAAGCCTCTCGAATCCTTCAACCATCTTAAGCCCCACCTTTCCAAGCGGAACAGGCCAGGTTTGTCGAGATGGCTTGGGTGGATAGGCTGGGTCCCCCACTGCTCCAGCTACTCCAATCATCTGATCATTCAAGTCATAGAACTCTTCTAAATCTTCATACTTGATTGGCCAGTCATCCGCTACTCCATCCAAAGTGCGTACCCGGAAATCAGACGGGTGAAAACGCGGAACATGGGCACTCCAATGTATTGTGCTGCCCCCTACAGCGTTGTACATCAGTGGAGATATCTCTGAATCCTTTTCATCAATCGGGTAATCTTGTTCATCCCGACGCACATTGGGATTGGGATTCATATCTGTCTGTCTATGCAATTCCCAATCATCGTGTGTTGAGGAATAGGAATCATTTTGCACCCAGCCGCCCTGTTCAAAACATAAGACATTGATCCCTGATTCCGCCAGGCTCCATGAAAAAGCCGCACCAGAAGCACCAGCTCCAACTATCAGTACATCAACAGCCTGATCTTCCGGTTCCAACGACTATTAAAACCAATCTCGGTAATAAACATCGTAGGGAACAAAGTCGGGCTGCGCCTTATGAGGAATAGGCAGTTTAACAGGACCAGATTCCCGAGATGGTAAGTATATGCAAGCCGTACCTGGGGTCGATATTTCCCCAACCTGATTCTTGCCTTCTAGGCGTATACCTACAGCATGATATTCATGTTTTCCAGGCACTGCACCGGGACCTTCTTCCCCTTCCTGGATTTCCTTAAACTTTTTCACAACCTCACCGGTATAATATGTAGTATCACTATAAAAAACTGGCTTCCTTATGGCGGTTTGTTGGCGCCTGACAAATCCATCGTCTCCCATCCAATCACTAAGTAATCTATGTGGTATTTGAGTTCTCTGAACGCCACCATCGAAAGGACCTGGCAAAGCACGAAAAGCCGCCATCAGAGGATCCGAGTGCTCGGCAGAAACTGACCAAGGCCACCTAGTTACAGGATGAGTCACAAAATGACCCTGATTATTCTTAAATTTGTTGAAAACTGGCTCAAAGGTAAGTTCGTCACCAGGATCACCCTTATGTATATGTAAAACACAAGAACCAACCATGTTCGGTGCCTCCAAATCTTGGAGGGTCCACGGCGGCACGACTACAGGGCCAAGTTTATCGCCAATTTCTACATCCTCCCAATACAATGTTTCAGAACCCCTCCTGCGCTGTTTCATGCCTTCAATATCCTCTACAATGCTCTGCAAATCCTCGGCGGAGTAGTTCTGGGTACCGCGCTCATAGAGCAGTTGAGAACCTACCTTGTCAACGTCCATCGAGCGAGAGTTGCCCATAGCTTCAATGGGAACCATAATAAGTGTGCCGTAACACTTTCCAGCCAAGTCACCATGGTAATCCCAATACATAAGCTCCGATATAAAGAATATCAAGTTACCCCTGGATCCCTGTTTTGTGAAAAGATCCTTGGTCACCATAGAGGATCTAAATTTCGAACCAACTTTGATTGTGTCAAAAAATTCCCACGCTGCACCAGAAAAATAGTTCGCTACTGGATAGCCCCCCGGGCGCCGCTTCCCTTCTCCACCGTACTGGACCCCATGGGCTGTAATACCTCTTATCTGGGAAAGCATCGGGCCTGGCGCAATTAAGCAACCATATTTGGTGCCTTTAGCATACTCTGGATCGTTATACAAAGGGTTATCATCCCCTATGGTGCACATATAATTGTGGATAGTGCGGGCATCGAATCGGATCGGATTTTCGTACGGTGGACCATTTTGGTCGTAGGGTGCCGGAGGAGCAGGAGGCATGCTTTCAGACGTTTCTACACCGACCAATTCCTTCGATAATTCTATGAACTCCTGGATAGCTTCTTCAAAAGTCTGAGATGTTGCCACAAGTGACCTCCTTCAATCTCTTTCCTAATAGGCACGATGATAACAGACGATTCGGGCAGAAAAAAGTAGAGCTACTATTTATCTTCAATCAACTTGAATGATCATCTTCCAAAGCTAGATATAAAGAAGTCGCAGGAAATCGGCTCGATTGACCAGTCCGTTAATTATTTTTCGTGCACAAGAAGTGTATGGCAAAACATGGCAGCGTCATACAGATCCGATATGGGAACATATTCTCGTACGGTGTGCATATCTCTTGTACCCATTCCTACGCAAACACAACTCACACCCTTCTTGTTGAAAATATTAGCGTCAGTGCCGCCACCAGAGGGGGCTACAACCGGCGTCTTACCCATCTTAGTTATCACCTCAGCCGCTAAAGCCATCATTGGGTCTTTGTCAGTCAAATTGTACATGTCGAACTCTACATTCAAAGTTTCTTCAATTACCGCATCTGGGTATTTGTTCCGTGCCTCTTCCAATATATTGTTAATATCGAGCCTAATCATCTCGAGAGACTCAATGTTACGACTTCTGAATTCGCCTTCGAACGATGCGTGTTCTGGAACAGCGTTACGCACTGAGCCTCCAGAAACAACTCCAACATTCATGGTAGTCTCGTCATCCATACGTCCCTGAGGCAAATTAGTTATCAACTCTGCGGCTATCTTAACTGCAGAAAGGCCTTTTTCCGGTTCAACTCCAGCATGAGCAGCTCGACCTGTAACCTCAACCTTAAAACTTACATAAGTAGGGCTAGATTTTGTGATTTTTGAAGGCGGACCATTACCGTCAAACACAACTCCGCGTCGCGCTTTCAACATAGACATATCAAGATTTCTTGCGCCTACTAAACCAATCTCCTCCTCTCTGCTGAATACAAGCTCTACCGGAATTCGATCATTGCCATTCTCCGCTATAGACTCTAATCCTTCCAATATAGCAGTGATACCTGCCTTACAGTCACCA
>DEAF01000025.1 GCA_002346625.1 Gemmatimonadales bacterium UBA2989
GGGCCTGTAGCTCAGGTGGTTAGAGCGCACGCCTGATAAGCGTGAGGTCGGTAGTTCGAGTCTACCCAGGCCCACTCCCTGAAACGAAAATATTAACTCCTATTTACTGGCCATCTTTTATTTCATATCTCACTAGCTGGCGCGGGCCAACTTCTGCACCATAAACGATACCATTCGCATCAACTGCAACGCCTTCGGCTGCAGTTGTACCTCGAAGTTCTTTGGCTGGATCTGGAATGAAGTAAAGCACTTGTCCGGTTATAGCACTACCGACTCGGATCCCACGAAGCCATCCAGGATTACTAGTTGGGCTCGATTCTGAATCAGCCCCGTAAAGAATATCATTTTTATCGATATAAATACCGCTTAGTCTGCCAAACTGATACCACTCGTCGATGAAGTGGCCCTCTTGATCAAAGATTTGGATGCGCACATTTCCGCGATCAGCTACATAGAGCCGGCCCCTAGAATCAAAGGCTAGCCCGTGGGGGGTACGGAATTCGCCTGGAGCTGTGCCTATTCTTCCCCAAGACTCAAGAAAATTTCCCTGAGAATCAAATTTGGCAATCCGGGACGTGGTGTTGGCGTTCGCCCTAGTGCTTTGGCCACTATGGCCATCGGCTACATAGATATCACCATTTGTAGCCACAATAACATCGTTTGGTTGATCTAGGAGGGCACCCCTACCATTACCTGCAACACCAGGTTTGCCGAGGGTCATCAACAGTTCACCTGTAGGACTGAACTTGAAAACAGCATGACCTTTGCCTGAAGCATTGGGATATTTTTCTAGCTCTTGTCTGTTGGCTGCACGGGCATCCGTAATCCACACATTGCCATCGTGGTCTACATGTATACCGTGGGGCCATATAATCATCCCCCCTCCAAAACTTGTGATAAAATTGCCCTGGGAATCATACTTTAGGATGGGATCTACATCTGATCCTGCACAGCTATTGGCCCCACACCGTTCAGCAACCCAAATCGAAGTTCCGTCCAGATCTATTTCCACTGCACTAGTCGAGCCCCAAGTTCGTCCATCTGGTAGTTCAAAATAACCATTGATTGTAGTGTAGGGGTTGGAATGATGATTGGTAGGGCCAGTAACAGGCTGTGCAAATCCAGGCATAGCCCATCCTAAAAAAATTATAAAAGCAATCTTGGTGCTAGACACGGGTTGAACGAAAGACTTATGCAACATAACCACACTCCCTGGAAGCCAATACTATAAATACATCAACATAAAATTTGATTTTGATGTGGCAGTAAAGATGAGGATATCAGTTCGTAGCCACAACCATAATTGTCATCCTGATAAAGTGCGGGCCTATTTTAGGTCCTGCTAGTCAAGGTGGATCATGGAATTTTCTTGACGGTATATCGATAAAATTGGATGCTTCTTTTTTTACAAAAATCACCTGAAGGCCCAGCTTGTCAGCAAGGAAAATCCCTGTTTGTGATCCTAGTACGCTCATAGCCGTGGTCCACGCATCTGCCAAAACTGCAAGCTCATGGATGACCGTAACCGATATTCCTATGTAGGGCAGTGGCCATCCCGTACTTGGGTTAATGATATGGGAGAATTTGAGGCCACCATCTTCCCAGAGGTTACGATAGTCACCAGAGGTGGCAATAGAGTTATCCTGCAACTCTATGGTGTCGTAGATGCTTAGATCACCCAGAACGGGTGCCTCTATGCCTACCACCCAACGTGCCCCATTAGGCTTTGTCCCAGCTGCTCGCAGTTCACCTCCCAATTCAAACAGAAAATCAGAGAACCCTAAACCAATTAGAACTTTAGCCACACCATCAACCGCATACCCTTTTGCGATAGCCGAAAGGTCTGCCGTTACCTGTGGATCCTTTTTAATGAGGCTCGAAGACATAGAGTCAACAACAATCTTCTGGAAGCCAGTATGTTTTTTCAAGGCTGCAAGCTGCAGGGTATCTGGAATTAAAATTGGACTATCATCAGGACCAAACCCCCATGCATCGACCAATGGTTTGATGGTAACATCGAATGCTCCATTGCTTTGGATACTCACCATTTGTGCTAGGAGGAAAACCTCAAGAACATCAGCAGAAACTGGAAATGGGTCAGTGCTTAGGTGCCGATTGAACCGTGACAATTCTGAATCATACTTATAAGTAGACATCGCCCCATCTATTTCCTTCAGTCTATTGTCTACTGATTTTTGAGTTTTCTTGAGCAAAATTTGTGATCGTGAATTCGCCACCAACTTGATGGAATAAGTGGTACCCATAGCAATTCCAGACAACTCGTGTATTTCCCATTCGCCACCCACCCACCCCTGTCTCACTGCCACAAAACCTAATCCTAGCAATAGTAAAAACAGTATTAGGAGCCAGGCGGGCTGCCACATAAGAAACTTATTGTTAGGCATCTATATCCTAATCCTTAAACTTAAGGGCATCGATTCTGGGTTTCGATATAAGAAAATCTGTAATTACACATTCATAATATTGAGTGGTTTGATATTTTTATATTCAATAGACACTAAATAAAAACTTGACCTATCAGATAATTACATGAATCATCTGATAGTAAACTAGGCCATCGTCCACCTAAGGCTTAGGAAAATGAGAACTATGAAGCTGGCAACAAAAATCCACATTCCTCTGTTGGCGATGTTTTTTATATCAACATCTGCTGGTTTAATAATAGCCCAAGAAGGCCCATCCATTGAGATCGGTGATCGGATTCGTGTGTCTGTGCCTATGCAAATTGACGGCGAAGTTGTCGGAATAGGTGACGGAGAAATTATTATCCACATACCAAATCATCAGGATCTAACATCTATACCAATAGAAGCCATAAAAAGACTTCAGGTAGAGAGAGCTGAAACAAAATCACTTATTTGGGGAGTAATAGGCGGATTGACAGCGGGCGTTGGTACTTGGTTTTTAGTGGACAGATCTAACGCTGTACGGGTTGAATCTCTCGTTCCTGAAGAATTGGATCGACGATGGTACACTTCAGCATTTGCAACAGTTGGGGGGGCATTCGCTGGAGCAATCATAGGTAAACGCTACAAAAGCTTTAGCTGGGAAGTGGTCCCTCTGTCCAATCTTAAGGATAGGATGGCAAAGCTGGATGGATTCGGATTAACAGCAACTTGGACACTCCCCTAATAAACTGCCAAATCAAAATAATTATCTGGTTACATGAAGATTGGAAAAGGAAAAATTTGAGCAAAGTAATTTTCTACGGAGGCATCTCATGCGTTACCTAAGCTTATTGCTCGGAATTGTGGTGTTTATTGAGGGCTGTGCAGCTGCAGGGGCTGGGGGTAGCCGAGGCCGAAATATTATAACCCAAGAAGATCTTGCCACTACACAAGCTATCACGGCCTATGATGCTATCCGTGACTTACACCCTCAATGGCTTAAGGCCCGTGGACAAACCACAGGGGCTTCATCACTAACGCCCTTGCTCCCAACGGTTTTCCTTGACGGTACACGTATGGGCAGCATTGACCTCTTAGGAGTATATCAGGTTAATGACATCGAAGAGATTCGTTATCTAGACGCAGCACAGGCCGGAATACGCTACGGGATGGGCTATCCTCGGGGTATTATTGAAATTATTTCGATTCGCTAATAGAGACACTTGGCATTGCCACGGAATATATTTCTTGCCCCTAGGTTAGGTTTAACTCAATGTTGAATAGACAAATCCCACTATGGCTGTGTATTTCCTAAAACGCAAGCAGGTGGTACCTGGGGATATGGCGACCGTCTTCAGCTTCTTTGAAAATCCTATGAATCTTGAGATGATTACCCCTCCCTGGATACATTTCAAGATTTTGTCCTCTACGGACAATCCCGTACGGAAGAATACCCAAATTTCTTACCGCATCCGATGGTTGATCTTCCCTATGATCTGGAAGTCAAGAATATCTGAGTATGAGGAAAATTCTTTCTTTGTGGACGAGATGATGCAGGGCCCATATAAAACTTGGTACCACCGCCATCTTTTTAGCACTGTAAGGGGAGGAATCGAGATTACAGACCTTGTTAAATATGAGCTACCTTTCGGTCTATTAGGCAACCTTGTTCACAGTATCCTGATACGTAAACAACTTGAAAAAATATTTAATCACCGGAATGAAGCTGTCGCCAAGATCTTTGGGCCAGGTTAACCTCGCACTCTTCTAGGACAGGACTAAGGAAACCCCTGGAATTTCACTCACATTGTGGTCTTGCGTTCGACACCGTCTGGCCCATTATCCCAATCTTGGGCGCTTGAAATATTAGGCATATTCCAATCATGACCATTCCAGCTAGGAAAGCCGTCCATTTTAAAAGTATATAATCCACTTACCATATCACTAACAACAATAAGGCCATCAGCGTTACGGACATCTACGCCCCATGCTCCTAAATTGACGTTCCCGTGGCCACGTGCCATGTGTGGCCCCGAATAAGTATCGTAGTACCCAACTGTCCGGGGATTGAATGGGTCAAACATACTGAATACTTGCAGGCCATCTTCATATGCAGAAACGAATACAAATGGCCACCTCACCTCATGGTTATGAGAAAGATTTTGATAGTTTGCAGTCCAAGCACTTATGGCTCTTTGAACCACAGGATTTCCACCCTCTGACCAAGCGTTTCTGAGATCAAAAAGTCGTAATGGCTGCCATTGATTCTCTACTTCTCCTACTGCAAAAAGACCATCTGGCGAAGGGGTGAATGTATGGCCATGTACCACCCCTTGAACATTGGTTATAGAGACTAAGAGCTCTGGGTTTGAAGTATCCGTAACGTCAAAGACAAAGTAACCACCCGTACCTCCAGCCCAGAGTTTATCTTGCTGTGTAGCGGGATCAAAACCTACGTAATAGTCGTGCCAGCTAGCCCTTCCGCCCCGGAGAGCCCAGTAAGGAGACTGGGGAACAGGAACTTGGCCAATTAAACCATAATTAGGATCTCCTTCTAGAAAGAGTCCCAGGTCATAGATATTAGCATGGGGGCCACTGGTTGTGCTGAACAGCAAAGGCCTTCCATCGGAGTGTTTATAAGTAAAAATGTTGTGAAAACCACCTGGAGTTTCAGGGGCCCTAATCCTGCCAACCTCTCGAACCGTAGATGGATCTGGCAGGCCTGTAACATCAAATACTACAGCCCCTAAATCGGTGTTGGGGCCACCTGCTCTAAATTGTGTGGACTGAACAATGTAGTATCTTTCGTTGTGTTTGAAATATCTACCATCGAGCGCACCAGATCCTTGATGGAGTTCAGCATTTTCAATGCGCCAAGAGTATATAAGCTTAGGATTTTTAGGGTCTTCTAGACTTACTATATCCATCCCAGATGGCCTGAAACGTTTAGAGACGTACGCATATGGGCGATCTAACTCTTGTTCAACTTCTACATCCGCTACGTGGAGAAAGCCCCCGAGAGGGATATTGCCCAAATAATGAATATTGGGGGTACCCCTTGCTCCGGGAGGAAGGTCGTCACCCGGATTACCATAGTTGTATGGATGGGGTGAATCCTGTGCTACCAATAAAGTAGGAAGTGACATAACGGTCACCCAAATAATTCCAAAGACAGCCAGCATATTTGAGGATATGGGTGATTTCATTATTTACTTCTCCTTATCTCTAAAATCCAAATTCACATAGACAATGTCGTAATCAATCAAATTTTCGTTGTTTTCCTTACATATGAAGACATCCAAAAGCTACACATCCGTAATTTTCTGCTTTTTTGTAATCAAAAAAGAGGGCCTGAAACATAAACTGCTATATTCGTTCCTGTCCAACTCTTTGACCATCGTATTATAAGGATTATAAATTCAGTAAGATGGATTCTGTTTCTATAGAGAAACTCATATATTCTGGTCTTTGCAAGTGGACCCCAAATATCCCGATACCCATGATACCTAGACTTAATATTTCCGGAAAACTGTTAACAACTGTCGTTCTTTTGGCCACTTTCTTTTGGCCAACTACTAATCCTGACAAAGCCTACAGCCAGATAATTAATGGGATCGTAAAGGGAACGGTTAGCTTCGAGACAATCCCCGACAACGAATTTTTTGAGATTTCAGAAACGGTCATCTATCTGTCAGGAGATGGCCTGACAGCTGAGACCTTAGATCCTAAAGCATCCGAACAAATGCTTTTGGATCAGATTGATTACACATTCGTTCCTAGAGTATTACCCATCTTGGCTGGCAAGAAAATGTCCTTTCACAACAGCGACGACGAACTCCATAACATACATACGTATTCTAAGGGCAGGAGAAGGAATCGCAATTTTAACCGTGCGCAACGTCCTGGATCCACTTTTACGGGCACTTTCGCCAGACCAGACAGCATACTGGTTTTATGCGACATCCATTCACAGATGATAGCCCATATTCTGATACTAGAAAACGGATTTTTCACGAAAGCCAGTACAACTGGAACTTACACGATAAACGATGTGCCCCCAGGACAGTATGACCTAACTGTATGGAATGAATGGTTCGGGGAAGTTAAAACTACGATTGAGATCACGGATGGACAGACCATTTCGGTAGATGTGACTTTTCCAAATACACCATAAGAATGATCCACATAATGTCCGAAATGTATTAATAGTATGAAATGCAATTCGGACAATATATTTCAAAATTTATCAGTATTTTCTGTTTTCTTGATTTCATTGCTTAAGAGATTACACCTCCTTTCCACGTTCTTAGTTTTATGCCAAGTATCTCCAGGTGTTGCCCAAGAAACACCAGTCTCAGACAGGCCATCGCTTCTAACAGGTGTAAGCTACAGTGGCCTGAGGGGAGAATTAGATATTTTGGCACCACGATTTGAAATTGAAATTGAAATTGACGGCTTCATTCAGGAAGACGTTTGGGGCTCTGCAGCTATACTTACAGGATTCTCTCAACACAAACCTGTTGACGGATTAGCAGCCGATGACAAAACAGAAGTTTTAATCTGGTATTCTCCCAGTGCTATACATTTCGGGGTACGTGCTTTCGAGCCTCATAGTTCGGTCAATGCTACCCTGGCAGATCGTGACCTTATTGAAAATGATGACCACATACAAATCCTCCTAGATACATTTAATGATGGACGAACTGCTACTGTTTTTGGAGTAAATCCTTTCGGAATCCAATCGGATGGATCTCGTGTGGATAAAGGTGACCAAAGGAGAGGATTCTCTCGAGGCAATAGCGATCCCGTTGACCTGAACCCGGACTTCATTTACGAAACCAGAGGACGTTTGACCGATTATGGCTATGAAATCGAGATCAGAATTCCCTTTAAAAGCCTTTCTTTTCAATCTGATGATGTTCAGAGCTGGGGTATAAATATTATTCGAAGAGTCCAACACTCCGGACGTGAGCAAACGTGGACACAAGTCAAACAGGGAAGAGCTTCTTTCCTAAATCAAGGCGGAATACTAAAGGGTCTTCAAGGATTGGATAGGGGATTGGTCTTAGACTTCAACCCCGTCTTAACATCTTCTGCAACTGGCATAGAAAAAGATGGCAAGTGGGAACATGACCCGTCTCGTCCTGAATTAGGAGGCAACATCCGGTGGGGGTTAACCAGCAATCTGACAATGAACGGCACTGTAAATCCAGATTTCTCACAGGTAGAATCAGACGCTGGCCAATCCCAATACGATCCACGAAATGCAGTTTTTTTCCCCGAGAAAAGACCCTTTTTCCTGGAGGGTAGTGATAATTTTGAAACTCCAAACCGGCTTATCTATACTAGGCGTATAGTTAGCCCGCATGCCGCAACAAAATTTACAGGCAAAGTTTCAGGGACAGAACTAGCCTTCCTTTCGGCCGTTGATTCCGATTTTTCCCAGAACGGCCACAAACCCATTTTCAATATTCTAAGAATAAAGAAAGATATAGGTGTCGAATCAACCATAGGAATGGCTTACACTGATAAAATCGAAGGTTCAGATTATAATCGGATGGCAAGTGCCGATACTCGTATTGTTTTCAGGGACATATACGATCTACAAATGCAGGGCGCCTTGAGTTTCGATCGGAGGACAGGAAAAGAAAAAATTGGACACCTTTGGGACTTGAGCTTAAGGCGACAGGGCCGAGAGTTTGGTTTCAACGTCTTATTTAAAGGCCTATCTGACGATCTCATTGCAGGTAGCGGTTTTCTCAGTCGTGTTGGGACAGCTCAAATCAGAGGAGGCCCTACCCTAACACGTTTTGGGAATCCCGGGAGCTTGCTTGAATTATATCAAACACGGCTGACCTTAGATTTCAGCTGGTTACATCAGACGTTTATGGACAGACGGGGGCCTGACAATTGGTGGAAAGTATCCTATGGGCACACTTTCACATTAAGGGGTGGCTGGACCCTGGGAACATCTTTTCTGGTCGAACGTTTCTATTATCCGATCAATCTCTACAACAATTTTTTCATAGAACGCCAAACAACCAACGGAACTGAGATAATACCTTTTGTTGGAGAACCTAGTCTCGACAACTACGATATTGTGTTATCAGTACGAACTCCAAAATCACCACGTTTCAGTGCTAACGCTTTTGTGATCTTGGGTCAGGACGAAAATTTTGACGAATGGGCAAGCGCATACATAGCTCTTTTGAGGAGCAATTTAGTTTTCCGCCCTAACGAAAAGATTCGTGTGGAAGGAAGTTTCATTAGGCAGGCCTACTGGAGAAAGACCGACTGGAGCAGAGTACGAACCCGCGACATACCGCGACTCAAGATTGAGTACCAACTTAGTCGGTATATCTTTTTCCGTTTCGTGGGGCAATATGACGCCACCAATGTAGATGCCCTCAGAGATGACAGTAGAACCAACGATCCAATTGTGGTACCTGACGGAAATGGCGGATATACACGCGTGGCCGGATGGAGTAAAAATGACTTTCAAGTTGATGCACTTTTCTCATTCGAACCCAATCCTGGTACTGTTATATTCGCTGGTTACGGAAGCACACTGGCGGAAGATGAATCGTTCCGCTTCAATCATCTTAGACGCAAAAACGACGGCTTCTTCTTAAAGTTGAGCTATCTTTTCAGGATGCGATAATATGCATACCATCTTCTGCAGATAAGCATATAAGTTTTAGCAAACTCATACTAAAAAACCCCTGGGATTGTAATTGGATATTCCTGCAACTCATGGACATCTAGAAGCAGCACTCCGAATGCCCCGTGGCCTGACTCGTGGAGCTGGTATCGTTTGCCATCCTCACCCTCTGTATGGTGGTACAATGAATACCAAAGCTGTATTTCGTGCCGCACAGGCTTTGAACGATGTCGGGATCGTTAGCCTACGCTTTAATTTTCGAGGAGTAGGAGCTAGCACAGGTTCTTATGACGAAGGAATAGGGGAAAGAGAAGATGTTTCTGAAGCATTAAGCTGGCTCGTGAAAGAGTATCCGAATCAACCATTGGTGGCTGGTGGGTTTTCATTTGGATCCATGGTCTCCCTGGCTCACGCTGTCACAGACCCTCGAGTAGTAGCCCTCTTCGCCATAGGAATTCCCATACACTCTTATGATTATACCTTTTTGAAGGAAACAGATAAGCCTACACTAATAGTACAGGGTGAAGAGGACGAGTTTGGTGCAGGATCTGAGGTTAAATCTATAGTAAGTAAGCTCGGCACCCATTTAACCTTAGTTCGTATTCCTGGAGCAGACCATTACTTCAACGGGCACATCGATGAAATGAGACTTGCAATAACAGATTTTTTTCACAGTGGCCCAGGGAAATGTGTATTATGAGAGATCGACAAAGAATTATTGATACTTTAGAGAATCTGTATCGCAATCAGCTTGATTCGGCTGCCAAAGATGAAGACTTTAAGCAAAATTCTCTTGACTTCAAGTTCCAACGTGACCAGATCTATCTGGAGGTCATGTTAGACATAAGGGATCTCTTGATTGACATGCCTGAAGAACAGACACCTGTTTCCTCAATTATGGATAAAGCTCAGCAACTTAGAAATTTAACCCGCCTTCGTTGACTTATCATCAAGGGTCCCAGAAAGTATAGACTTGAGTATGACCTCAAACTAAAGGTCTATAGAGAGGCTATGGTGCAACCAGTAGCAGCCGTTCAAGAATCGATTGTGAGATAACGCTCGTGAAAATCTATACTAAAACAGGAGATGACGGTAACACCGGCTTATTCGGTGGTGGCCGTGTACCCAAAAGTCATCTCAGGGTTGATGCTTATGGGACAGTGGATGAGCTTAATTCATTCATCGGATTAGCAGCAAAATCTGTAGTTGATAAAACCACAAAAAATCGTCTGCATACCATTCAACATGATCTCTTCGCCCTTGGAGCAGTGCTGGCTACTGCCCAATCCGACGGAGTTCGCAAAAAGCCTGAGACCCCTGATATACCATCGTCACGAATTGCCGAAATGGAAACATGGATCGATGCTGCCACGGGCGAGCTGGACGAACTTAAAAACTTCATAATTCCAGATGGAACCCAGGGAGCTATTATTTTACATATTTGTCGCACCCTTTGCAGGAGAGCTGAGCGCGCAGTGGTAGCACTCTCTCTGTCAGAAGAAATAGAAGAAGGGATCTTGCCATACCTTAACCGCCTATCAGATCTATTCTTTATTTGGGCTCGACTGGACAATCACCAATCGGGTGAACAAGACGTTCCCTGGAACAATGATTGATTAGCGATTTCAGGGTCTGATCAAGGAAACCTCTTGACGGAACTCGATTTTCTTGCATTAATGATGGGTTCCCAAAAAACTCAAAATCTGATATCACAGGACTGAAACCAAGCTTAAATGTCAGCAAATAAAAATGGTTGCCAATGACTTATATAATTAGTGAGCCTTGCATCGGGACTAAGGATGCGAGTTGTGTAGAAGTCTGTCCCGTAGATTGCATATACGAAGGGGACGACATGTATTACATACACCCGGACGAGTGTATCGACTGTGGCGCTTGTGAGCCTGAATGTCCTGTACAGGCAATCTTCCCAGATACTGATGTACCCCCGGAGTGGACAAGCTATATCGATAAAAACGCAACCTACTTTGAAAAATAGAATCGTACATCCCTGCAGTGTGGACCTAACAATAGGTTTCTAATATTAGTTTGAGTGAGAGCTCTAGATTCCTAGCTCACGAAGTCTTTCCATTGAAAAACTATCTGTAATAGAATCATCTTTTGACAAGTCAACTGAGGCCTGAGCTGTGAGCTGTTTTCGTTGACGAATAACAAATAAACTTGCTATTAAAGCAGTGCCAAATATTGCCAGTATCGCCTTGTGAATAATACCCTCCTAATATGTGTGGGGACGGGACATTAGCACCTTCTCAACTTTTCTACAAATTTAGCTTAGGATTTTAATAGAGAGGGCGGTCATACTTTGAGTAAAATACTAACCATATCTTGATATGATAAATCACGATGACCCACTGGCGATCGCTCAGGCTCTCGTCGCCACACCCTCTGTAAATCCAATGCTTGAGGAAGGTGGCGGAGGTGAGGGTGCCATTGCAGACCTGACTGCAGGTTGGCTACAGGATTGGGGGCTTAAGGTTGATACTGTAGAAGTAGCTCCTGGACGATGGAATGTAATGGCTGAGATAGGCAATCCTGAAGCCGGCCGGACGCTTATCCTGAACGGTCATTTGGACACAGTGGGGATAGCTCATATGAAAATACCCCCCTTTGACGCCAAGGTCCAAAATGGTCGACTGTGGGGTCGCGGTTCATGCGATATGAAAGGTGGGCTAGCTTCTCTTCTAACAGCAACGGCCAGGGTAGCTAAAGAAGGCGAGCTCCCTGGAAAGCTCATCATAGCTCTCACGGCAGATGAGGAATACAAAAGCGTTGGCATGGAATTCTTAGTAAACTCTGGCATAGGGGCAGATGCTGCAGTGATATGTGAACCTACTGGTCTGGCCGTCATGCCAGCTCATAGGGGTTTCGTTTGGGTGACAGCCCTTTTCCGTGGAAAAGCAGCACATGGATCACAGCCTGATATTGGGGTAGATGCCATTGAGCATGCTGGACGCTATCTAGTCAACCTTGGAAATTTGGCCAAAGAACTTAAAGAAGTAAGCCCACACCCACTACTTTCATACGGATCATTCCACGCAGGAACTATTAAGGGTGGTTCAGTGCCATCAATCTATCCTAGTGAATGCGAACTTGTTTTAGAACGCCGGACACTGCCAGGTGAAACTCCCGCTTTGGTGATAGACCAATTCCAGGCTGTCTTGGACAAACTGGCCATTGAAGTCGAAGATCTCGATGCCGAGATCATCCAAGGGCTCACCCGATCAGCTACCGAAGTTTCTGAAGAGTCCGAACTCGTTCGAGGACTATTCCAGGCATGCTCATCCCAGGATATCGATCCTGTTCTAGAAGGAATGTCCGCCTGGGTGGATGCGGCTCTTTTGAACGAAGCAGGCACACCTGCCGTATGTTTTGGGCCCGGATCGATACGCCAAGCACACTCTGCCGACGAATGGATAGATACGTCAGAAATCTATATTTGTGCTGACGTATTACATCAGTTTATCCGTAATTTCTTAGGTGACTAACAGTACTGTTCGTAAGCAGCCTTCAGGTTGTCAGAAATTTCAAATGGATTTTGCCCTTCTATCTGATGGCGCTCCATCATATATACAATATCGCCGTCTTTAAGCAGTGCTATAGAAGGTGAGGAAGGTGGATAGCCACTAAAATAATCACGAGCACGTTCAGTGGCATCCAGGTCTTGTCCTGCAAATACAGTGGTGAGAACTTCTGGGACCTTTTCGTTAGACAAAGACATCGCTACCCCAGGTCTCATAGAACCTGCAGCGCAACCACAAACTGAATTGACAACCACCATAATTGTTAGGTTTTCAGAACTTAAGGTTTGGTCAACTTCCTCAGGGGTAGTGAGTTCTTTAAATCCAGCACGTACAAGATCTTCGCGCATGGGTGCAACCATCATCTCCGGATAGGGCATTTCGGATGACTCCTGTCGAATATGGATTTCAATGTCTGTATTCCTAATACTCCGAAATCTCTGAAAAGTGCTTATTCAAACCTTGCTAGTCTCCAGAAAATCGGTCAATTTTTCAGTCCTTAAAATATAGCACCTTAACTAGCCTGCACTTGAAATTTTTTTCTGTAGAAAATCGCACCATAGAATTGCTTTGGTTCTTAATCTTGCCATGGCTTCTGACAGCTTGTGTTGGAGATACCAAGCATCATCGTGAAACAATAGGAACTTCTGCCATTGAAGTGAACGTAGGCACCGCTAATAATCCTGGACCCACTACCCTCTCAGGCACAGATGAAGACTGGGAAATACTAAAGGACAAGGTTCGTTGGGCTTATAAAAACGGAATCGATACACTGCCCATCGGTAAAATTATGATCCACATCGGCCAACAATTTCTGGGAACACCCTATGCACCCTACACCCTGGAAACAAAAGGAAACGAAAATCTGGTAATAGAGGCCCAAGAACTGGATTGTGTCACTTTTGTAGAGAACGTCCTCGCACTTGCTATATTTGTCCGTAATTTCCCCGAAATCATACTAGAAGATCAGATGGTTGATTACCAAGCCAATTATTCTGAAATCTTACAAAAAATCCGCTACCGCAATGGTGATATTAAAGGATATCCCAGTCGCCTTCACTACTTCAGCGAATGGATAATTGACAATGACGCTATCGGGATGGTCCAAAACTTATCTCACGAATTAGGAGGTGTGGCCGATCATGACTCCATTTACTTCATGACAGCCCATCCTGACGGATACCGACAGCTTAAGGAAAACCCTTCACTTATAACGATTATGGAAAATGTTGAAGCAGAACTAAGTAAAAATTCTCGCTATTACATTCCTCAAGAGCAAATTGTAAATATCTCCAGCAGTATCCAAGATGGTGACATTATCGCTGCTACTAGCACAATCGCTGGGCTGGATGTGGCACATACTGGCATTGCCCTTTGGAGGAACGACGATCTCTATCTTATGCATGCCCCTTTAATTGGAGGGGTTGTACAGATAAGTGAGCTTCCATTGGTAGAACGGATTAAAAACATAAAATCTCAAGATGGTATTATGGTAGCCCGACCTTTAGATCCATAATTTTAAAAAACTTATACATGCCTCGGATTTCCTCTAGGATTCTCTAATTGCCATTAGATGCCATCTGGCAATTTTTGTGTTAATTACACTCAACTACCATCGCAAAACCCAAGCCTCCTGCAGCACATACAGTAACAAGACCCAGCTCTAAGCCCCGACGATTCATCTCATTGATAATCGTTGTTGTGAGCCTGGCTCCGGTAGCACCGAATGGATGGCCGATAGCTATTGACCCACCCATAACATTAATTAAATCCACGTCAGGATGACCAACCGCCTTAGTCCTCCCCAGCTCTTCTTCCGCGAAACGTTTGGACGACAACGCCTGAAGATTAGAAAGTACTTGTGATGCAAAAGCTTCGTGCATCTCCATGACGTCAATGTCGTCCATTGTAATTCCTGCCCTGTCGAGAGCTATGGGTACAGCATACGCCGGGCCCTGTAAAAGCTGAGACCTTGGGTCAAGTCCGGAAAATGCATAACTCCTTATGTATCCCTTTATTTTAATTCCTTCAGCTTTAGCTCGTTCTTCTGACATGAGCATGATAGCAGAACCTCCATCCGTAAGAGGTGAGGCATTGCCAGCTGTCACACTACCGTTATCAGGGTCAAAAACTGGATTTAGCTTCGCTAAGGCCTCACTGCTTGTATCAGTTCTTATGCCATTATCAGTCTCCATGACAGTCTCAAAACGTGATCCTACATAAAGCGAAATTATTTCATCCTTAAGCCTGCCATCTTCGATGCCGGCAGCTGCAAGCTGATGAGATCTGAGTGCCCAAGCATCCTGATCTTCACGTGAGATGCCATTCTCCTTTGCCATTCTCTCCGCTGCTTCACCCATACTCTCGCCTGTTGTTGGTTCGGCAATTTGAGGGAAATCAGGGACGAGATCCTTGGGTCTTATCTTGGTGAGCGATGACAGACGATCTCTAAATCGCTTGCCCTTCAAGGTGGCCATCAAGATTTCAGATAATGACTGTTTAATGGTGACAGGAATTTGTGACAATGATTCTGCTCCCCCAGCAACAACCACATCAGCATAACCTCTCTCGATGAGATTCACTCCGTCGGCAATAGCCTGATTAGAAGAAGCACAAGCTCGAGATACTGTAACTGCTGGTACAGATTCGGGCAGGGTCGCCAACCCCACTTCTCGTGCCATATTGGGTACATGAGGATTGTGCATTACTGTTCCGTAAATCAGGTGATCTACATCCTCTCTACGGACCCCGCTTCGGGCCATAAGTTTACCTACGGCAAGGATTCCGAGATCAATGGCTGTCATGTCTTTAAGGTTGGACCCAGAACGAGAAAAGGGAGTGCGACATCCCTCTATGATAGCGGTCCTGATTGCCATATAAGATATCCGGTTGATGTTGTATCCAAACTAACTTTGTTGCTAACCCCCACCCTCTACACCTGGTTCCATGAGTTATTCCAATTCCACCTGTGGCTACACACGTTATGTTCTGCTACACTGAGTATTACTCAAGATACCTATTCGGATAATATGTTAAGAGTATCTAAGTAAAGTATGGTGTTTAGAATTCTACCTGTAACCTAAATAATCAAGAGTATGAAAGCAGTAACTTTTGACGTATCCGTGCCAAAATTCATCTTGGCCAAAACTATTGGGAAAGTAACTAACTCCGCTTTGTTCGGAGATCTAAGTGGACTTAGGATACGCGATCTCCCAGAACTTCAGCTTCCAGGTTCGCATTGGGTGGAGATCAAGGTGATAGCGGGCGGAATATGTGGGAGTGACATAAGTAATATCACCTATAAATCTAGCCCTGCTCTAGAACCTTTCGGATCTTTTCCGGCTGTTCTGGGCCATGAAATTCTAGGTCGTGTAAAATCTATAGGTAAAGAGGTAACACGTGTAGAAATTGGCCAACGGGTAACGGTAGACCCTGGAATCTCCTGCACAACACGAGGATACGTTAAAGATGATACATGCCCATCATGCTTGAACGGATACCATTTTACCTGCGAACGAGCAGGTGAAGAATCACAGACTATGGTAGCAGGCCGCTATCTGTCAGCTGGTACAACTATGGGGTATCACCGAGATCTGCCCGGAGGATGGGGTGAAACAGTAATCGCCCATGAGTCTCAGGTATTCACTGTCGACGATAGAATCCCTGATAACGCAGCTGTATTAATAGAACCCATATCCATAGCAATGCATGGAGTTCTTCAAGCAACTCCTGATAAACGAGAGCCCATTTTAGTGATCGGCAGTGGCGCCATAGCACTTGCCACCATCTGGGCGCTGAGAGCTGTAGGATATAGAGGTTTTCTCGTGGCACAGGCAAAACGTAAACACGAGAGAAAGTTAGCTCTAATGATGGGGGCTAATGAAGTGATCACACCAGACAACGAAGCCCGACAAGCTTTAATAAACACTGGATCATTGGCATATATGCCTATCATCGGGCCTGAGGTTTTTGCAGGCGGTGGCTTCCCTATGATATATGACTGTGTGGGTAGCAGCTTAAGCCTTAATCAGGCACTGCGATTCGCATCCCCTCGAGGAAGAATAAGAGTATTAGGTTGTGCAGGACAGCTCAAAAAATTAGATCTTACCTTCCTGTGGGCACGGGAACTCAAGCTTGAAGGATCAGTAGGCTACGGACAAGAACTCTGGAGAGGAAAACGTTGCCACACCTTCGAGGTCACACAAGATTTGATCCTCGAGATGGGCACGCCACTTCAGGATATGGTAACCCATTCCTTCCCTCTTCATAAGTACAGGGAGGCATTAAAAGCAGCTGCAAATCATTCTAAGAGCGGTGCGGTAAAAGTAATACTCAAACCCGGATCTTAAATTCTAAGAATTTAGATTAACTAAAAAACTATCGAGCTATTAAGATACAGCTTGCGAATCAACACTTCATAATGGTAGCCGCAGCACCTCAGGATGAACCTTGCTCTCAGGCTGAGGTCCTTCTACGTCTACGCGTTCAACTCCTAGAAGAGCAACTTTTCGGTGAAGTCCTCCAGAAAATCCCCCCAATTTTCCATCACTTCTGACCACTCGATGGCAGGGCACTAAAATCGGAAGAGGGTTTGCCCTCACAGCTTGACCCACAGCTCTAGCGGACAAGGGATCACCCAAGTCTTTAGCTATGTCCCGATACGAAACAATACGTCCGTAAGGAATATCCGCCAGTCTTTTAAAGACCTTCTTTTGAAAGCTGGTGGCACCAGAAAAATCGAGGTCCAAGTCAAAACTTTTCCGATTTCCCTCTAAATATTCCTGGATTTGTTTAAAGGTTGTGGATAAAAGATCATCGTCTGTATGGCTCCAATTATCTCCCTCGATCATACCCTGCCTAACCCAGCCTACCCTGCGAACTCCGTTGCGTGTCACCCATACAGCAATTGTTCCTACCAAAGTGTTTTTTAGGACACCGTACAACACCGAAGAGACATCATCTTTATGGGACATCATTGTATCATCTCACGTTTGCTATAAACATTCCTGTCGACATCCTGATCTTTCTGCAAAGCTTTCCGCAGGGCATCGAATCCCAAGAGTGCACATTTTATGCGAACAGGAAATTTGCTGACACCCCTAAGGGCACGAAGATCTCCCATTGATATATCGGCTGCAACCTCCTGGTTTCCCTTCATCATATCCGCAAAACGTCCTGCAAGCTGAATGGCTTGGTCGCAACTTTTCCCCTTAACGACAGATGTCATCATAGAAACAGAAGCTTGTGATATGGAGCAGCCCTTTCCAACGAACCGAATTTCCTTAATGACATCTTCAGCTAAACGTATCTGAATACAAATTTCGTCTCCACATACTGGATTGCTTACGTGAGCTTCTGCCGTGTAACCCTCGATCTCCGACTGATTACGAGGATTCCTATAATGCTCCAAGATGAGCTGTTGATAAAGCGAAGTTAGCGATGGTTCGGTCATTTATTTGTCACGAATGCGAATAGGAAAATTGCCTGCCCATAATAGTGCCTTAGTGGCACTATTTCGAATTCCCACCTCTACCCTACTAAGGAGAGATGTCAGGAAGTACTGAAAATTGCCTGAACTAAACCCAGGCTTTCGGCCAACCTATCCACATCCTCTTTAGAGTTATAGAGATAAAAAGAAGCTCTTGCTGTCGCCGATACACCAAAATGGTGCATGACAAGTTGGGCACAGTGGTGTCCAGCACGAATAGCAACGCCTTCACCATCTAGGATTGTAGCAATATCATGTGGATGGGCGTCTCCCATGACAAATGAGACAACCCCTGACCGTTCAACTAGGTCTTTAGGTCCGAATATCTGAACATCTTTAATACTACTTAATCTCTCTATTGCATAAGAAATCACCGAACGTTCATGTTCAGCAATAGCTTCAAAAGTTAAATCTTCTAAAAAGTCTGCTGCTGCTGCAACGCCGATAGCTCCCGCTATATTGGGTGTACCCGCTTCAAATTTGTGAGGTATATCCGCCCAGGTGCTCTCGTCTCTGCCCACAGTCCTAATCATTTCACCCCCACCATGATAGGGTGGCATCGACTCTAATAATTCCCTACGAGCCCAGAGCCCTCCAATACCCGTGGGCCCACACATTTTATGGCCTGAAAAAGCATAGAAATCACAGCCAAGCTCCTGGACATCGACACGACGATGGGGAACTGCCTGCGCTCCGTCGACAAACAAGAGTGCTCCAGCGGATTTTGTTTGCTCGGCAATTTGACGAATCGGATTTACAGTTCCGAGAGAGTTGGAAATATGAGATACAGAAACAATACGCGTTCGTGCGTTGAGGAGATCTGGAAAATCTTCCAGAACTAAACGGCCTTGATCGTCAATTTCGATGTATCTTAGAATTGCCCCAGTACGCTGTGCCACCAACTGCCAAGGAACAATATTAGAGTGGTGCTCCATAGTGCTAATTAGAATCTCGTCCCCTTCTTTAAGGCTATCGAGACCCCAGCTTCCAGCAACTAAGTTGATCGCCTCAGTGGTTCCTCTGGTCCATATCAATTCTTCTGCTTCAGCTGCACCGATAAATCGGGCTAACCTTGCCCTGGCCTCTTCGTAAGCAATAGTCGATTTACGACTAAGTTCATGTATGCCACGATGTACGTTGGCATTTATATGCTCATAGTATTCTGTCAGGGCATCTATAACACACTGTGGTTTTTGAGAAGTGGCAGCATTATCAAGATATACCAATGACTTTCCACTAACTTTTTCATTTAAGATCGGAAAGGAATCTGAAAATGGATACTGGGCAGGTTTGGAGATTTTGCTAGACATTAGAATAAACCATCAGAACATTTTAGATCTGCACAAAAATATTTTGCTCTCTAACCTCAACAGCAAAAGATCTCACAGGCTTAATAGCAGGCAACTGTGTGGCTCGTCCAGTACATATATCAAATTTGGCACCATGGTAGAGGCATTCCAACTGACTCCCCTCTAGATCGCCGTCAGAAAGCGGATAGTCCTGATGTGAGCAACGATCTTCGAGAGCATAGACTTCTCCAGCAACATTTGCCAGAACAATCGTAAATTCTCCAGCCTCAACTTGTAAAATGTTACCTGGTAAGCATTGATCGAGACTTGCTACTTTTACCCAATCTGCTACAGTGCTTTCTTCAGGCATGCGTAAGCAGCTTTTGCTCAATAGCCTGGGTCACCTCATCCACAACATCTCCTAATGGCAATCTAGACATAACGTCACCCAAAAAACCAAGCACCACTAAGCGTTCTGCTTGTTGGCGACTGAGTCCACGACTTAACAAATAAAAGAGAGCTTCTTTATCAAGCTGTCCTATTGTAGCTCCGTGAGAGCATTTCACGTCGTCTGCCTCAATCTCAAGGTTAGGTAACGAATCGGCCCGAGCATTATCAGAAAGGAGAAGATTGCGATTGGTCTGATATGCGTCTGTCCCTTGGGCTCCAGGGTGAACCCGAATAATGCCCCTGAAGGCCGCACGTGAAGATCCATCAAGGGCCCCTTTGTATAGAAGATCACTACCGGAATTTGAAGCTACATGATCTTGACTGGTGTTATGATCAAAACACTGATTCTGATCCCCGAAATAGATGCCCAGCATGTCGCTTTTGGCACCAGAACCTAGAAGCTGAGAATTCAAGTCAACCCGACTTACCGAGCCACCTAGGCCCACATTAAGTGTGTTGAGGATGGAATCACGGTGCGCCAAAGTACGTTGAGCTGACTGACAGAACACGCCATGACCCGACTGCTGGATCGAAACAAACTGAACCTGAGCTCCTTCTTTTGCGATAACCTCCAATGATGATGATGCCAACGTTATCTCATCGAAATCCTCTGATATAATTTCTTCCACATACGAGACTTGGCTGCCCGCCTCTGCGATAATCAGAGTCCTTGTACATACAGCGGATCCAGCATGTGAAAGATAGTTAACAGTCCGAAATGGAAGCTTTATATTGACGCCACGTGGAACGTATAGGAGTACCCCGTCAGTCCAAAAGGCTGCGTTTAAGGCCTCAAACTTACCTTTTTCAGGTGGAAGAGCCTCTACGGCTAGGTGTTCTTCCAACAAATCAGAATAATCTTCCACTGCAGATCGTAATGATGTAAAAATCACCCCCTGGGCTGACAGACTAGCTTCTGAATCAATGTTAGTCGTTAGGCCATCTACCAAAAATGAAGATCCTGACGCTGTTCGATTTTCATTCAAAACCCCTTCTAATATTTCTGGCAAAGAACCGTTTAGGTCGACATCTCCAGGAAGAAGGAACTTCAAAGATTCAAGGTCCACGATCTGAGAAAGATCGGTGTAGCGCCACTCTTCTGATTGAGTAGTGGGAAGTGGGGTGTTTTTATAGACATTCCACGCATGTTCTCGACGGCGACAAAGCCATTCGGGCGCACCCTGGCCTAATTTTTTTAGGACCGCACTCTCAAGGGACACCTTATTCCCCTAGAATCCATATGGATTGTATCGTATCCGTCATCAGCCTACCGATCCCTCCATTTCTAACTCTATTAACCGATTGAGCTCAACCGCATACTCTAATGGCAATTCTTTGGCAATAGGTTCAATGAACCCCCTTACAATAAGTGCCATAGCCTCTTCTTCGCTCATACCACGGCTTTTGAGATAAAAGAGTTGCTCGTCACCTACCTTTGAAACAGTGGCTTCGTGGCCAACGGTAGATCTTTTTTCTTCAATTTCGATATAGGGATATGTATCTGTGCGAGACGTGTCGTTGATCAGAAGCGCATCACACTCAACGTTAGAGCGAGCATTAGTAGAGCCTTCGTACACCTTACACAATCCCCGGTAAGATGATCTTCCATGTCCCTTAGAAATGGACTTAGATACTATAGATGATGTGGTATTGGGGGCGGCGTGAACCACTTTTCCCCCCGTATCCTGATGCTGTCCATCACTTGCATAAGCAATAGACATAATAGACCCATGTGCACCCTCACCCATAAGATAGCAGGACGGGTACTTCATTGTGAGCTTAGAGCCAAGATTACCATCTAGCCATTCCATCGTAGCATTCTCATTCACAAGAGCTCTTTGGGTCACAAGGTTGTACATATTATTGGACCAATTCTGGATCGTGGTATAACGGAACCGGGAGTCTCTTTTTAGTACGATTTCTATGACACCAGAATGGAAAGAATCCGTAGAGTATACAGGAGCAGTGCATCCTTCGATGTAGTGAGCTTGTGCTCCCTCTTCAACGATTATTAGTGTCCTCTCAAACTGCCCCATACGCTCTTGGTTTACCCGGAAATACGCCTGAAGAGGAGTCTCGAGATGAACCCCCCTTGGAATGTACACGAAAGAACCACCCGACCATACAGCCGAGTTGAGAGCTGAAAACTTATTGTCTGCTGGAGGAATTACTGTTGCAAAATGCTCCCTGAATAGCTCTGGGTGATTCTTGAGTCCGTCTTCGATGGAATCAAATATTACACCCTGTGACTCCCACTCATCTTTGAGGGAATGATACACCATCTCTGACTCATACTGAGCCCCAACGCCAGCTAGAACCTTTTGCTCAGCTTCTGGGATGCCAAGTCTCTCGAAAGTGTTTTTGATATTTTCTGGAACATCATCCCACGAACGTTCCATCTGATCTTGGGGCTTCACATAGAAGTAAATTTCCTCCAAAGTTTCTTCGAGCTTGGAAAGATCACCCCCCCACTTGGGCATAGGCTTTGCTTCATAGGTACGGAGTGCCTTAAGGCGAAAATCTAGCATCCATTGTGGCTCTTCCTTGCGTTCCGATATCTGGCGCACAATATCCTCGTCAAGTCCGGGCCTGGTGCGAAAAACGTGCGTTTCTTGATCTATGAATCCGTACTTGTACTCATCTAGATCAAGATTTTGAATTAGCTCGTTCTCTGGCATAATACTACTCCCGATCGCGCTTGGTTGTTGTTCTCACCTTTAAATTTCTTTCCAATCCGAATAACCCTGATCTTCTAACTCTAAGGCCACCTCCGGTCCACCAGACTGTACAATTTTGCCATCCACCATAACATGTACCTTGTCAGGATTTATGTAATTAAGGATGCGTTGATAGTGGGTAATTAAGAGTACGGTCATCTCTGGATCTTCTTCGCGGAGTTTGTTCACTCCATTGGCAACAATCTTTAAGGCGTCGATATCAAGACCTGAGTCTGTCTCGTCCATAAGTGCCAAAGAAGGCCGTAGGACTGCCATTTGAAGGATTTCATTGCGTTTCTTCTCTCCTCCACTAAAACCGTCGTTAATCGGACGCTCAGCAAACGAAGGGTCCATGTCGAGAAGTTTCATGCGTTCAATAAGTTCATCCTGGAAATCAAAGAGATCGACCTCATCGTCACCCTCTAGGCGGGCCTGAAGTGCTGTGCGCAAGAAATTGGCAATAGAAACACCAGGAATTTCTACAGGGTACTGAAATGCAAGAAATACCCCAGCACATGCACGCTCTTCTGGGTCCATTTCAAGAATAGGTTCGCCACGATATATAACTTCGCCGGCTGTGGCTTCGTACCCTGGATGCCCGGCCAAAACTTTTGCAAGGGTACTCTTTCCAGATCCGTTTGGTCCCATAATAGCGTGTATCTCACCCTGTTGGAGTTCAAGATCTAATCCTTTGAGGATGGAGATATCCTGGTCAACAACTTTGGCATAAAGACCATCAATTTTAAGTATTGGAGTGCTACTCATTGGAGGGGATAAACTCTCTTAAATGTTCAGTATTAATAATGATTATTCTTTCCATCGAAGCTAGGAAAACATAGATTTGCCGTCAACCTGAGACGTAATATTAAATATAAAACACTCGTCAATCCTCAGGTTCTACAACAACTGCAGTCCCATAGCAAAGTATCTCAGCAGCACCTTGCTGAATCATGGATGTCTGAAAGCGTAGGCTCAAAACCGCATTGCCCCCAAGAGTTTTGGCGTCTTCCACCAACCGATCAATGGACTGCTCTCGAGATTCAGCCATCATTTTTGTGTATTCGTGGATTTCACCGCCAGCTATGTTTCGGAATATAGCAACGATGTCACGGCCTATATGACGTGCCCTGATGGTATTTCCTCTAGCTAACCCTAATGTGCGCACTACTCTCATCCCCGGGATATTAGGGGTGGTAACAACAATCATCGATAAACTCCTTTATAGGGATCCGTGAGCCATTCTCTATATCTTTCGTAGATAACGCTGATCAAAATCAGCAAAAGACCTACAAATATAATTGTGCCGCTTCCTCTTTTATGCTCTACCACGCCCAAGTCGAAAATTATTTCCATAAAAATACCCACCACGAATAACAACAAACCAACAGGTCTTATCAGCCTCTTGTTCACCGTAAACCAAAAAGGGTCATTCTCTTGAAGTGCGGTGGGATTAGCATTGTCAATCTCTGATTTAACAGATCCTTCACTTATAGACATTACTTAACCTCACATTGGAAATTCATATAAATAAATTAGTTCACAATTTTGTATAAAGTTTCTGCTAACTGTTCGATTTCTTCCTCGGAATTATAGTAGTGAGGGGATATACGAACTGCAGAATCAACTCCCTTGTCATCAAAATCCAATACAGCATACTCTCTAGTACTCAGGCTGGTATTTATTCCAGCCTCAGCAAGCGATGCAACCAGATCACTCGAATTGTGTCCATCCACAGATACTGTGGCAATTGCACATTGCTCTATTCCACGATCAAGAACTTGCAGTTTGTCGATCTCAGACAATCTGTCACGGACCATAGCAGCCAGAGCCCAGGCACGATCTCGGATTGCTTCAATGCCCAAATCGATTGCGTATTCGGCAGCACGTCCCATCCCAAGAACTAGAGCATAGGGAAATTCCCAGTTTTCAAAACGTTGTGCTCCATGGGCCGGCTGATAAAGATCTGCATCTATCCAGTCGGCAGCACGCATGTCTGGAAAAAGAGGCTCTAGGCCTAGATCTAAAGCTCGATCGGATACGTAGAGGAAACCCACACCGCGGGGGCCGCGCAGAAACTTCCTGGCTGTAGCAGAAAGAAAGTCGCAACCGATATCTCTTACATCTACAGGCATTTGGCCAACTGATTGACAGGCATCAACGAGATATAGTATGTCGCGTTGAGAACACATGGCACCAACATCAGCCACACGTTGTACAAGGCCGGAATTTGTGGGAACATGGGTCACCGCTACAAGCTTGGGCCGTCGACGATGTATGGCCTCTTCCATGGCCATAACATCGAGACCGCCCAAGGGGTCTTCCGGAACCCGAACTAACTCAACGCCCATTCGCGACTGCAAAGATAGATACATGATCTGGTTTGATGCGTAGTCATTACGGGTTGTAACAATGACATCTCCAGCCTTAAATGAGACCGAGGATAGAGCTTGAATAAACGAAGCTGTAGCATTCTCAGTAATAGCAACATTCTCTGGATCTGATCCTATTAGAGACCCCAAAGCTTCATACACAGCCCTGATCTCAGATTCCCTCTTGTCAGATGCCTCGTATCCTCCAACCTGGGATTCAAAATCAAGATGCTCCTTGATGGCCAAAAGGACTGGAATGGGCATGAGCCCTGCGCCAGCGTTGTTGAGATGAATATTATGCAGGGTACCCGGAGTATCCGCCCTTAAACTCTCAATATCCAGAGAAGAAATTCCATCTTCGGACATTTTAACGTGAAGCTTCAGAGCTCTCTGTTGTGACAAGTTCTTCGGCCTTGGCCTTACGTACCATCTCCCTAACATCCTTCAAAAGTTTCTTGGCATCGTAAACGATACCGTCTTTAATCGTATATTTAATGCCACCCACACGCTCAGCTTTACCGGTATTGTCATTGAGCCTTACTGCACCAGTACCATAAAGAACCTTAAGGTTCTGTAGCGGATTTTTATCTACAACTACCAGATCAGCTTTGAGATTCTTCCTTATTAAACCAAAGTTGGGATGAAGTCCTTTTGGTTTATTGAGTTGTAGGGCTCCGTAGTAGGTTGCTGACCGGATAACCTCTATAGGATGGAAACCGGCCTCACGGAGAAGCTCTAGCTCACGTATATAATCAAATCCATAGAGCTTATAAATAAACCCTGAATCAGAACCAGTGGTTACGATTCCACCTCGGTTTTTGTAGTCATTCAAGAATTGCATCCAGCGGATATAGAAATTTTTCCACGCCACCTCATCTTCAGTGGTCCAGTAGAACCAGTAAGACCCATGTGCCTGACGACTTGGTTGATAGAAATCTTCTTGGCTAGGCAAGGTATAATCATCATGCCAGTCAGCATTACGTGCTCTCATTACGTCTCGGCTGGCTTCGTAGATAGTCATTGTGGGATCAATACCAAAATCTAACTCCAGCAAACGATCTATTAGGGCATTCCATTCGTTAGAACCAGGTTCATGGATCTGATCCCAAAGCCTCGCTACACTTCCAAAACGGTCTTGCTCATTATTGTAATTGTAATCCAAGGGCCAATCTTGAATACTTAGGTCTTTCAGCAAGGACTCAAAAAGTCCATAGTAATGGGTCATCATATCTAGTCCGGCCTCAGCGGCATCCAGTGCTGTCATCCGGGATACTCCCATCTGGTTAAGGTGTGCTACAGTGCCTAAACCATACTTATGAGCCTCATCAATGACGGCTTCCATAATGGGTGGGTCATAAGCGCCCAATTTGAGCCCATCGATTCTTTGGCCATCAACTTCCTGATCAACAGCCCATTGTACCCATTCCCGGGCTTTTTCAGGTGAATCGATACTGCCATTACCCCAGGCCTCCCCCGGTCGAGCATAGGTATACATACGAGGTGCTACGATATCATTACGGCTAGCCAGGGCTTTTTCTTTCAGGGCCCACATCATGGGCCCATGGCCAACCCCTCTTGATGTCGTTACTCCGTGAGCAATCCAGAGTTTATATACATATTCGGGTTGAGGTGTCTTCGACCCACTACCGGTATGGCCATGCATATCCACAAAGCCAGGCATGATATAATGTCCTGTAAGGTCAATTTCATAATCAGCATTTCCAGGACGACGTTTTTCATTTATGGGCACCCCCGGAAACCCTACTGATCGAATTTCTGCAATTAGATCGTTCTCTATAACGATATCTACCGGGCCCCTTGGGGGAGCACCTGAGCCATCAATTATAGTAGCACCTCTGAGGATAAGACGTTTGTAGGGGCCCCCTCCTTCATCCAGGCCCCGAAGCGTTGTCTCTGGTCGCTGAGCCACAACAGTTGTAGCTAAAACCAAAATGGCAAAAAATAAAACTCCTATTTGGCCCAGCGTCCGGATAATCCCCATAATTCCTCCAGCCGCCCAATAAGTTTGGCGGTATGATAGATTTAATCTCCCCAAGGGGGTGACCATTCAACCCTTTGATATACCTTATTCACCTAGAGCAACGCAACAGCAAAGGGAAGCAAATTAGTTCGTATTGTAAGGACTATCCGTGTTAGCCTAGATTCACCACGTTATGAAAATGAATTACCATAATGACCTGGGGTCTCATTGAACTCACGCACATCGGACAATCTCACGGAACTTTCATCCAAGCAAGGGGGGGCAGTCGAACAGCGACTCGAAGCTCTTCGGAAAGAAATTCGGAGACATTCTGATCTATATTACATCGAATCTCGTCCAGATATCGATGACACAGAATTTGACATTCTTTATGAAGAACTCCTATCCCTGGAAGCCACTCATCCACACTTAGTCACACCTGATTCTCCATCTCAGCAAATTGGTGGAACACCCAGGGGTGATTTTGCCAAAGCCAAGCATATGGCCCCAATGCTTTCTTTGGACTCAGCTAAGAATCAGGATGAGGCTCGTAGTTTTGACCAACGTATTCGGAAGGGATCTGAAGGCGACCCCCAATACCTTTTAGAGCCTAAATTGGATGGAGCTTCTATTGAGATTGTGTATGAGAATGGCCTGCTCGTTCGTGCCGTCACAAGAGGTGACGGTCAGGAAGGAGAGGTGGTTACTGAAAATGTAAAAACTATCTCTAGTGTGCCCGAACACTTGTTAGAAGGAACCCGTAAAGCACCCAAGCTTCTGTCTCTTAGGGGTGAAGTGATTATGTATCTTTCGGCCTTTGAGGATCTCAACGCTCGTATGATCAAACAAGGGTCAGAACCCTATGTAAATCCTCGTAACTCAGCCTCAGGATCTCTGCGTCAATTAGATCCACAAGTTACCGCAGAAAGATCACTCGACGTTTTAGCTTACGACATACTCGTTTTAGATGAAGGTCAAGTAGAATCGGGATACGAAGGGCTTCAGGCCTTAAAGGACTGGGGATTTAGAACACCAGATCGCACAAATCTAGTAACCACGGTCGAAGAAATTGTTGAATATCATAGAAAATTTGAGGAAGACCGAGACGAACTAGACTATGAGATTGACGGAATAGTTATAAAATTGAACGACCTGGATTCTCGGGAAGATTTCGGGTCCACATCTCATCACCCCCGTTGGGCGCTGGCCTTAAAATTTGAGCCAAGAAAAGAAATAACCTACATCGAGAAAATCGCTATCTCAGTAGGCAGGACGGGGAAATTAACGCCCGTGGCACTCCTGAGGCCTGTAGAGGTAGGTGGTGTCACGGTATCGCGTGCTTCACTTCACAATAAAGAAGAGTTGTCCCGTAAAGATGTGCGCGAAGGAGACATGGTTAAGATCCAAAGGGCTGGAGACGTTATCCCCCAAGTAATCGAAAGGATAGAGGAAGAGGGGGTGGTACGTGGACCCATTTTCCAGATGCCGGAACGATGTCCAGCTTGTGACACCCGAGTGAGAGCAAGTGGACCTTTCATTTATTGCACCAATAGTTTCGGATGTCCAGCACAACTTAAGCGTGGAATTACACATTTCGGTTCACGTGCAGGACTCGACATAGAAGGATTGGGAGAGGAGACTGCCAATGTTCTCGTTGAACGAGGATTAGTTAAAGAGCTGGCCAACCTCTTTGATCTAAAAAATGAAGATTTAGAACAATTAGAAGGATTTGCAGAAAAGTCAGCTGCAAATCTTGTTGACGCTATTCAGGCTAAGAAATCTATAGAGTTACATAGATTTCTTTACGGTCTAGGCATCCCCAATGTAGGCACCAGCATAGCCCAAGACCTGGCTAATCATTTTAGAAGTTTTGAAAAATTGCGTGCTTCCACTCGCAATGATTTAGAGTCTGTGGAAGGCATTGGCACTACCTTGTCAGAACAAATCAGGACTTTCTTGGACGAAGAGAGAAATGCGACCTTAATCCAAGCTGTTCTTGATCGCGGCATTGACCTAATAGCTCCGGAATATGTTAAAAGTGGCATGTTTTCAGGGCAGAGTTTTGTATTTACCGGTAAACTCACAGGATTCACTCGATCAGAAGCCAAAAAACTTATCGAAAATGCTGGTGGGCGCTTAGTGGGATCTGTAAGTGGCGATACTAACTATGTGGTCATGGGAAACGATCCAGGATCAAAGCTACAAAAAGCTAAAGAACTGGGAGTAACCATAATCACAGAGCCAGAATTCGTGATCCTACTTAACAACGGAAAATAGGGCGACCATAATGGTGCAGAATATATTGATATTTGCTGGCGGGGTCGGCATTCTCTGTTTGGGAGCGGAGTGGTTGGTTAGGGGAAGTGCACGGCTTGCGACTGCATTGAAAGTGAGTCCGATTATTATCGGTCTCACTATAGTATCTTTGGGGACTTCTGCCCCAGAGCTAGTGGTATCTGTAATAGCAGCTATCGGTGGGAGTGGAGACCTGGCCATCGGTAATGTTATGGGCTCAAACCTCGCAAACATTGGGCTCGTCCTAGGTTTGAGTGCAATCTTGAGGCCGATAGAGGTATCTAGGCGTGTTGGCAACCTTGATATCCCTGTGATGATTTTAATCACGGCCCTTCTCCTGCCAATTATCTGGGACCTCCGTATTGAACGCTTAGAGGGATTTATTTTACTAGCAATCCTCAGCGGCTATCTATATCTATTGTTCCGAAGAGAAATAAAGGAATCTGAGAAAGAACATTTGGGATTAGAATCTCACACAAAGCTGCAAAATTTTACTCTTATCGCGATTGGAGCAACGGGGCTTATCGTAGGAGCTTTCGCTATTCGTGAGTCGGCCCTATTAATAGCCAGAACAATGGGTATATCTGAGTTAGTAATCGGCCTAACTATTGTTTCTGTGGGAACCTCTCTTCCCGAACTTGCCACATCTATCGTGGCAGCGTTTAGGGATAAAGCAGACATCGCAGTTGGTAATATCATTGGATCTAACATCTTTAACATACTAGCAGTCCTAGGCTTTACAGGAATGATAGTCCCATTAAATGTTAACCCTCATGTCCTGATTTTTGAGTTTCCAGCAGTTATTATAATGTCCATACTTCTTCTCCCTGTTGTTTGGATGAACTTTAGAATCAAACGACTAGAAGGGATTGTTTTATTAGGCAGCTATCTGGCCCTAGGTGCTTGGATTGTGCTTTGAGACCCCTACAAGGAGCATCGGACATATGCTTCCCATAGACCTAAAAGATAAAAGAGCATTCGTAGCTGGTGTGGCAGACGATAATGGATACGGTTGGGCCATAGCAAAAATTCTTGCTCAGGCAGGGGCTTCAGTTTGTATCGGAACGTGGCCGCCCGCACTAAAAATATTTACCCGCAATTTAGAACGAGGCAAACTGGATTTAAGCTTGCCGGATGGTGGCGAGATGGAAATCGAAAAAATCTATCCCATAGATGCTGTATTCGACACGCCTAATGATGTACCTGGCGAAATAAGTGAACATAAACGCTACCGAGACCTGTCCAGCTATACAATCCAAGAAGTGGCCAACAATTTCAAGAGTGACTTTGGTGACTCTTGTTTAGACTTTTTGGTGCATTCGATTGCAAATGGCCCTGAAGTAAATAAATCTCTTTTGGATACTAGTCGTGACGGATATTTAGCTGCTGTTAGTGCAAGTGCATACTCCATGGTTGCCATGATACAACGCTTCGGCTCACTAATGCGTAAAGATGGATCCGTAGTATCTCTAACCTATCTAGCGGGGGAAAAGGTTGTCCCGGGATACGGAGGAGGCATGAGCTCAGCAAAGGCTGCCCTTGAAAACGACACACGCACTCTTGCGTTCGAGGCCGGTAGGCGTTGGGGTATTCGGGTGAATACTATATCTGCGGGGCCCTTAGCTAGCAGGGCGGCAAAAGCTATTGGATCAATCGATAAAATGGTCGACTATTATCAACTAAATTCACCTCTCCCTCAAGCAAATACCGCTAGCGATATAGGAAACACTGCAGCTTTTCTATGTTCCCCACTCGCTGCTGCCATTACAGGCGAGACTATTCATGTGGACATGGGCTTTCACGCTATGGGTATTCCTGGAGATTTACTAACTGAAGAATAGTAACATGCCTGAGCTAGGCTCTCTTCTACCTTCAATTTTGACTCCTCCGCCCGGACCACAGTCAAAAGCGATGGCAGACAGATTGCGCAAGGTAGAGTCTAGAAATATCACTTTCCTCTCTGAACGGTTTCCAGTGTTTTGGGAATCCGCTACAGGCGCCAACGTGCGCGATGTGGACGGAAACACTTATGTAGACTTTACTGGAGCCTTCGGTGTCACGATGGCCGGCCATGCTCACCCACACATCCTAAATGCCCTAAAGAAACAGTCAGCAGATCTGGTTCACGGCATGGGAGACGTACACCCACCAAAACTCAAACTGGAACTTTTGGAAAGGCTCGCCCATCTGGCACCGTGGGAAGATGCCCGAGCAGTGTTAGCATCTTCTGGTTCAGAAGCTGTTGAAATAGCCCTCAAAACTGCCGAGTTAGCAACTGGCAAATCCGGAATCTTGTCATTTCAGGGAGGCTACCATGGGCTTACTCTTGGAAGCTTGGCAGCAACGGAACGTGATGACTTCCGCACACCATTCCGGAATAGGTTGTACGATTCCGTAGCCTTCGCTCCTTTTCCCCAAAGTGAAGATGTCGATGTTGTATTAACAGAAATCAAAAACCTCCTATCAAGAAACAATGAACTTGGAGATGCTATAGGATCGGTGATAATAGAGCCTATTCAAGGGAGAGCGGGGGTACGCATACCACCGCCTGGATTCTTAGCTAGCTTGGCAGAATTGACGAGATCAGCTGGAGCTATTCTTATTTTTGATGAGATCCTAACTGGCTTTGGGCGCACAGGCACCCTATTCGCACTAGAACATGATGGGGTGACTCCAGACTTACTATGTGTGGGCAAAGCGTTAGGTGGTGGCCTCCCCTTAAGTGCGTGCCTGGCGTCTAGTGAAATCATGGATGCTTGGCCAAAATCAAAAGGTGAAGCCTTACACACAAGCACTTTTCTCGGCCATCCACTATCATGTGCTACGGCATTGGCATTTTTGGAGGTATTAGAAACCGAAAGTCTGGTGGATCAGGCCACTCTTTTAGGCAACCGTCTACTCGAAGGCCTTAGGCATACTTTAGCGGGTGTGGTTCCCGACGTTCAGGACATCAGGGGCAGAGGCTTACTCATAGGTATTGATCTTAATAAGATGGATTTTAAGGAATACGAAAATACAACTACTGGGACAAATAACACTACAATTGGAGGAGCGATAACAGCCTCTGCACTTACAGAAGGGCTCATTGTTTTACCTGCAGGGGCTGATGGTAAGGTTATAGAAATCACACCTCCGGCCGTAATTTCTGAAGAACAGATCGGATTTGGTATCGAGTGTCTGGCCAAAATAATAAAAACCGGACTCGCTTCATGAACAAATCTTCATCAAGAATACATGTCTCGTTCCGCTTCAACGGTACATTTTGATCCCCCCAAACATTTCACCATCTGCGGGGGTTGAATCGAAACCAAATACTATATATTCTTCCCGACTTTTCATTAATTGGTCACAGTGTTTTGCCCCCATCGTCTAGTGGCCCAGGACACCTGGTTCTCAGCCAGGAAACCGGGGTTCGATTCCCCGTGGGGGTACTGCTAAATGCCAAACGTCTAGAAATCCTGGCTTTGGCCTAAGGTCGCTTAGCTCAGTTGGTAGAGCACTACGTTCACATCGTAGGGGCCACTGGTTCGAGTCCAGTAGCGACCATCAGATCCGGCAAGCAATTGCCGGATCTTTTTCAGCAACCAATGAAACCAACAAATCCCAGAAACATCAGCTACTAATCAAGTTGCCATTCACATATGATCACGAAAAATCATGGCCAAGGATAACTGAGATCACAATGGCCGTGACCGCAACCGGAGCAATGTAACGGATACAGAATCTCCATAAACGATAGTCGAACCAACTTGGTGTATTTTCGTCAATGAGCTCTGATTCCGTAGACTGGCGGGACATGAACCAACCAACACCCAGAGTAACCAACAATCCTCCGGTAGGAAGCATCCAATTGGCAGCAAAATGATCAAGTGTATTAAAGACCCCAGGCTTGCCAGCAAAGAACTCAAAGTTGGACAGGGCAGGCACTGCTCCGAGGGATAGTGCAGCTAGAATACTCAAAACAAATGTGAGTCCGCCGCTCACTATAGTGGCTCTGGGGCGACTTATTTTGACTTCATCTATAACGTAACTAACCACAACTTCCAGCAAGGAAATTGTGGATGTTAGTGCAGCCAGGGCCACCAGAACGTAGAAAAGCGGTCCTAGGAATCGCCCAAATGGTACAACATCATAGAAAAGCTCGGGCAAGGCTATGAATAGCATACCCACCGCTGAACCTTCAACCTGTTCTGTCATTCCTGGCACCGTAAAAATCACAGAGAACATTATGATCGCAGCAGAAAGAGCAATCAATGTGTCCAGGATAACGATTACTCCAGCAGCATTTACTATGGATCTGTTGCGGGCAACGTATGAACCATAGGTGATCATAGCCCCCATGCCCAATGATAAGCTAAAGAATGCCTGCCCCAGAGCCATGAGAACTGACCCTGAATCAAGCTCACTAAAATTTGGTCGGAAGATGAAAGTGAGTGCGTCTCTAGATCCCGACATCGACAGTGCACTTAACAACAGGAGGAGGAGGATCACAAAAAGAATAGGGAGGGATATACGTGCCACACGCTCGATCCCATTGTGGACACCAAAGTATACAGCTCCTACAGTCATTCCCAGGAATAATCCTGTAAGTATTAATTGCTTGCTTCCATTCCCAGCCAATTCACCAAAAGCAGATCCTGCATCTAGGACATCTGGAAAGCCCTGAAGACTCCACCCCACAGCCTTAGTGAAGTAAAGTAACGACCATCCAGCAACGATAGCGTAGTAGCTAAGAATCACAAATCCTGCTATTACACCCCACGCTCCCACCCATCCCCAAATCGGGCCTATAGCTTCCCTCAGGGCGCCCACAGGGCTTTTCTGTGTTTTTCGGCCTATTAGGAGCTCTCCCATCATTATTGGTAGCCCCACAGCTGCAATACAGATTAGGTAAATGAGCACAAAGGCCCCGCCATCATTCTCCCAAGTGATGAATGGGAATTTCCAGAGATTTCCTAGGCCAATAGCGCTACCAGTAGCCGCCAGAATGAAGCCAAGATTGGAACTCCAGTTGCCACGAGACTGATTCATCGATTTACTCCTGGGGGAATTAGATGTCTGAAGTTCGGTTCAAAATGTAGAACCTTAAGGACCTTAGTTTTATGTATTATGGCGAGTGAACCTTACAGGCGCCAGCTGTTGTAGCTTTATTATAGAATCTCACTGACTGGATTAGATTTTCCTAGATCTGGGGAGAGAGGTAAGTTCATAGCTATGAAGACAGATTAATCAAAACACTTGGAAATCCTTAGAATGCAACGATTGGTAACGATTCTGCTGATAACCCTGATGGGTAATCTGCCCAGTGCTAGGCATTTGCCTGCACAGGTTGGTCCCGAGGGTAGTAGTGTGATTGAAATTGGGCTAGCTCTTCGGGGGCTTGATGGAATCAAGCGGGTGCTCATGATCGGAGCTCACCCCGATGACGAAGACACAGGCCTGCTCGCATCTCTAGCGCGGGGCTTGGGAGCAGAAACTGCATACCTCTCTTTAACCAGAGGAGATGGCGGTCAAAATCTTATCGGACCCGAACTTGGCGAAGCCTTGGGGATCATCCGTACTGGAGAACTTGAGGCAGCGCGAAGGCTAGATGGGGGACAGCAATTTTTCACACGGGCTTACGATTATGGTTTTTCTAAGACCGCCCAAGAAGCTTTTTCTCATTGGCCCCGCGAACAAGTCTTGAGGGATATTGTTTCGGTAATCCGGACCTTCCGCCCACAGGTCATCGTTTCGGTCTGGTCTGGAACAACCCGTGACGGGCATGGACAACATCAAGCAAGTGGCATATTGGCTCGAGAGGCTTTCGATGTAGCAGCAGATCCGGAAAGATTTAACGATTTGCCAAGAGAAGCAGGGCTGCCCTGGAGGGCTGATAAATTCTATCAGTCTGTACGTCGCAACCCAGAACCTCCATCGGTCACTGTTCCTATTGGGAAATTTGATCCTCTACTTGGTCGATCTTACTTGCAACTGGCCATGGAAAGCCGAAGCCAGCATAGGTCACAAGCCATGGGATCCTATCAGCCCTTGGGCCCAAGGGTTTCAGGTCTTCGTCTTGTTAAGAGCCATGTACATGAACCCACTGATGACAACGGCATGTTTGCAGGAATTGATACGACGCTCATAGGGCTTACGGCCGGGCTTCCAAAAAAAACATCCATTCCTATCCAAAAACATTTGACGGATTATAGGGCTGCCGTTCACAAAGCAACTGAATCCTTAGATGCTCTTCGGCCTGAACGTGTGGCTGAGCCACTAGCACTAGCTTACCGTAACCTCCAAAACATATTTGAGCTTACCCAAGATCTGACTGATGTTGAATTAGCTATCTCCAAACCATTAGTTAGGCGTATTTCTCAGGTTCGCCAAGCCCTGCTAAGGTCCGCATCCATAACAATAGATGTCCGAGTTAGTGATGGCCTGGTAACTGCTGGCCAGGAAGTGGACCTAGACATATCGATATGGAACGGCGGGAAATTTCACATAGACCAAGCACTTATTCGGGCTGCAGGCTTAGAGGAAGGTGTAACTGGATCTGTAAGGTTTTTGAATGACAAGGGACAAACCCTCAGCCCCCAGAAATTAGGTCCAGAAGAAATGGCTGATTGGAGGTATCGGGTCCACTTTGGAGACAAAGTTCCTATATCTAGCCTCTATTACCTAGAGCACCCAAGAAATCTAGATATGTATCGATGGACAGATGCAGATGGTTCTGAAGGCCTTCCTAGAAATAAAAGAAGGCTTCTTGGTGCAGCCGGAGAATTTAATATCCACATTCCTCAGATTAATGAGCCATTGCACATAGTGTGGGAAAAGAATGCTCAGTTTGTTGGATTGGATAAAGCCAGTGGTGAATTCAAGGCTCCCGTCCTGGCAACTCCATCCCTTTCTGTGGCCATCGAGCCAGGAGGAATGGTATGGCCTCAGGGTTCTCATGAAGAACGTGAAGTTACAGTTATTGTCCGCAACGACTCGCATATCAAAACATCTGGAACTTTAAGTCTTCTGGCTCCAAGTGGTTGGGTGATAACACCAGCTGAGATTCCTTTTACAATGGGAATCGAGGGTTCCACTAGAGGTTTTATTTTCACAGTAAAACCAGATACAGAGGTGGACCCTGGAAACCATATTTTCCGAGCAATAGCTACTCGCGATGACGGTGTTTCTTTTGGCAAACAAATAGATATTATCAACTATCCTCATATAGAGCGTACACTCTATGTGAAAGTTGCTGAAATGAGGGCTTCCGTTTTCCCAGTTGCAATAGAACCGAAAATTAAGGTTGGTTACCTGACGGGTTCGGGTGACGATGGACTGATTGCTCTACGTCAAATAGGTGCCGATGCAGAAGAGGTGTCACCTGAAAAAGTTCTTAATGGAGATTTCTCTTCTTATGATGTATTGGTATTGGGGATTAGAGCATATGAAACCCGTCCTGACATAGTCGCATCAAACGAACAGATTTTACAATTTGCCCGTAGTGGGGGCACAGTAATAGTACAGTACAATAAATTTGAATATCCTAGAGGTGAATTCTCCCCGTATAAGGTGAGCATGGGGAATAGGCCTGCCCCACGTGTCACGGATGAAAATTCACCCTTTGCTTTATTGGATCCAGGATCACCGGTATTCAATATTCCCAATAGAATTACGGATAAAGATTTTGAGGGCTGGGTACAGGAAAGAGGGCTCTATTTTCTCAGCAATTGGCACAAAAATTTCACCCCGCTTCTTGAGTTTGTTGACCCGGGAGAAGAGCCGGCCCATGGATCCCTTCTGGTCGCACCAGTTGGAGAGGGGGTCTATGCCTACATAGCCCTATCTTTGTTCCGGCAATTTCCCGCCGGTGTTCCAGGAGCATACAGGCTTTTTGCGAATCTTGTATCGCTAACAGCAAATGAATGGAATGCACACCATAGATCGCAGTAAAAACATGACAGAAATCAATAAGCAGTCGCAAGGTGGAATTGAGGAGATAGATTCGTCTTCCAGCTTTCAGGGGCTGTACTGGGGGATTCTTATCTATTCCATCTCTCTCATCATCATACTACACGTCTTAACTGTGACCTTTAACTTCAAGATGCCGTGACAATACTCGATTGGATGACCTTTGTCGTTTATTTTTTCGGTGTTACGGGGTTCGCTCTCTATCATAGCCGTAAGAACGTAGGTATTGAGGGGTTTTTCCTAGGTAACAGGCGCATGCAATGGGGGGCTATTGGTCTCTCAGTAATGGCTACGCAAGCAAGCGCCATTACTTTCATTGGGACTACAGGCCAGGCTTTCGATGACGGGATGGAGTTCGTCCAATTTTATCTGGCTCAACCCTTAGCCATGATAATCTTGTGCATATTCTTTGTCCCATTCTTTTATCGCTCCAAGGTTTTCACAGCTTACGAACTCTTAGAGAATCGTTTCGACGCTAAAACACGCTCTCTTACGAGCTTCCTGTTTCTCCTTTCACGTGGACTTGCGGCGGGAATCGTACTCTATGCTCCTGCCATTGTTCTATCAGTTATCATGGGATGGGACGAGAAGGTTACCATTCTCATAATGGGATTGGTGACGATCGCCTATACAACGATCGGAGGGATCACGGCTGTAATCTGGACTGATGTCATCCAAATGTTGTTAATGTTTGTGGGCATTGCAGCCGCTCTGGTCATCTTGTTCGGAACCCTACCTTCCGATGTTAGCGTGGCAGACGTTGTGTACATAGGCGGGACTCAGGGAATGTGGTCAAGCATAGACTGGTCCTGGGATCCTACAAACACTTACACGATCTGGTCTGGGATGATTGGAGGTCTTTTCCTGGGACTATCCTACTTTGGGTGCGACCAAAGCCAAGTTCAGCGTTATCTAACAGCTAAATCTCTTAGGGATAGCAAGCTATCGCTCATTTTCACTGCATTTCTCAAAGTACCCATGCAGTTCGCAATCCTATCGATTGGTGTACTACTCTTTGTTTTCTACCATTTTGAGCGCCCGCCTTTGCTTTTCAATGCCGCCGAGATAGCGGTGGTGCATGAGAGTAAGGATGGAAAAGAGTTCAGATATCTAGAACAAGAACATGAGCACGTTCATTCTTTGCGCAAACAGGCAACCCTCGGTCTCCTTGAAGCCCGGCGTGCGGGAGATGACGGCCTGGTCGAATTTCAACAACAAATCGACAATTACGATGGACAGATTGCAGAACTCCGTCAACAAGCAAGAAACATAGTCTCTGGAGTACGTGGATCCTCCTCTAACGATGTGAACTATGTATTCCCATCCTACCTTATCGAATATGTTCCAGCTGGAATTCTAGGTCTCATGATTGCAGTGATTTTCGCTGCGGCAATGTCGTCACTCGATTCAACATTGACCGCACTATCCAGTGCCACTGTAATCGATTTCTACAAGAGATATATTTACCTGCAAGCATCGGAAAAGCACTATCTAATGGTCTCTCGTATATCAACTTTATTTTGGGGGCTATTCGCTTGTGGTTTCGCTCTTTACGCAGGGCAGCTGGGATCTCTTATCGAAGCAGTTAATCAGGTAGGCTCTTTCTTCTACGGATCTATTTTGGGCGTTTTCATTTTAGCGTTTCTAGTAAAAAAATCTGATGGAGACGGAGCATTCTGGGGATTATTGGGGGGCATGCTGGCAGTATTTGTTGTGTCTGTCACGACAAATATTTCTTGGCTTTATTATAACGTGGTGGGCGCCCTAACAGTCGTCGCTATTGGCATGCTAATGGCCCTAGCCAAATCTCGGTTTACTAATAACCCTGGGCCCGCACCTTCTCGAGGCTAGCTTTTTCAGAATTGTGATATTCGACGGATAACCAACCCTTAGTCAGAAAACGCTATCAGAGCAAGAAATATTTCCTCTCTGACTCTTGGGTCTTTTTCAAATAAAATTCTAGGTAAAAGCAGTATTTTGGCTCTGTTAGATTGGATTTGTCCCAGGGCCCAAGCAGCGTGCCCCCGTACAAGTGGTTCGTGATCCTTAAGAGCCAAACCCAGAACTGGTAGTGCATCCCCTATACCCCAGTTTCCTAATGAGATGCAAACATTACGGAGAAGCCCCACTCGTTTCGCTCTTTTTACTGGCGACCCCCTATATAGCTCCCGAAAACCTTCTTCGTCGATTTTTAAAAGTTGTTCTGCAAGTTCAATTAGAGCTGGCCCATCTAATTTTGCGTTGGCTTGGTAGGCAGAAGCCGTTCCAATCTGTGCGGCCTTTTCATTCCAGGGACACACTTCCTGACATATATCACACCCATACACACGGTTTCCCATAAACGGGCGAAGTTCGACAGGTATGTAGCCACGATGTTCTATTGTTAAGTAAGAAATGCAACGTTGGGCATCCATCACCGGTGCTCCAGACTGGTCACGACCTAGGAGTGCTCCTGTGGGACAAGCATCCAGACAGTTTCGGCATGTGCCACAGTGTTCACTATCAAAAGGGTCATCGTGGTCAAGTTCTAGGTCGAGAAGCAAGATCCCCAAAAAGAAGTACGACCCTCTCTTGGAATTAATTAACATGGTGTTTTTACCAAACCAACCTAACCCTGCACGCACCCCAAGTTCTCTTTCAAGTATAGGCCCCGTATCTACATACGCACGACAAGCAATCGGATCTTCGACCTGGCTTTCAATCCATTTGTGGAGCTTGATCAATCTTTTCTTGATAACACTATGGTAGTCGGGCCCCCGAGCGTATCGGGCCACCACCGCCCTATGCTGATTATCTGGTATACCGGCGGGGTCTTCTTGATAGTAATCGTGGCCCACCACTATAGCTGCCTTGAGTGATGGCAATGTCTTCTTGAGATCAGCTCGGCGGGCCAAGGTGTCCCTTCGAGAAAGATAGCCCATATCACCATGAGAGCCGCTCTCGATCCAAGCCCGATACATGTCCATATGCTGACTGTCTTCTACCGAAGCTATGCCCACTAATTCAAACCCTAGCTTGTTTGCTTGCTTCTTAATGTCATCAGTTAGGGTCACGGGGTATGCTTTCAGGCTTGGGTATTATTGTTAAAAAATTATGTGTTCTGAACTTTTGAGACTTGCAATCGATACAACCTTAACAAAGATATTATTTTGATAATATTTATTATCAACAATGCTCCCCTTCGTTGTTTGGCTTTTACAGAAAGGCTAGCTGATTTCTGACATTAATATGGACGTAACTAGAGTACGATCTGAGTTCCCAATACTCCAGAGAAAAATTTATTTAAACTCATGCTCATTGGGACCCCTTTCCTTACGTGCCACGTCATACTTGGATTCGTTTCAGGAATTGTGGCACGATCTTGGAGCTTCAGCTTGGTATGGACCCTGGCTAGAAACGTTGGAAGTTCTCCGGATACGTGTTGCGGAATTCTTAGGTGCTGCACCGGAGCAACTCGCACTTCTGCCCTCAACGTCTGTAGCTTTATCCGTCATAGCCGAGAGTATCGATTACAGCAAGCGAAACCGTGTAGTCTGCACAGAACTTGACTTCCCTACCTTGGCCTATCAGTGGGCGGTTAAGCCTGATGTGGAGTTGGTGATACTGCCTAGCCATGATGGGGTTAAGGTCGACCTGGAACAGTTTGCCGCAGCCGTTGATGACAGAACGGCATTTTTGGCCACAAGCCATGTATTTTACACCACCGGGCACATTCAGGATCTAGATTGTTTAGGTGAAATAGCACGCCAGTCTGGGGCATTGCTTTTCGTTGATGGCTACCAGGGTCCTGGGCAGATCCCCGTGGATTTAGGAGCAAGCAAGGCTGATTTTTACACTACAGGACCCCTAAAATGGCTCTGCGGTGGACCTGGATTATCTTACCTCTATGTCCAGGAAAAGCTTGTCAAAAAACTTCAACCTCGGATAGCCAGTTGGTTCGGAGCAGAAGATCAATTCGACTTTGACCTGGCAAACTTTGAGCCGCATCGTGATGCTCGCCGTTTTGAGCTTGGAACTCCCTCATTGCCTACTATCCATACAGCTCTGGGGGGCCAAGAGATTATCGATGAACTGGGTATAGAGGCAATTTGGTCCCGAAACCGCATTCTGACTCAACATCTTGTGGAAAAAGCAGAAGAATCCGGCTTCCAGATGACAATTTCTCCTGAGCCAGCTGACCGCTCCGCAATTGTTATGATCCAGCATGAAAATTCTATGGAGGCCGTAAGCTACCTTGCCAAAAAGGGCATCATAGTGGATTGCCGTCACGGGCATGTCCGAGTGAGCCCTCACTTCTACAACACAGTTTCTGAAATCGATCAGTGCATCGATACTCTAATTGAATTCGCCGAGTAACAGCATTCTGTCAGTCAATATTCACAAAATTAATTACTGATACTTTATCATATTTGTGAATAACGTTTGGGTAGATTTCAGCTTTGTTCTAATTTAAGATCCCACCTTTGGCTATCTCTTTCGTGATACTTAGCCATGACTAATTCAAATGCTTCCTCTATATCTATGCCCTGTTCGTTGGCCATACATAAGAGTACAAAAAGCACATCACCCAATTCCTCGGCCATATTCTGTTCATCTTCTTCAGGTTTTTTGGGCTTGGTTCCGAAGCGGTCATTAACTAGGCGAGCAAGCTCTCCTACTTCTTCAATGAGTCGTGCAAGGTTGGCCAAGGGAGGCCAGTAGCCTTCTTCAAATTGAGAGATCCACTCATCAACTCGACTTTGGCTTTCTTTCAAGGACAGCCCTGTTTTAGTGGTAGGATTTGGCTTCTTCACGGCACTAAAACCAATTTTCCAAAAACCTCACCAGATTCTAGAAGTTCGTGAGCCCTCTGGGCTTCCGATAAAGGCATCACAGAATGTATCACAGGCTTCAACCTTCCCTCAAAGACTAGATTCATTACACGGCGAAAGGCTTCTGGGGGGCCCATCGTGCTCCCCAAAATAGAAAGCTGTTTCCAGAAGATTAGGCGCACATCACTTTCCACTTTAGGGCCAGCTGTAGCACCATATGTCACTAATCGGCCCCCAACTCTCAAAGAACGCAAACACGAATTCCACATGGCTTCACCAACTGAATCTACAATAAGATCGACGCCTGTCTTTTCTGTGTCTCGCCAAACTTCCTTGGAGAAATCTTGTTCATGGCGATCGTACACAAAGTCTGCACCTAATTCCTTTACTCTTTTGCTGTTGTCGCTACCGCTAGTAACAGCATAGACGCTGGCACCCATAAGTTTGGCAATTTGAATGGCGGCTGTAGCCACTCCACCCGATCCACCTGTTACCAGGACTGCCTCACCGGGTTGCAGTTGACCTCTCTCCAATAAAGCATGCCAGGCTGTCACAAAAACTAGTCCAGCAGCAGCAGCCAATTCAAAAGGAAATTCATCGGGTATCTCCAATAAATTGTCTGCTGGAATTAAACAGAATTCTGCAAAACTGCCTTTTATATGTTCCCCTAAAACATTATAAGAAGGATCTTTTATTGAAGGACCACGCCCCAAATCACTGTACCAGCCGTAGTTGATCGATGGATCTGCAACTACCCTGGTTCCCAATGACACTCCTTTGACTCCAGGTCCAATTGCATCCACAATCCCAGCTACATCTGATCCGCCAATGTGGGGAAGGGGGATTTCAAACGGGAGACCCCTCCGCACCCAAATATCAAGATGATTCAGGGATGCCGCCCTAACTGCTATCCGGACCTGGCCTTGGCCAGGTTCTGGTTTGTCAGTCTCAGAAAAATTAATTACTTCCGGACCCCCATGCTCTGAGAAAAGGGCGGCTCTCATATTGCTAATAAACCTCCTTAATAATCTTCCTTAGGGTTTCGATTCTAACATCCTTGCTTAACTTTTAGAAACCTTGGATATCATTTACACACAAAGTATAAGGATATGGGAGAATCACCTACTACAGAAACAAAAGATAAAATTACCGGTGCTAGCTCTTCTGAAACTGACGCACCTGATGCCACTTTAGGTGGTTATCTGAATGTGCATGATAGGCCTCCTGCTTTTCAGGGCATAGACGGTCAACCATATACCGTTTCTATAGAAGTTGAGTCGGTGGGGGATCTTATCACTCCCTATGCTGTTTACCTATTATTCCCTCGTTGGGCAGAAAACGGCCTGGGAATTGTCGGTCATGTGGAAACAGAAATTTTATGGAATGACAAGGGCCGTGATGAAGCACTTAATAGAGCTGAAAAACTTCCCTTGGGGGAAGTAAAGCAACTCTTAGATAAAGCGATTCTCCGTAAAAACCAAACCTCTTAATTTATAGCAGATGCCACCTGTGCCCTCTCTTCGAATTACTGAAATATTCCACTCTATACAAGGCGAATCTACCTGGTCTGGGACACCTTGTACTTTTGTGCGCCTGACAGGATGCCCTCTGCGTTGTGTATGGTGTGATACAGAATATTCCTTCTATGGCGGGGAATTGCTTGCCCTTGATGATATCGTTGCTGAAGTACGTTCCATAGAGACGAACCTAGTAGAAATCACCGGAGGTGAACCTCTGGTGCATCCTAATGCTTTTCGCCTTATTGAAATCCTCCTGAACGATGGATTCACCGTATTGGTAGAAACATCAGGGGCTGTTGACGTTGCTCCCCTTGACCCACGGGCACACAAAATCATGGACCTAAAGTGTCCCGGGTCCGGCGAGGTAGAAAAAAATCTTTGGAAAAATCTTGATCAGTTGACAGTGCGTGATGAGGTAAAGTTTGTCGTGGCTGATCGTGCAGATTATGAATGGACAAAAGATATTATTAGCAAACATCAACTAGATATTATGCTAAAAGAAAGACGGCTGGGCGCTCTTCTGATTTCTCCTGTTTGGGGCAGTATTGACCTTGCAATAGTAGCTAATTGGATCCTCGAAGATAATATCTCCATAAGACTCCAAACACAGCTTCACAAACATATCTGGGATCCTAACACCAGGGGCGTCTAGGTTAAATAATATCCCCAGCTTCTGAGCCAAGTAAGTCGAGCTGTTTGATGTAACCTTCTTCTATTTCTTCTATTTCTTCTATTTCTTCTTTAGGAGGGGCTGCAGATCCATAAGCCCTGGTAACTTCCACAACCCTATCCCCTGACTCAACCTCAACCAGGCATCGCCCTTGAGTTCTAATGCCTTGTGCTGGCACTTTACTAGTTACGATTCTACTTACTCGTCCACCACCCGTCACAGCCATAACTTCATCCCCCTCCAATACTTCCAAGGCTGATACTAAGGTGTTCTTATCCCCGGAAGGTGTTGCGAGTATTCCTAGGCCGCCCCTTTTTTGAAGAGGGAAGTCACTGACTTCGGTTCTCTTTCCAAATCCTGATTCTGTAACACTCAAAACCCAAGCATCCCGGCGAATAAGTAGTAACCCTATTACTGAGTCAGTTTTCTTCAGATTAATACCCCTCACTCCTTGTGCAGTACGCCCCACTACCGACAAGTCGGATTGAGGAAACCGGATTGCTCTGCCCTCTTTTGTCATTAGCATAATCTCTCCGGTACCATCTGAAAGTCGGACATCAAGAACGCGGTCTCCCTCCTTTACGCCAGATGCAATGATTCCTCCAGAACGTGGGTTTCCAAAATCTGAAAGCTTTGTCCGCTTTACCACGCCCTTTTCAGAAGTAAATACAACAAATTTGTCAGCTTTTAGGTCATCAACCGCTAACATGGTAACAATAGCATCCCCTCGGTCAGCTTGACTCAAGGAATAAATAGACTGGCCCCTGGAAGCCCTTCCTCCTTCGGGAACATCCAAAACTGGCAGGAAATGCACCTGCCCCTGTTCCGTGAAAGCCAACAGCCAGCCCTGGGTCCGTGCAACAAAAATTCTCTCTAAGTAATCATCTCCAAAGCGCTCCATGCCTGCCAAAGCTTTACCAGAAGACACGCGACGTCGGTAAAGGTGCATGGGAATACGTTTTACAAACCCCTCGTGGCTCACTGTGATAACCACATCCTCATCTGCAACAGTGTCCTCAACAACTACATCTTCAGGCTCACCTTCTTCTATAATCACAGTGCGTCGATCATCTCCATATTTCTTTACGAGTTCATCGAGCTCTTCAAGCATAATCTGACGTTTGCGATCTTCACTCTTGAGTATATCTCTTAGATCTTTGATGACGGTTTTAAGTTTCTTCAACCTCTTCTTGATTTGATCTTGTTCAAGAGTCGTAAGCTTAGCTAAACGCATATCAAGGATGGCGTTCACTTGAACTTCAGATAGACCCAGGAGGTCTTGCAGTTGCCCGGCAGCCTCCTCTCGGTTACTGGACTTGCGGATGGTTGCTATAACTTCTTCTATGTCACTGAGAGCCGCCGCCAAACCCTCTGCAATGTGTTTCTCAACTTCCGCTTTTTCGAGGTCGTAACGGGAACGCCTCTGAATAACTTCGATCCGATGATCTCTGAAGCGTTCCAATAATTCTAGAAGTGTAAATTCCCGAGGTTCTCCATGATCCAAGGCAATCAGGATGGCCCCAAATGTGGCTTGCAGGCTGGTTTTTTTGTAAAGAATTTGGATGACTTTAGTTGATTTTGCACCTCTTTTTAGTTCAACCAAGAGTCTCATGCCTTCCCTGTCTGACTCGTCTCGAACATCAGCAATATCAGAAGCCCCACCTTTTCTTACGAGGGCTGCAATTTGTTGGATAATCCTTGACTTTGATACCGCATAGGGAAGCTCCGTTATAACCAATTGCTCCTTACCACCTCTACGGGCTTCCTTAACTATACGAGCTCGCATGACAATTCGACCTCTCCCCTTTTCATACATGTCTTTGATGCCATCCCGTCCCACAATAAATCCTCCAGTAGGAAAATCTGGGCCAGGAAGATGGCGCATCAGGACACTTAGAGAAGGTTCAGTATCTCCTAACAAAGATCTTAGAGCTGCCGCTACTTCATTGAGATTGTGGGGTGGAATGTTGGTGCTAAGGCCCACAGCTATCCCTGATGAGCCATTGACCAGGAGGTTGGGAACCCTTGAAGGCAAAATCGCTGGCTCTGTGCGCTGTCCATCAAAATTATCTGTTAAATCAACGGTTTCTTTTTCGATATCAACAAGAATATCTTCGGCAATCAAGGCTAATTTGGCCTCTGTATACCGGTATGCCGCCGCAGAATCTCCATCGATGGATCCGAAATTTCCTTGGCCATCTATAAGGGGATACCGGAGAGAGAAGTCTTGTACCATCCTTACCATGGCATCATAAACGGCAGAATCTCCATGAGGATGGTATCTGCCTAAAACATCTCCAACTACCGTAGCACTCTTTTTGTACGGCCTGTCTGGACTCAGTCCAAGTTCATGCATCGAAAAAAGAATGCGTCTGTGGACAGGCTTTAGCCCATCTCGTACGTCTGGAAGGGCTCTCTGCACGATCACACTCATGGAATAATCAAGGAATGATTCGCGCATCTCCTCTTCGAGGAGCCGGGGAAGAATACGCTCGCGAGTCTGGGCCGTCATCACAACTCCTACTTAACCGAATACAAAACGAATACAGGCGCTGTTCGGCGCCATGGCGGACTTACAACTCTCAGGGCAACTGAGAGCCTCGACTAGATAGTACTAGGAATGAACTCAGGCAAGGGCAGCACCCTGAGTCTTTAGTGGACCTTCTACAAAAAGTGAGATTGATACTTGGTGCTTATTGTTAATTTTAACATCGAAGCTATAGCGACCAGGCTCGGGAAAAACTAGACCATCCAGATTGAGCACATGGGGTGCTCGGATTCCTTCACCAACATCAGGACCACCCACAAGTTGCATTTCACCATTTAACGATATTACGTCTTTACCTTGTGGATCCGACAACCGGATTTCCATCTCGTGTGTTCCCATATCAGAAGCCCCAGCCATAACAATAAGAACTAGCGCAATACGACTGTGCTGTGCAGGAAATTGGCTAACACTAATTCGGTCAAAAGCTCCTATGATATTGATTTTTCCAGCAACATCGATTGTGGCAGCATCAGCCAATAGGGCCATTTCTATATCCATATTATTCTCTTAAATCCAAGGTGTCATATGATAAAATTAAGTGAGCAAGCGCTCTTTAAGGACCAACCCTACCACTAAATCTATGAGTGTATGCGCAATTATGGACGGCCAAAGGCTTCCCGTTTCAAGGAAAACAACACCCATCAATAATCCTAATATTCCAGTCCTCATAACACCAATGAGACCTTGGTATGAATGTAATGCTCCAAAAGTCAGAGATGTCAGGATTAATCCAATACCAGTTGAGCCAGTAACTGCGATCATGGTAGTCATGGCATAGCCGCGATAAGCAATTTCTTCACCAAACCCAGCACAAAAGGATAAGCCAGCGAACAATTTTTTTTCTTGGCTGGTAGTCGGCATAAGCTCGTGAACTAGGCGGTTTTCTTTTTTACCTAAAAACCTACGGACCGAGTAGAATGCCAGGAGAGTTCCGATGCTTACCAGGAAAAGTGCTACGGTCCATAGTAAGTTTATAAATGAAAATGCGCCCCCCAGGCCTAGAGCCGAGATGCCCAATAACCTCGATCCCATGAAAAAACTTAGTGCCCCTAGTATTAGTATTGTAACTCCAGAACTTAAGTAAGCTGACTTCTTCTCGATCTTTACATCACGCACTATCATCACTTGGGCCAAAGCCAAGGTTGGAAGGAGTTGTATGAGTCCCGCTAGGAAGACAGCGTCTAGGATTCCAAGAAAAGTTTCCTTTAGCAGTAAAAACACAATCAAGGGATAAGCAATGACTCCGAACAATACAATTCTCATGATAAGATGCTCCGCCCAATCTCTTCCACGCTACGAAGTGTACCCAAAACATCATTGAGTGTTGATCTGTAATTCATCACACATAAACGCAACGAATACGATCCTCTTAGGCGTGTGGAGGACACCATGGCATAACCACTCGATAAAATCTGTTTTTGAATCTCGATGTTCAGGTTTTCAATGTGAACAGAATCAAGTTCGTGGCCAGCTGGATTATACCGATAGCATACAATTCCTAAATTTTGTGAACTAAGGAGTTCAAGTTCAACAGAATCCGCTATATAGTCTTCCGCCGCCAGCGCTAGATCCATCGATCTCTGTATCGCCTCACGGAAAACCCTTAAGCCTAAGGTTTTGATCGACATCCATACTTTCAAGGCCCTAAAAGATCGGGATAGCTGAAGGCCACGATCGCTGAAGTTCACATGATCGTCGCCCATCTGGACGTCCTGAAGATATTCAGGGTTTGTACTAAAGGCCGATTCCAGCTTCGATACATCTCTTACCAAGAGGCATCCTGTTTCGTACGATTGGAACAACCATTTATGTGGATCCAAGGTCACACTATCAGCAAGATCAATTCCATCTAGTGCAGCACGTCCTTTTTCACATAACACCGCAAATCCCCCATACGCAGCATCAATATGAAACCATAAATCTTCTTTCTTACATATCCCACTGAGCTCCTGTAGAGGATCTACAGTTCCTGTGTTTGTTGCTCCACCATTTGCAGAAACTAGAAGAGGTTGGTATCCCGTATCTCGGTCTTGATGAATCATTTCCTGTAAAACATCGAGGTCCATTTTATACTCATTATCAGTGGGAATTGAGCGCACGGCATACGATTTAAATCCTGCAATCCGAGCAGCCCTACCAATAGAAGCATGGCCTTGGTCAGAATAGTACAGGACGGGATCTCCAGAATAATCATAGCTGGCCCTGGCGGTAACCAGGGCACATAGATTGGCAGCTGAACCACCGCTAGTAAAAACTCCTCCCGCAGTGCTCGGAAAACCAATCCATTCACGGAACCAATCCAAGACCACAAGTTCGATCTGGCTAGGACCTGCAGACTCAAGCCACGTTCCTTGAAACACATTGAATCCAGATACTAGCATATCAGCTATTAACGTAGGCCAAGTCGGCGATGAGGGTACAAAAGCAAAGAAGCGAGGGTGGTCAATTCGACCTGCATATTGCATTATTTGGTTGACTGCACAATCAAGAATTTCTGCTGAAGGTGTTCCTTCTTCTGGCGCAGCCTCCCGAAAAAGCCTTTCCATCTCTTTACGATCCGCCCCTCTCCAGGCTACATCCTTGTGGAGATTGCTCCAGCGTTTGACGATAAGATCCACGGCCTCATAGCCGAGTTGGCGCATTTCAGTTTCGTCAAGAACAAGCGCGTTGATTTTCTTATATTGTTCGTCTATATCCATTTTTGACTCCACTATACCTCCTCACCTACAAAGTCATCTGTAGCTTTTGAATCCTGGTCTTAATCCTGTCTGCTTAAAGGATTTTATCAGGCCATAGCCTTGGAAGTTTCACCATCCGGCACTAGCCTATAACATCACAGAACAACTTCGTTCCCTCTACAGAAAGGTCCAGGATGATTGGCACTCAAGATTACCAAACGGTTTTCTGCGTTCTGGATATCATGTGCGCGCCCCATGAGGGGTGGATTATGAAACTCCGATGTCAGCCTGGTCAATCTATAACTACCCGTGAACTCAAGGGTGCTACATTACAGACTAGGTCACCAGACGGTCAAAGACATTGTAAGATTCAAGTGAACGGCTTCGTAGCTTTCGGTGGAATACCTTCTGATAGCCGTATCCGTCGCACTGGAAGGGTGGATGTCCACGTGTTTCCCCTAGATGGAGATATCAGCGCTATAGCTCCTAAATGGGAAGTTTCAGGGCCATCGTATTAGAAGGGACGGCCCAGTCTTTAGTTTGAGGTCTCCCTCAGACCTGGAGGCTCACGCTCAAAAGTTTCCAAAAACCATTTTCGGTATTCTTCTTCTCCTCTTGGATTTGCTACTAACCAAGCATTCCTTTCTTCCACAAACACATCGGGACGAGAAGTAAGAATAAATGCTTCTAGGAAGCCATGTTCATTGGCATACATGATCTCATCAAGGGGCCCAAATGGGGTCATATCAAACAAAGATCTACCATACAACCAAGCATCTGCTATCCTGGTAAGGATGGCTTTTTCTAGCTCATACCCATCAGCTTCTACGGCTTCGGGAAGAAATTCTCCCAACCTCCCCATGGTATTCATCAGATGATAGTGCCCATAGAAAGCTATTATTCCTCCCGATTCTGGGGCAACAGAAGGCACTAAAACAAAAGCGGTGTCAGCACTGATCGTAAGGCCATCCCAGGGATATATGTCAACGGGCGTGGGGTATTCTATAATCCAAAATGATGGATCCGTAACGATATTGTCCTGCTGGGCACGTACCCAAATATCTATTTCAGAAAGACGGGATTTCTCGGCCATAATTCTGGCACCCGAATGAACAATAAGAGATCGGGGTGTGGGAAGTGGAGCTACGGTTGTGCATGCGCCAAGCAACATCATCATAACCGTCAGGCTAAAGAAAATCGTCCTATAACTTACCTGAAGAGAGTGATGGTTTTTATATTCAGTTGTCATATTTAACCTAATAATCCAAGCTTTAAGAATACAAAATACTTGGCATTCTAAACGCTAAAGCCCCAGTGATGAGCGAATTAAGGGTGCGATGCGATCTGGAGTCCAAGGAGGATCAAAGGTAATATTGACTTCACAATTCTTGACGCCCTCTACCCCCGCAACAGCATTCTTTGCATCTAATACAATCTGATCTGCTACAGGACACATCGGCGATGTTAGGGAAATCACCACATGCACATCTCTGTCATTAACATCAATGTCGTAGACAAGGCCAAGGACAACTAGGTCAAGGTTTAACTCTGGATCCTTGACAGTCTTCAGTGCATCCCTGATATCTTTTTCGGTAACAGCCATAGGTTTTTTATTAGTGTGTTTTCTCACCAACGCCAAGTCAGGCCAGCTGAGTATTGATCTCCTCGACCCTGAGTGCCGGGCACATCTTGGAAATTGTCATTCCAAAGATTATCTACAGCGAAATGAATTTCCAGTCCCGAAAATTTTGGAGGGAATACACTAGCCGTTAGGTGTGTGTAAAAGGCCTCGTCGTCACCTGCCCTAAGCAGGTTTGCCTCTTGATTGCGGGATTCGTTATCAATGCGGATTTCCACAATATCGATCGGACGCCAAATTGCACCTAGCGTAACGCGGTGTCCAGGATAATTAAGTGCGTAAAAACTCGCATCTATATTTGTTGCTTTATAATCTTCGTCTTTGTTTAAATAGCTGTAACTAATGATGGTTTCAAAATTTCCTAGACGACGGGTTGCAATCAACTCTACACCGAAGGTTTTGATGTTAACGTTGTTGGCAGAACGAGCCGAAGTAGATTCTTTCGAAAAAGTCCAATCGACTAAATTGTTGTCTTGGCGGTAAAACACCGCCCCTTCGGCACTCCACTCGCGTTGGCGAATAATGCCACCTAGCTCAAAATTTTGACTGATTTCACGATCTAAAGAATGCCTGCTACGGAACAAACCGCCTGTTTCACTGCCCCCTGTTGCCGTATATCCAGCTACTTGACTTGACTGAGAATAAGACAAATAAATACTCTCGGAGATTCCATCTTGACCTATTTTTTTCCAAGTTATATCGAAGAGTGGGGAAAGTGCAGAATCATCACGGTTTGACACATCGAGGCTTGCCCCTCCTCGCAAAGTTAGAATCTGACGATTCTGTAATTCAATGTGATATCTAGGAAGTAAGCTCATTTTATAGTAGCTACGAGAGGTGAAGTTTTTTTCCAGCGAGGATGAATCAATTTCATCTGATGTGGCCTGCATTGCATAGTCAAGGCCAGCATTATTTCCAAAACTGTGCTGCCCAGATAATCCTAAAGCATAAACATTTGTTTCATGAAAAGCTTCGTAAATTGAAGGCTTTTCTCGTGAAAGGATATAGTGATCATTATTCCTACGATAATAGGCTGTAACTTCCCAGAAATTGTTAATCCCATAATCTTGACGGTGATTTAACAGCACGAGCCTGGTTTTTACATTTTCTGTTTCGTTGAATCCGTAGGGGGCAGCATAAAGTTCAGGCCATCCGAAAAACTTCGATTGATATCCTGCAAATAAATCTGTTTGCGATCTAGGGCCAACAAGCTGCACGCGTGCCGAATAACGATTGAAATTATGATCGCCGTAGCGAACAGTTCCATCACTTGCGGAACGAGACGCTTCAGTCTCAGCGCCCCAAGACCATTCACTTGAATTATCTGAAGAAGACCACGCAGCATGAACTCTTTGGAAATTCAGAGAATGATCCCCACCACCAGCTGTTAATTTCCCACCGGTTACAATTCGACTCCATCCATAATCAACTGTACCAACCGTACTATTGAATCCATAAAGACCGTTGTCCACTCCCGTTAGAACATTGTGCCTTTCCAACATTTCAGGAGCGATCGGAATTTCTGTGAAATAATGGCCAGTCTGAGGATCAATCAGCGTAGCACTGCCAATCCTAAAACCGGTATTTTCAAAGATACCCCCGCGAATACTAACATCACCTTGCGCTTCTGCCATATTTCGTGACTGAAGATCTATTCGTGGCTCGAATTCTAAATTCGATACAAGCGTCTGGTAGGTTGATACAGGAAAGATATTAGCAGTTTGCTGGGCCCTGACATATAGGGTGGGCAGGGTGAAATCTTGAGCTTTTCCTGATTCAGGAATAAAGCTTAGCGCAATAACTAGAGCCACTGTAATTGATTTTATTTTATACAATTCTTTTTCCGAATCTAAGAGATAATAAAAGTTATTCTAAAATTACATTTTTAGAGTCCGGTAGGTAGATCTATGAACTCCCAGGGAATGTCAAATCGTTCTTCTATGTGCGCTGCAAGTGCTTTCATGCCCCACGTCTCAGTGGCGTAATGGCCAGCATATAGTGTATTAATCCCGAATTCCATCGACTCGCTAAATGTATGATGTGGCCCTTCGCCCGTTAAGAGGGCGTCTAATCCGAACTCTGCTGCTTCTGGAATCAAATCTGCAGCCGACCCTGTAACCACACCGATACGATAAATTTGCTCAGGACCACCTGGAATAAGGCGCACGGGGCCTTTAGTCGTTTTCTCAACATGGACCACCAAGGCGTCTCGTTTAAAATCAACATCACACCACCAACCAATATCCCTGCCTTGGTAGGCCCCAAAACGTCCACCAATATCCCAGCCTAATTCTGCGCATAAAACAGCACAGTGACCGACTTCAGTGTGAGCATCGAGCGGCAAGTGGCACCCATAAAGGGCTATGTTACCCTGAATAAGGGCTCTGAGTTTTCTGAATCGAGGCCCTACTATTCGAGTGCGTCCATCCCAAAAAAGACCATGGTGTACGATTAGTAGGTCAATTTTCCGATCAACAGCTTCATTTATAACAGCTTCACTAGCATCTACAGCTACCCCCAATCTATATACCTCTGAAGGGCCACCAACCTGAAGGCCATTGTGTGCAGCACTGTAGTCTGGAAAGCTAGTTATTTCAAGGTATTGATCAAGATATTGGAATAATGATTCTATTTTCATAAATAGATGTCCATTAGCTATAAATCTTACCAGTTTTGAGGAAATTGAAATCGATTATATGGGCATTTCGGTAGAACCCCCAGGGACTGGCCCGTCCCCATCATCATCTCCCGGCATACTTAAGCCGATAGGAGGGGGCGCTAGTGGCTCCAGGGCACCTATTTCACCAACAGCCACCTGGCCCTTAAGTGTTGCCCCTTCTTCGAGCTTCATACGCCTTGCTTCAACATCACCCAAAATATGGCTGGTTGGCTGAACCTCAAGCCTGGATAATGCGTTTACTGACCCAAGCACATTCCCTGCAATCACAGCATCTTGTGTATACATATTGCCCTCAACTAAACCATCCTTGCCAATCACTATTGCTTTTCCTGCACGTACATTGCCGCTGACGGTTCCTTCGATCCTTATTACGCCATCTGTCTCGCAATCCCCAGTAACAGTCATCCCCATTCCAATAATTGAGATTACCCCCTCAGATGACGTGGGAGGGCTGGTCTTATCTTTCTTGGCCATAAAGTCCTCTTTTTCTACACGATTTCAAGGATGTTGTACCAACTCAAGAGGATCGACCGCCACTCCATTGAGCAGGACTTCAAAATGCAAATGTGGAGCAGTAGACCGACCCGTCGATCCGGAAAAAGCTATTACCTCCCTCTTCCGAACTAGTTCTCCTACGCTTACCGATGTACCTGAAGCGTGGGCATAAAGAGTTTCGTAGCCATCTTTATGTTTTATACGTACATAGAGCCCATAGGTGGCGTCATCGCCAACATCAGTGACATACCCCGTACCTGCTGCCCTAATATACGACCCAGCGGGAACAGCGATATCCAGCCCTGGATGGGCGCCACCATCCCCGTCAAGGAGGCCCTGGGTAATAAACCCTCGCTCTGTTAATGGCCATACGTCGGGCACGCCCGCGTTTTGGTCTTTTGTTTGTGGATAGCTTGGCCCAGCAGCAGAAGGCAACCACACTTCAGACGAGCTATCTGACCCCCTCGGTGCAAACAAAGAACGAAGCCTGTCATACTGTTCCTCAAGGTTGTCAACTTGCTGAAGCAAATCAAAAAAACGTGACTGATCATCCCTTAAGGTCGCAACCTCTGCTTCTAATTCCACAAAATGAGCCACCCTGGCAGCCATATGCCCCCAGGTTGCAACCAAAAAAATGACAACGACAAAAACCGTAAAACCCAAGACTTTAAGGGCCTGGAGGGGCCCGCGCCCTATTTCATAGGTTCGACTTTCGCTTCCCTCAGGAACTACTATTATTCTCAGTATCGATTTTTTCACGACACCACGTCGGATGCTTCACGACCTACAATGATTTTAAACACTCGCTCAAAATCTTCTGGGTTTCGATAAGGAATCTCTATCACCCCAGCCTTGCCCCTTTTGGATCGAATGTGCACCTTGGTTCCCAAAGTCGCACGAAATTCCTCCTCCAGGGCCCCCATAAAATGGTCGCTTGTGTCGCCTGGCTTGGGGGTAGGCCTTTTCCCTGACATCAAAAGTCGGACACGTCGCTCCACATCCCTAACTGACCATTTTTTTTGGACTGCACGCCGGGCCAGCTCAGCTAATTGTAGTGAATCATTGACGGACAAAAGCGCACGAGCATGGCCAGCTGTGAGATCTCCAGCTTCGACCAGCTTTCTAACTGAAACAGGAAGTTGAAGCAATCGGAGCATATTCACGACTGTTGGCCGGCTTTTTCCTACTGACTTGGCTATAGCTTCATGGCTCATTCCATGCTGGGATTCCAAGGCCTGGTAACCCTCAGCTTCTTCAATGGGATTCAGGGCCTCACGTTGGAGATTTTCTACCAAAGCAAAGATCAGAAGGGTGTCATCATCTACCTGACGTGTGATTGCTGGGACATCATCCCATCCGAGGCGTTTTACGGCCCTGAGGCGCCTCTCCCCTGCAACCAATTCATATCTATTTGGAGCCCCTGGGGCTGGACGGACTAAGAGTGGCTGCAAGAGTCCATTTTCATCAATAGAATTAGCAAGATCTTCCAGCTCAGCATCTGGAAATGTCCTCCTGGGTTGCTCGGGGTTCGGGACAATGGCGGCTACGGGAAGGCGCCGGGGCTCAACACTAGCTACCAAGGGGTCTATATGACCACCAAGAAGAGCTTCGAGGCCCTTACCTAGTCGTTCTTTCTTCACGGCAGGACTCACTTTTTCTGCCCTCCAATTGAGTTAAAAAATAGCATATCCCTATTCCACGCTGGGGCTATGTAACATTAAAATCTCTTTAGCAAGAGCCAGGTAGCTTTGGGCCCCCTGGGAAAGTATATCGTACTGAACAATGGGCTGACCAAAGGATGGAGCCTCTGCTAAACTAACATTACGTGGAATCGTAGTACGGTATACACGGTCTTGGAAATATTCACGGGCTTCTGTTGCTACTTGACGGGAAAGATTTAGGCGACGATCAAACATTGTGAGAAGCACGCCTTCCATCTCTAGCTTGGGGTTTAGGGAGCGTTGAACAAGCCCCATAGTCTTAAGGAGTTGGCTGAGGCCCTCTAGTGCATAAAATTCGCATTGCATGGGTATTAACACAGAATCTGCTGCTGTTAGGGTGTTAAGGGTGAGCAACCCCAGCGAGGGCGGACAGTCCACCAACACATACTTATATTCGTCTCGTATTGGCCCAAGAGCCTCACGTAGCACCGTTTCTCGATTTACAGCTTCAACAAGCTCTACCTCAGCGCCTACAAGGTCTGGAGTGCTGGGCATAATATCTAGCAAAGGAAATTGGGTGCCCCTGATTATAGCTTCGGTAGCCATCCTCTCGCCCGAGAGAACCTCATAAACTGTCACTAATTCGGGATGATCCGTGACCCCAAGGCCACTGGTCGCATTCCCTTGTGGATCCATATCTATTACCAACGTTCGGCTCCCCGACATAGCAAGAGATGCACTAAGATTAATCGCTGTTGTAGTTTTTCCGACCCCGCCCTTCTGATTGGCGACTGCGATAACACGCGACATTGTTGGACCGTTGGGGTGTGAATTGTACCTAAAAAGTAGGTGAATATACCCCATTGTTGGGGAATGTAAAGCAAATCTCAGCAATTTGGTGGGAATTTTTGGATCTTTAGCCAAAAAACCCAAAAGGTCAAATCAAAGCTTAAAAGTTTTACCAGAGAGCCCTGCGACGAGGTGTGGGCAACCCTCTTGTTTCACGTGAAACAAGTTGTCTATGCAAAACCTATGCAAAATAGACCACGTGGCCCACCCACTTGGCCCTGCTTGTTTTTGGCGTAGCCTGGTTATTCAATTGATGACGTTACAATACTCTCGCGCCTCCACCGACGAACTTCAAGAATAAGATTTTGGAGGTCTGCGGGCGAAACACCGGGGATACGTGATGCCTGTGCCAGAGATGTGGGGCTAATCTTAGACAACTTTTCCCTAGCCTCATAAGAAACGTTTTTGAACGTTTTATAAGGAATAGAGCCATCGAGCTCAAATGTGGCCTGCTCTCGAAGCTTTGCTGCTCTTTCAGACTCTCGTCTTACATATCCTTCATATTTTAACTCTACCTCAACAGCAGCAATAGCATTCCAGTTTACATTTGGATCAAACGGCGCATGCCCGGCAATAGCCAGGGCCTCAGCAGAAACCTCCGGTCGCTTGAGTAAGTCTAATATCCGCACAGTTTCTTTGATTGGAGACGTGCCACATTTAATCAATGTGGGGTTTGCAACAGAGGGTTTTATTGTGGCCCCTACAAACCATCTTTGGATTTGTTTTTCCCTGTCAATTAAATTGTTCATCTCGACTTCTTGGCTCTGAGTCAAGAGCCCCACATCACATGCCATCGGGCCTAGGCGACGAACTGTGTTGTCCTGGCGAAGCGTAAGCCTAAATTCGGCCCGCGAGGTGAAGAGCCTATAGGGCTCATCGACGCCTTTTGTGATCAAATCGTCGATAAGAACCCCTATGTATGCTTGGTCTCTTTCCAATATCAATGGCTTACGACCAAGGGCTTTCAGGCCTGCATTAGCTCCAGCCATCAATCCCTGTCCAGCGGCCTCTTCATAGCCAGTTGTTCCGTTAATCTGCCCAGCAAAATAAAGATTGGGGATTGCCCTAACTTCCAAAGTGTGGCTGAGTTGGTGGGGGGGGAAATAGTCGTATTCAATGGCATAGCCAGTCTTGGTAATTTCAGCTCGCTCAAGACCAGGGATGGTTTGGAGTAATTCGATTTGGACTTCCGGGGGGAGAGAGGTTGAAAGGCCGTTTACATACAATTCCGTAGTTTCTAGGCCTTCCGGTTCTAAGAAAACCTGATGTCGTGGATTATCTGGAAATCTTACGACCTTATCTTCAATAGAAGGACAGTATCTGGGCCCTAGCCCAGATATTTCACCCCCAAAAACCGCACTTCGATTAATGTTTCCCTTTACCACACGGAGGAGGTCTTTGCCTGTCCATGTGATCCAACAGGGCCTCTGCTCCGGCACACACTCTTTGGTGTATGACGAAAACCGAAAATCCTCTGGGTCACCATCCTGTCTTTCAATCTGAGAGTAATCTACTGTTCTGCCATCAATGCGGGGCGGTGTACCTGTCTTAAAACGAGAAACTTCTAGGCCACGATTCTCGAGTTCCTTTGCCAAGGATATGGACGGAGGTTCTCCAACACGACCTGCCCCCACCCCTGCTTCACCTCCTATGTGGATTTTACCCCTAAGAAATGTTCCTGCTGTCACAACAACCGTTTTTCCAAATAATTCTATACCCTGTTGGGTCCGAACGCCTACTATTATATCTCCAGCCATAAGTAATCCCGACACCATCCCCTGATGGACCGTTAGCCCCATAAGCTCTTTAAGTACACTTTGAACTGATCGGGGATAAAGTTCTCGGTCACACTGGGCACGTGGGCTCCAAACTGCCGGACCCTTAGATCGATTAAGCATTCGGAACTGGATGCGAGAAGCATCAGTAGCACGCCCCATTATACCACCCAGGGCATCCACCTCACGTGCCACTACCCCCTTAGCGATTCCACCAATGGCAGGATTGCAACTCATTTGCCCAATTCTTAGTAGGTCTGGTGTAATCATCAAGGTTTTTGCACCAACCCGCACAGCGGCAGCGGCAGCCTCTGAGCCTGCGTGTCCACCGCCAACAACAATGACATCATAATTACTATCGGCTACCATATTGCCTCTGTATCAATACAAATGAGCTGAACTAGTAAAATATTTATATGGATAATCATTTGCCTATACAAAAATCTCTAAACACTTGATCTAGAATTTCGTCCGTAGCAACTACTCCTAGCAACTCTTCTAGAGCTATTGTTGCAGACCTAAGATGTGTTGAGGCCAACTCTACTGGTACAACTCTTTCAAGTTCTTGGATGAACTCGGCCAGGTGGTTTTTGGCTACACGGACACTGTCACTATGCCTAGCCCTAGTTAAGGCTGGAACAAATCCGCCTGTACGAACCAATCTACTGTATATAAGGTTCGGAAGGGTTTCTTGTAAGCGTGCAATGCCCGTACCCTCCAGTGCGGAGATTTGCAAGACCTCATCCGCCCCCCTGGGTGCTATTTCTGTATGTATGAAATTTTTATCTTTATCTTTTTTAGTATGCAGGTCTGTTTTTGTGCGAAGCACTATCACTGGCCTGCCTTCAAGCTTATCCAGAAAATGCAACTCGTCTTCTAGCAGATCTCTCCCGGACTCTACACATAAGAGTACAAGATCTGCATGGTTGAGATATCTTTGTGTAACATCAATACCCAACTGCTCTACCGTGTCTTCCGTATCATGAATTCCAGCTGTATCAACAAGCCTAAAAGGAAAACCTCCAACCGAAACAGTGGCCTCTATGGCGTCTCTGGTGGTTCCAGGTATTTTTGTGACGATGGCCCGGTCTTGGCCAAGGAGTGCATTAAACAAGCTTGATTTGCCTGAGTTGGGTAGCCCTGCTAGTACTGTTAGGGCTCCCTCTCTAAGAAGCTCTCCTTCTGGTGCCGTTCTAAGCAGTTCATCTAAATCATTTAATAATGTTTTTCCTTTTTCTGCGATAATCCCTACTGGTATCGGTGCCTCATCTTCTTCTGGGAAATCTATATGGTGTACCAGAAAGGCCTCTATCGTGATTATTTGTGCCCTGAGGTCTGAAATCCTCCTGCTTAACCCTTTCTCCAATTGAAACAATGCACTGTCATGTGTAGCCCTGCTTCGCCCTTCTATCAAATCTATGACGGCTTCAGCTTGTACTAGGTCCATCTTGCCATGAAGGACCGCCCTCCTTGTGAATTCTCCTGGTTCAGCTATTCGTGCCCCTACAGCCTGACACGCTTCTATCACAAGGGCTGGCACCAGCCATCCCCCATGACTCGATATCTCTACCAAATCTTCACCTGTATAGCTTTTGGGTGCAGGGAATGTGGTAACCATTGCATGATCTAGAAGTTTGCCTGTCTTGGGTTCCTCAATTGGAAGGATGGTTGGAGAGCGTGCGGGGATTTTCCCGTGGTGGCCTTGTGTAAGGGTTTGAATGATTTCTAAAGATTGCCCGCCAGAGAGACGAATTATGGCAATAGCACCCAGGCCAGGGGCTGTCGCCAAGGCTACGATCGTGTCAGTCACAGGTTCTTTCGGCAAACCGTGTCATCCTCTAGCCACTATTAGCTTGGATCTTAGGAGCACTTTGGGCTCTAAATTTCTGGCGCTCTTTGGCAATCCAGTATTGCTGTGGCAATGTGGCTATATTCGCTGTCGCATAATATAGGTTTAGTCCTGATGCAAAGTTTGCAAAGATGACCGCCATCATTATAGGCATAATCCACAGCATCATTTTCATTTGAGGATTTGGATCTGGCATAGATTTGACGGAGATCCACTGCATAAGAAACATAGATGCTCCCAGAATGACAGGCAGAATGTAAAGTGGATCAGCTGCAGAGAGGTTTGGGAGCCAGAGAAAACTTTCGCCCCTCAATTGAATCGTATTCTGGAAAACAAAGAATAGGGTAATGAGAACAGGCCAGGGAAGCAGCATGGGCAAACACCCGGCAAGAGGGTTGAACCCATGCTCTTTGTAGAGCTTCATCATTTCTTTTTGAAGCTTTTCAGGGTTGTCTTTATGGTTTTTCTGGATCTCTTGAAGAAGCGGCTGAACGGCCATGTTTCGCATTTGCGCCTTCATGGCCTTCTGGTTTAACGGGAACAACAAGACCCTCATCATTACACCGAATATTATAAGCACCCAACCATAGCCAACGCTCAGGTTGAGATGTAGAAAATTTAAGACGGCCATAACTATTACAACAACGGGACGAACAACAACCCGCATCCAGCGATAACCATATGGATTTGCTTCTTCTAGGCCATTGCTGTACGCCATTAGGAGGTCTCGTTCTTGTGGGCCCACAAACAACCTATAGCTGACAGAACCGCCTGCCCCTAAGGGTTGTGTTACGGCCACCTTGGCTTGGTGGTCTCCAGGAACGGGGCTGACCAATAAGCCTCCGAGATATTGTTCTTGGTCGTTTCCAGTACCGGGCAAAATAGCTAGCAGAAAATATTTGCTTTTGAGAGCAGACCAAATTAGAGGGCCTTCGATCGTTAGGTCCTCTTTTACTTTTCGCATAGGCTTAGCCTGGATTCCCTCTCGCAGGTGGTTGGTCACATAGCCCATGATCCGTAATTCTTCTGCCTCCTGTGCTTCGTTGAACGCCAACCCTGTCCCCATATCTGTAACCAACAGAGACCTGCCTATGCCGTCTACTTCAACTCTGGCCTCTATCTCGTATGAAAGCGGAGTAAAGGTGTAGCTTTTTTGAAGAGCGAACGCACCCGAAGGATGCTTGTATGTAAAGGTCAGGGTTTGGGGCTGGTCGCTCTCCGTAAGATTTATCCCTTCTTGCGGAACAACTTCAAAGGGAAAGCTTCTGAAGTTTAGGTTTTCTCTTTCTGTGCGGATTTCTGAGCCTAGTGCCCCATCGCCGCCTTCGGGGAAAAATTCTACAGGGCCTTCGTGAGAAAAAGACTGGAATTTTAGTAGCTGTGCCGAAGTCAATCGGGCACCGTGACTATTAAATGTAAGCCTGTACTGCTCTCCCTCCACAACTATTTCTTCTGCTACTCGATCTCTTAGATTCTCGTCTTGCTGCATTCGCTGTTGAAGATCATCCTTGTTGACGGGCTCAGCGTCATAGGTCTTTCCGTTGGGCGTTGTACCACTTGCTGTTTCAATGTCCTCACTTGGATTTTGTTGAGAGTTCATCGAATCTGTAGCGGCGGGCGGGGGGGTTTCGGGTGTGGAGGGGGCAAAAAGAATATTTGTTGTTATCAGAACAAGCATCATTAGGGTAATTGCTAACAAAAGTCGGATTTCTTGGTTCATCTAACTTTGCTTCCTGGGTGATAGCTGGACTCCAATTCAAGGTCTTCCGGAACCGGATCATGCCCCCATCCCCCAAGGGGATGGCAACGAAAAATACGCTTTAAGGCCAGCCAGCTGCCACGCACTGCACCGTAACGTTCCACAGCTAACATTGCATATGCCGAACATGTCGGCGAAAACCGGCAGGCAGGCCTTGTATAAGGAGAGACCCCTAACTGATAAAACCTTATCAGGTTGAGAATTATTTTTCTAAACACAGCCCCTCCGTCACCTCCTGAAGCTCTTTTCTAAGTGTGTGGAACTTGGCAGTGTAAGCTTCTTTCCGTGCCCTAACTAGTATATCCAGCCTTAACCCTTTTTCTTTTAGGTGTGGCAATATATGTGTTCGTCCTATTTCTTTTAGTTGACGTTTGAGGCGATTTCTCTGAACTATCACATGTCTGTGTTTGGGCACGATAACCCCCCATCGACTTTGCGACATAGAAGAAACAGCGAAGAATAGATCCAAATGGAGCGTCTTCTTCCGCCTGCCTTTCTGGAGGAGCACTCGAATATCTTCCTTATTGTTGATTCGAGCGGCATTTGGAAAGCGATTTCTTGTGGCCCAGCTGGGGCCCGGCCCAGCTACCAAGCGGGCCCTATTCATAGGGTTACTTTGAGCCGATCTTTACCACTAGCTGGCCGCGTCCACGAGATCGCCGCCGTGCTAATGTTTTCCGTCCTCCGCGAGTCTTCATTCGCTCACGAAAACCATGTTTGTTAACACGCTTTCGATTACGAGGTCTGTATGTGGGCTTCATATCTTCAGAGCTTTTTCTTGGCCCAGAGCTAACTCTTAAGGACCGGTAAAATCAAGGATCCAAAGATATCCGAGACCGCAAACCAAGGTCAAGCCCATACTTATTTCCAGCACATGGTCTCTGTGACGTACAAGGGTAAAATTGACTTTTCCACACAAGGATTCTAGCGTGCTTGCCCATCCTCTCAATTAAGCTTTACGACTATCTAGATATTTCAGGGGAATACATGGAGTTTACTGCCGAAGATCTGTGGTCAAGGGTTCTTGAAGAAGCCCAGGCCCACCTTAAAGAGCAGACATATCGTACTTGGCTAAAAGATACGGTAGTTGTAGGTCTTACCGATTCTGATCTTTTAGTGGAGGCACCTAGCCAATTTCATGTTGAGTGGCTAGAGGATAAGTATGGAGTCCTTTTGGCAGATGTGATTAGAAAAATTTTAGGGCGCCCTCTTAATCTTAGGATCGAGTGTGGGGGGGCCGCTTCGCCCGTGCCCGTGCCGAACATTGAGCTTGCTACTGGGACCAGCAGTTCTCCTACACCTAAGTTTCCGTCCGAAATCTTGCCGCCATCTTTTTTGAACAAGCGATACACATTCGACCGTTTCGTTGTTGGGGATAACTCCAGGCTTGCGGTTGCGGCTTGTCAGGCAGTAGCTCAAGATCCAGCCCGAATGTATAACCCCCTCTTCCTTTACGGTGGGGTTGGTCTGGGGAAAACCCACCTTATGCATGCAACCGGAAATGCCATCAGCAAGGAAGCGCCCTCTAGTCGAACTGTCTACTTGTCCGCAGAGCAGTTTACAAACGATCTTGTGGGAGCTATCCAAAAAGGAACCACAGCCCAATTCCGACAATTATATCGTCAGGCAGATTTATTGCTTGTTGATGATGTTCAGTTTTTGGAAGGAAAAGAAAGAACCCAAGAAGAGTTTTTCTATACATTTAACGCCCTATATGACGCCCGCAAACAGATTGTCCTTACTAGCGATCGTCCGCCAAAAGAAATTCCAGGCCTTGAAGAGCGACTTGTTTCTCGTTTCGAGTGGGGATTGGTGGCTGACATCAAACAACCAGATTACGAAACCCGCATGGCTATTCTGATTAAGAAGGCAGCTGACGATAATTTAACCCTCGAACATAATGTAATCGATCTAATTGCTCGCTTTTGTACATCCTCTGTCCGAGAGCTTGAGGGTGCCGTGATTAAGCTTCTTGCCTATTCTTCCCTTACCAACCAAGAAATCACAACAGACCTGGCGAAAATTGCACTTAGGGGAACTTTCGGGAACCAGCACGGTCCATCAGAGGGAGACATAACCCCAAAACTTATTTGTGAGGCTGTCGCAAAAAGCTGGCATATAACCGAAGATGCTCTGGGATCTAAGCGTCGCACAAAGGACTTGAATATACCTCGACAGGTTGCGATGTACCTGATTAAAGATATTCTTGATTGTACCCTGGTACAGATAGGGAAAATGTTTGGCGACCGAGACCACTCAACGGTGATCCATTCGATCCGGAAGATCGAAGAAAAAATCGAGAGGGATCCTTCTCTCCGGAGAAAGATAGAATCTGTTAGAGAAAATCTTGGACAGGTTGATTGATGTGGATATTGCTGTGGAATACCTGTTTGATTATTTAGATTTTTCTACATACAAAAAATTAGTCAAACTTATTAACACCCTTCCACATCAGGGCGGTACATTTTAAGTCTTAACTGAAGGGGTTTTTTTAGTTATTAACATTTTCACCATTACTACTACTACTAGTTTTTTTATAGTCTATTGAAATAAATATATATTGATTGTGAAAAACTCGATCTTAACCGCCGCCATGGAGGCTCGATGAAGTATATCATCACAAGACAGAACCTTCATTCAGGTATTGCTGATGTTTCTGCTAGCATTCCTACAAAAACAACACTTCCCGTTCTTTCTAACATTTTATTAGAGGGTGGACAGGATGGCGTATGGGTGAGTGGTACAGACCTTGATGTTGCAATACGTGTTTGGGTGCCAGCAGAAGTTAAAGAACAGGGCAGCCTAACGGTACCGGGAAAGAAGCTACAAGAAATATCACGTGAGCTTCCAGATCAACCGGTAGAGCTCAGTGCTACAGGTGACCAACTTGATATTAGGTGCGGGAAGAGTCATTTCAAAATTAATGGGATTCCGGGGAGTGAGTTTCCTGCTCTCCCTGAGGTGGACTTTGAGGGGGGGTGGAAGGTGAGGGGAGGCGACCTTAACGACCTCATTAAACACACTTCTTTTGCAGTTTCTACAGAAGAGAGCCGCCCTATTTTAAATGGTGTTCTTTGGGAACTAAGAGATGGATATATGCGTATGGTGGCAACAAATGGACACAGGTTGGCCAGGATGGGTATTAGTACGGGCACACCTGGAACCGAGTCTAGTGTTGACCTTATTGTCCCCCCAATCGCCCTACAACAAGTTCAAAAGTTATTTAAAGATGAAGACGACATAGAGGTTGCACAAAGCGGCAATCATCTAGGGTTTAGAGCAAAGAATACGGAAGTTTTCACACGCTTGATTGATGGAAGCTACCCTAACTACGAACAGGTTATTCCAAAAGACAACGACAAAATTGCCATAGTTGAAAAAAAAGAGCTTGCATCTTCAGTGCGCAGGATGGCAGTGGTTGCTAGCGACCAAACTCATCGTATCAAGATGGCATTCGAAACAGACAAGGTTTATTTAAATGTTCTCACCCCAGATCTTGGGGAAGGAGAAGATGAGCTTGATCTTAACTATGAAGGAGAGGGCCTAGAGGTGGGCTTTAACGCCGCATACCTACTTGAGGTTTTGCGTTATATGGACACCAAGGACGTTAAGCTTACATTCAAGGCCCCTGAGCGAGCGGCCACAATAGAACCAGTTTTAACATCTAGCGAAGAAAGCCAAAAAGACTACCTCTGTTTAATAATGCCGTTAAGGTTGCTAGGTTAACAGAGACAGGATCAGTCGCTAGAGGTTATTGTTTTAGCAGCCCTTAAGAGTTCTTTTCCTGTGAAAACTGATACAAGCTGTATGCCGAGTTTGTCCAACCTGTCTCGGGCACCTTCTTCTCGGTCGACAAGGCACAAAGCCCCAAGGATTATTGCACCGTGGTCGGATACTGCGTTAATGGCCGCCAACACGCTAGCACCGCTAGTAATTGCATCCTCAATAATCACCACCTGTGCATCTTTTGGAAGCCCCCCTTCGATTTTTTGTTGCGTGCCGTGGGCTTTGGCGTCCTTTCTTATAGTGAATCCATCTAAAGACACCTTATGTCCACAACTATACTGAGCAATCGCATAGGTAACCGGATCAGCCCCTAACGTGAGACCGCCAACGTGAGACGCATTCCAGCCAACTTTTTGAATAAGATCGTAACATATTTTGCCCGTGAGGCCCTGGCCTTCGGCGGTCATGGTAGTTCGGCGGGCATCTACGTAGTAGGAAGAGTTACCACCACCAGCCAAAGCAAAGTCACCCAAACGCAGAGAACGCTGCAGGAGAAGTGCCTTCAGGCGGTTCCGCTCTTTGTTTTGTTTGTCCATGAAATAGTCGAACCCTCAACACGTAATCAGTGTTCCAGATGATTCCAATTTACAATTGGGCCAATATGGGCACATTGCTCCCTATAACCATAATAGCGGGAATGTGTGGGTGTAGTAATGACACATTTAACTTAAGTCAGAATGAGGCAAGCCTCCCAGAGGATGTCGGTCACCATGAGACAACCAGGCTTGCCGCCACAGGTTTTATTAGAAATGGGGAAAACCACTTGCAACTTGCAAGTAGCACCTTTCCTCGGCAGGGAGAACACGCTCTCACTGTTTTTGCTGCTTCAAGCCTTCAAAATGTGTTGCCAAAAATAGTTAAAATCTGGACAGAGGCCGGTGGCATCCCTGTCCGCGTCAGCTTTGATGCCACCTCACGCTTAGCAGGCCAAATATCCCGAGGTATGCCCGCAGATGTCGTTATTGCGGCAGACGAACACTGGATGTGGTGGCTGGGAAATAAAGGAAAACTGAATCCTAAGCTCATCGGTACGTTAGCCACAAATCAGTTGGCATTTGTGGCCCCCCTGGGCTTCCCGTCACCCCCCCAAAGGGCAGAGGATATTCATAGCAAAAACCTTTCGAGAATAGTGATTGCGGATGAAAATGTTCCGGCAGGAAGATATGCTAAGGCCACCCTTGAGGCCGCCAACCTTTGGGGTGCCCTGGAGGACCAAATTGTTCGCGGTGGAAGCGTCAGAGGGGCCCTTGAATGGGTATCCAGGGGGGAAGCAGATGGGGGTTTTGTTTATCAGACCGATGCCATGGCTGAGGAAAAGGTCAAAATAGCATTTGTATTCCCTCCCGAAGAAAGCATAAGGATTGTATACACTGGGGCAGCAATTTTGGGGTCACAGAGATTCCACGAAGCAGCCATGTTTCTAAAATTTCTGGAAAGCCCAGTGGCACAAGCTGTTTTTACACGAGCTGGGTTTGGGGCCCCTGAAGCGACTACTTATGGGCCTGACGATACAATGATTACAAAAGAGGAGTTTGTCCCAGACCCCTGGTCTGCGATACAACTTTCCCTGGTTGTGGCACTGGGGGCTATGATTTTAGGCTTAATTCCGGCAATAGCAGTAGGATGGACGCTGGCGCGCTATCAATTCTTTGGAAAATCCTTTATATCCATGCTTTTCATGACACCACTTGTAATGCCCCCTGTGGTAACGGGGTTTCTCTTGTTGGATGTCCTTGGAAGACAATCATTTTTGGGCAGAACCCTTGATGCCCTAGGCCTGCCTGTCCCCTTCACTATTTTAGGTGCTATGATTGCCGCCCTTGTCGTAGGGTTTCCACTCTATGTTATGGCTATTCGTGGCGCCTTTGAGATGGCAGACAGGCGGTTTGAAGAGGTCTCTTGGACGCTGGGTGTCTCCAGGACATGGACCTTTTGGCGCATCTCTCTTCCCCTGGCATTACCAGGCATTGTCGCAGGGGCTGTGTTAACTTTTGCTCGAGCCCTGGGAGAGTTTGGTGCCACCATAGTTTTGGCTGGCAACCTTGAAGGGGAAACCAGGACGATCGCCCTTGCGGTCTATTCACTCCTAGAGTCTCCCTCTGGCCAAGGAGCTACTTGGATGCTGGTATCTGCTAGTGTGGCTATTTCTTTGATAGCACTACTTGGCTTTGAATCATTATCACGCTGGCAACGTAAAAGATTGGAATCCTAACATGGAAGCCAAGCAAGGATCTATTAATGTCTATGCCAGCCTTCTCAGGGACGTTTTTGAGTTAAATGTAAGCTGGAACCCGACTAGCAATAAGGTTGCGATTACAGGCCCGTCTGGTTCAGGGAAAAGTTCATTGCTAAGGGTTCTTGCAGGGCTAGAGCCAGCCGCCCAAGGGGTAGTACAAATACAGGGAGAGACCTGGCTTGATACGGAAGGGGGTGTATTTGTCCCGCCCTGGGAGCGTAAAATCGGTTGGGTCCCTCAAGATTCCCTTTTGTTCCCACACCTTTCAATACAAGAAAATCTAGCTTATGCGGGAGCGAGCCCACTGGAAATAACCAAGGTATCAGAGTTGCTTCATTTCTCGGTGCTCCTCGAAAGAAGGCCTCGCTTTCTGTCTGGAGGTGAGCGCCAAAGGGTGGCGCTTGGCAGAGCCCTACTTTCGAGGCCCAAATTATTGTTGTTAGACGAACCATTTTCTGCTCTCGACAGAGCCCTACGCTTAGAAGTTGCTAGCGTGGTATGCGACTATGTCCAGGAACACCAAACACCGATGGTGGTTGTAAGCCACGATGAAAGCGATGCAAGGCTCCTGGCCAACCAAAGTTGGGTGTTGGTGGCCGGGAGGATAACGAGTGAAGCTGGACAACAGGGCCTGCTTTGAGTTTCATCGAGGGACTATCATGCGAAGAGCCTGCGGAATCACCTCTATCGCAACTTCGGGCCCATGAGCCTGCCAGACTTCACCGTCTAATTCATACTTAGGTGGTTTGTCAAAACCTACCTTGAAATGTTTTCCTTGGCCGGTATGTACAAACTGAGATTTTACGTGTTTCCCATTTCCTGCCATGTAAAACAGTTTCAATCTTTTGATTGGAGACACGTCTCTGATAGCACAAACATCTAATAGGCCGTCGGTGATATTTGCAGCTGGAGCTATGGGTAGGCCTCCTCCAAAAAATGGACCGTTGGAAACGGTAAGCATCAGGTGCCTTTCTTTGATCTCATTTTTATCACTTGTAAATTTAAGGGCTGTGCCGGGCAGGGAGCATAGGTTTTTTAGTGCTACAGCTTTGTATAACAGGGTTGCTGGAAGGAACTTAATGCCCAAAGAGTCTTCAATTACTGACACATCAAATCCGAAACCAATAAGATTCAAAAAATGACGACCCTTGGCGGGCAAGGGGTCAGCATTAGCGCGTACAGGGGTCCCTGCGGTTGCTACACGTCCCACATCCACCAAAACATCCCTTCCCTTGGCAAGGGCGCCTACGGCGGCCACGGTATTTTTCCCAAAAGACCGAAAATTACGAGCAAAATCATTGCCAGTTCCTGAAGCCAGGAAACCAAAGGCAACATCTCCTAACCCTGAACCAATTACTCGGTCTGCCACATTACTCCAGGTGCCATCGCCACCTACCGCTACTATAAAATTAAAACGACCCTCAGAGATAGCTTGATCAGCGATAAGACTTTCTTCACCTGGACGTTTTGTGACAGCATACTCAAAATCAGGAAAATATTTTTTCAAAGGACCGAGAAACCGGTCTATTTGGCGGGCACCCCTACCTCTACCAGAAGCGGGATTAAAAATTACAAAAGTGCGCCTTAGGTCTTGATGAGGAGGCATAGCTAACTCTTATGACCTAAATTTGTGAGAGTCAAATATTCTCTAGGGGTGTGAATATCTCTACGCCACCCTTCATCCATTGCTCCCGAAACGGATAATCAGCTATCTCATTTATAGTAAGGCCTGATGTCATTTCATGTTCATAAAGAGTTAATGATCCGCGCTCAAACTCATGCTCACTGTAGCCGTCTCCCCGCATGGTAAGGTTTGATTTAAAATCGCCGGCTTCATCTGACATGAAGGAATGGAATAAAAGTTCAGCAGGCTCGAACTCGTGACTTGTACCCGACATTTCACAGATGGGATCGCCGTCAGCACTTACGGATACCGAAAGTTCGCTCTCTCCTTCAACAAACTCTACATCGATATCACGCATAAAGTGGGGCAATCTCCAGCGCTCAATACCCTCCTTACGCCCAAATTCTGTGCTAGTTGCTACACTAAATGGATACAGGGCAGCTTTTGGCAGAATATCGCCGGGCTTAACGAGCGGAGGGACCAGTATGGAAAGTACAAGTTCTTGGTAGACCCCTCCGTCTCCCTCAAAAAAGTCAAAAGCTGTAACCGAAAGCACGCTTCTCTCGTGTTGTATTTCAAGGGGCTGCAGGCATGACGGAAGAAGCCTCCTAGCATCTGAAGTCGGCATCTCAAAGAGGCAACTCAAACCGTTGTTGAAGTAATAGTATCCCTTGTTGTCGGGCATATATCGTACCTTTGCAAGACGCGAGTTATAGTGCGGACACCTTCTTCGAGCTCTTCTCGAGAATGGTCCGCAGAGATTGACATGCGGAAACGAGACTTATGCTTGGGGACCGCAGGATATTTAACGGGATTTAAGTAGACGCCCTCATACATCAAGGCTTCGCCCATTTCAAAAATTCGAGCGTCATCTTGTACCATAATAGGTATTACTTGGCACTCAGAGTCTCCTACAGAGACACCAGCTTCGCGGAGTTTATTCTGCATAAAATCTACATTTTCCCAGAGTTTGCTACGAAGTTCTGGCTCGGCCTCAAAAAGATCTAATGCTTTGAGGATTCCAGCAGATACAACTGGGGAAAGTCCGCATGAGAAGAATCGTGATCTCGAAAAACCACGCAGGTAGTTTATTAGTTTCTGGGACCCTGCCACGAATCCTCCCTGCCCCCCTAAGCTCTTTGAAAATGTTCCCACGTGAATATCGATCTCGTCCTCATAACCAAAATGTTCCGCTACACCACGACCATTCTCACCGTAGATAAAAGTAGAGTGGGCCTCATCTATGAGAATGCGCGCATCATAGCGTTTACAAACTTCAACGATATCAGGAACTATAGCCACGTCCCCGTCCATTGAGTAAACCCCCTCAATTAAAACCAGCTTCTTGCCACCATAACGCTTTAATTTTCTCTCTAAATCGTCCACCTTGTTGTGGCGGAAAAAACGACTTGTAGCCTTAGACAGGATCATACCGTCCACGAGGCTAGCATGAGCGTATTGATCGGCAACTATAAGATCTCCGGAGCGCATAAGTCCTGCTACCACACCTACGTTTACGCTGTATCCTGTAGGAAACAACAGGACAGCTTCTTTGCCTTTGAAGGCGGCCAGCCGATCAGCTAATTCGTGATGTATTTCAAGTGATCCACTTAAAACTGGGGAACCTGAAGCACCATTGCCGTAAAGTTGAGCAGCCTCAGTAACGGCCTCCTTTACCTCTGGTCGATAGGATAGCCCCAAATAATTGTAGGATGCAAAATTAAGTAAGTCTGAATGAACTTCACCGGTCTTGGTATTTCTAACATCTACTCTTGTGGAGGGCGCTGCCTGCATAGGTAGACCATAAAGATAATAGCCGGCCGGTTTCGAGTCCTTGTACCACTCGTCAAAAGGCTCAAGCATTGCAAAGGCATCATCACCAGATCCGAAGTAGAAATTCGTATAATCATACTGCATAGCGAGTGGGAGCTGCTTGCCGGCTTTGTCAGTTAACGTTCCGCCATGCTTTGTGGATTTAGTTTTTTTTCTGCTCAACCCAAGGCCTCCATTCGAGGTGGCTCCAAGATGCTCTGAGTTAATTTACACTCCACTCCGTTGGACCCCAAGTCTGAATGATTTCGATTGGGATTTTTAAAGCTCCCGCGGCTGGACTCGAACCAGCGACAAGGCGGTTAACAGCCGCCTGCTCTACCAACTGAGCTACGCGGGATATAAGAAGGTCGGCAGTAACCTCCGAAGGCCTCTGAGGCCTGTTGTAATCAATTTGGCCCAAATCCTCAATGAAGTAAATAGAATCATCAAACAAGGTTTTTTATGTGTGACCTAAGGGCACAGGCCTTAAATAAGGTGGCAAAACAACCCTAATAGATGATATCAGAATACTAGTTTATTCCTTGCATAAAAGGAAAAATAGCCTTATTTAGAATGTGTACACTATTTTTAAATATCTAATATGCAATACGTTAATATTCATCGACCCAAACAAATCCGGAGTCGTCAGACACTCCAAAGAATCACCCAAGCTTCTTTGGAGCTAATCGCCCAAAGGGGGGTGGAAAGGACTACTATAAATGAAATAGTCCGGCGGGCCAACTCATCGGTGGGGTCTTTCTATGCACGCTTTGAGGGCAAAGAAGACTTGTTGGCTTATTTAGACGATCGAATCTGGGAAAATGCAGAGAAACGGTGGATTGAAGCCAGGGACGGGCAGTGGAACAGCCGGAGCGTATCTGAGATAGTAACTGGCTTAGCAAAGCTATATGCTGAGCTTGAACTAATGCATCAGGCTGCGAGAAAAGCGTTAGCCCAAGCCCTTAGGGGCCCGGGGGCAGGCCCCTCTGAGCCCGCTCTTCGTTTTAAAGCCAAACTACTTGAAGATTCTAGGCAGTTATTGCTAAATAGGACAAAGACGATCAGCCACCCTTCTCCGGAAATAGCCATAGAAACAACCTGCCGGTCCCTAGAAGCTTGTGCTTTTTCCCTAGAACCTCCCATACTAGCAGATCTCTGTGCTGCTTTGGTTTTTAACCTAACCGGAGAGCACCATCGTTCCGAATCACCCCCCAAAGATGTAGAATTTTTTGACATTTGGGGCTAAGGGCCCTTGTCTTTACTATATTATAACCTTAATATTTAATTTGAATTACAATTCAATATAAGAAAGGTTAAAGTTGGCTAAGGTCTTTTTTTAATGAATTATCCCGCAGTGTCTCAAAATATTACATCGGAGATTAAAAATGTTTCTGGTGTCAGGCTGCCAAAACAAAAAAGGAGCCAGATATCTTTTGATCAGATGATCAAGTCTGCCATGAGCCTCCTCGAAGAGAGAGGCTTAGAAGCAACAACAGTGAAAAACATTCTCATACACTCAGGGGCTGGTGCAGGAACTTTTTATGCACGTTTTGATAGTCGTGATGCACTCCTTAACTATCTATTTATTGAGTTTTGGGAAGATACTGAAAAAGAATGGGAAATCATTTTAACCCCCCCTCGTTGGTCAACTGCCAGTGTTGAGAATATTGTTGTACAAATTACGCGAACGATGGTTTTGTGGAGTCAGGCGCACAGCTCAACACTTAGGGCCTTTCTTGTTTATGCTATGTGCCACCCTGAATATGCACTCCTGGATCGAACAGTAGAGCTGGACAACCGCGTTGCAGGCCACGTCATCGATCTCTTGATCGAGCATGATGACGAGTTGACTCACCCAGATTTAGAACAAGCGGTACGCTTAGCTACCCTGCAAGTCTTTGCTACCCTAAGGAGTCGTTACATTTTTGCTTGGGGAGACCGTGATGATGGTATTGAGGATGAAAAATTAGCAGTAGAGCTGGCGAACATATTTCTAAGTTATCTTGGGTTGATGGGGGCCAAAAGAGATGGTTCTCGCATGGATCCCGAGAATAAACTTAGAGTTGCTCATATGCAGAAGATAAAGAATATTTTAGCCCAGGAAGGCTTTTCGATCAAAAAAGCATCCTATAAAAAGCAGCAAATGAAAATACCCCCGGAGTAGGGTTAGCTGGAGGACTCTAGAACAAGTTTATTGCTTATAATTAAGACTAATGATTGCTGGCCCTCTGGGTGTCTTGTGCAGTCAAAGTTGTTTATAAAAGTTTTATATCTTTTGGAGGAAAACACATGGTATATCGATTCCTGGTAGGCCTAGCTTTGTCACTTGTCAGTGGACATATGATTGCCGCCCAGGATATTCCTACGCCCCTGTCACATTTTGGCTTTGAGATCGGTGCAGACAGGAAGCTGGCTAATTGGACCCAGCTCACATCCTACTATGAAAAACTGGCGGCAATTAGTCCGCGTGTAACTGTAGACACGCTAGGAACTACAACTATGGACCGTCCTTTTGTAATGCTTACCATAACGAGCGAGGACAACCAGATACGCATTGACGAACTACAAGCTATTCAACTAAAACTTTCTGATCCGCGTCAGGTTTCCGGGAAAGATGAACTCGCATATCTGCTTGAATCCGGGAAAGTTGTGGTGCTCATTACTCACGCTATCCACTCCACTGAGGTGGGGTCAGCTCAGACGGCCGCCCGGTTAGTCCATAATCTTGCTTCGTCCGATGATCCTGAGGTCAAAGACATATTGGACAATGTCATATTATTGAACATTCCATCCTTGAATCCCGATGGTACTGAATGGGTGGTGGATTGGTATAATCAGTGGCTAGATACAGAGTATGAGGCCGCACCTATGCCCTGGCTGTATCACTATTATGTTGGTCACGACAACAATAGAGATTGGTACGCTTTTACTCAGAAAGAGACCCGGCACACAATTATGGGTGCCCATAACGCATGGCACCCTCAAATTGTGCACGACATTCATCAGATGGGTAATTCCGGGGCCCGTATCTTTTTCCCTCCATATATCGATCCCATAGAACACAATGTTGATCCTGCCATTATTACGGCAGTAAATATGCTTGGCACATCTATGGCCGCAGAGCTTACTGCTGACGGCAAAGCGGGTGTGGTTGTTAACGCTATATATGATGGCTTCACGCCGGCAAGGGCATACCAGCATTACCATGGCGGTGCCCGGATTTTATCTGAAACAGCATCGGCCAGATTAGCTACTCCTATTACAATTGATCCGGCAAATATCGGTGGCGGCAGGGGTTATGACGCTGCAGTAGCTACGTCCAATTTTCCTTACCCATGGAAAGGCGGGCAATGGGGATTGCCGGATATTGTTGACTATCAATATGCTGGGGCTATGGCACTTCTTGGCAACGCAGCTAAAAATCGTAGCTACTGGCTCAAAAATTTCTACAAGATTAACGAGCGTGCTGTAAATAAGTGGGACGAGTGGCCAAGTGCATGGGTCATTGCCAAAGATCAAAAAAACCCAGCGGGGCTAGCTTACTTGTTGCGTATACTGCGCATGGGGGATGTTGAAGTATACTCGGCGCCAAAGTCCTTTGAGGGAGACGGTGACAGTTATTTAGCAGGAACTTATGTGGTGCCTATGAATCAACCATATGCATCATTCGCACAAACTCTCCTAGAAACACAACAATATCCGGATCTTCGGGAATATCCGGATGGCCCCCCGCGTCGCCCGTACGATGTAACAGCACACACCCTGCCGTTGTTAATGAATATCAAAGCCCTGCCCATAGAGACAATAAATCCCGGGCTAGATGCTATCATAGGGGGCGACCCTATCCCTACACCTGATTTGTTTTTTGATCTACCTGCACATCTAAAGGTGGACGAAGGGCCAAAAATCGCACTTTACAAGTCATGGCAAGAACCGATGGAGAGCGGATGGACCCGATGGGTATTCGACCAGCATAATCTGCAATATGACACGATTAAAAATGCACGGATCAAAGAGGGATCCCTAAGAAAAGATTATGATGTTATCCTTTTTCAAGACCAGGGCCAGAAATCAATTCTAGAAGGGTATGACCTCAAAGTTCTTCCGGATCCTTACGCAGGAGGCCTTGGCGAAAAAGGTCTGTTGGCCCTAAATAAATTCGTGCAAGATGGCGGCAGGATTGTAGCGATCGAGGGAGCAACAGATCTTATGGTCGATCTTTTCAATCTTGGTGTCTCAAATGCAGTAGAACGCCTGGAGTCTCAAGAATTTTATGTTCCGGGGTCTATCTTGGAAATACAGCTGGACACGGAAGAATCCATCAACCAAGGCATGGAAGGGTCAGTAGCAGTTTGGTATTGGGGAAGTAGCAGGGCTTTCAATGTATGGGGCTCCAACCTTACAGTAACTGCCCGATACAATGAAAATGACCTTTTGAAATCAGGGTGGATTCTTGGGGCAGAAAATCTAGCAGGCAAGGCAGCCATGATAGAAGCTTCTATAGGGAAAGGATCTGTCGTGCTAATAGGATTTCAACCCAATTATAGGGCACAGACAGTATCAACTTGGCCACTACTATTCAATGCTATGAATCCGAAAACCGGTTTATCAAAGTCAGGGTTTAGCCATTAACTGTACCAACTGTGGGGTTGAAGCGAGCGGAAAGTTTTGCTCCAATTGTGGGATTGTTCTGATTCCTGATTTGTGCCCCAAATGTGGACATGAGCCACCAAGTGGGGCCAGCTTTTGCAACCAATGTGGGACGGCTATTGTAAGTGGCGTTAAGACAAACCGTTCTGATTCATCAGCTGAACCAACCAGTAGGGTAACTTGGTATGTGGCTGGAGCACTAATATTGGGATTAATTCTAGTAATAACATATACACTGTACGGCCCCATCCGATCAGCCATCTCTGAACCTTCCCCAACGGGATCCCCAATTGGAGCTTCTTCTGTAGATCTTTCAACGATGACGCCACGACAGGCTGCAGACCGCCTGTTTAATAGGGTTATGGCAGCAGCTGAGAGAGGAGATAACACAGAAGTTGTCAATTTTCTTCCTATGGCAATTAGAGCTCACGAGATGATTGAAGGGCTCGATGCAGATGGCAAATTCCATCTAGTTTTACTGAATCTACAGGCATCCTTAAATAAGAATGCACTTATATCTGCGAGAGAAATTTTGGCCGAATCACCTAAACATCTTTTAGGTCTTGTGGGTGCTGCAGATGCATCGCTTGCATTAGGAGATACAGCTAGTGCTCGAGTTTTTTACCAAGACTGGCTGGATGCTTACGACTCAGAAATAGTAAAAAAACTTCCGGAGTATATCGACCATCGAGTAATTCTTGAAACAAAGGAAATGACTGCCCGGGCCCTGCTCGGTAAGGACTAAATCCATTGATTGAGTCCCCCGTATTGCTGACAGCTGTAGTAGTGGCTGTCACGGCATTAGCGATCCTCCTTGATTACAAAATCCCCGCCTTCTCTAAAATAGGAGCTTCTCTTCTAGCGATCATTTTTGGGGCGCTATTGTCTAATCTAGGATTGGTCGCTCCTTCTTCTCCTGTATACACCGCCATTAGTGGACCAGTTACTTCTCTTGCTATTGTTTGGCTGCTTCTGGCAGTCAATTTGTCTGATCTCAAAAAAGCCGGCCGTCGTATGGTGGGGACTTTTCTCCTTGCTATTGCCGGGAGCGCTCTAGGCGCTTTTGTGGGGGCTTTAATTTTTGCTGAAATTTTTGAGGCTAATACATGGAAATTAGCTGGAACCTTAACGGGCACTTACTCTGGGGGTTCAATAAATTTTGTTGCCGTAGGAAGAGGTCTGGGTTTGTCGGAAGAGCTTTTCACTGGCGCGACTGCTGCCGACAATGCTATGACCGCAATCTGGCTAGGCACAAATCTAATCCTACCTATATGGTTGGTTAACTTCTATCCGAAGACTATGTCTAGCAATGACGACGATTTAAATGCTAAATCGGAAAATCCACTCTTCAAGCCATCTGCACTTTCAACTCTAGATATAGCCTTACTCATGGCAATAGGATTTGTTCTTGTGGCAGTAGCAGATTGGGTGAACCTACTTGTGCCATCTGTACCTTCTGTTCTGTGGTTGACAACGCTTGCTTTGATTTTTGGGCACATTGGACCTTTCGTAAGATCCCCAGGAGCCATGCAGCTTGGGACCCTAGCCCTTAATTTTTTCTTTGTCATCATAGGAATTTATTCGCGGATTGATGCAATTTTATTGGTTGGTATGGCCGTATTCTTCTATACCAGTATTGTTGTGGGCATTCATGGTGTTGTGGTGTATGGTGTGGGTCGTATGCTGAGGATGGACATTGGTACGGTAACAATTGCATCACAGGCAGCAGTTGGCGGACCATCGAGTGCAGTTGCTGTAGCTGTTTTCCGAGGGTGGAACGAACTAATACTACCAGGCATTGCTGTGGGTTTGCTTGGATATGCGATCGGCAACTATCTGGGCTATGGACTAGGTCATATTGTCAGGAGCCTAGGAATAGGGTTGTGATAACCCCAAGGGGAAGCTTTCTTTAAGTGATCAGATAAACCATTCAAAGTTGTTGCAAGAATAGGAAATAAGTGTCAGCTACTCTTATAAAATCGTCTAAAGGATATGCCCCAGGCGATAAAGATACTGGAGTTGTAAAACCTAAGGGCTCCTCAAAAATCCAGGCCCACAATGGCCTAGACACTGTTCCTCTTCGTGCACAAAAACCCGCATGGCTTAAAGTCAGGCCTCCCGGAGGATCGGAGTATTTGAGACTTAAGCGCCTGATGCGAACCCAATCTCTTCATACAGTTTGTGAAGAAGCGGGATGCCCTAATATCGGGGAGTGTTGGGAAGCAGGCACTGCTACTTTCATGATCCTAGGGGATGTTTGTACCAGGGCTTGTAAGTATTGTGCAGTAGCTCATGGTCTACCCACAGAACTCGATCTGGACGAACCCAGACGAGTAGCAGAATCTGTTCAAACTATGTCACTAGAACATGTGGTAATCACCAGCGTGAATCGTGACGAACTGTCTGATGGGGGGGCAAGTATTTATGCTGAGACCATCCGACAGATCAAGGCGGTCATGCCTAATTGTTCAGTAGAGGTTCTCATCCCGGATTTTAAGGGTGACGAAAAGGCGCTTCGAATTGTACAAGAAGCAAAACCTGCAATTATAGGGCACAATTTAGAAACAGTTGAACGACTTCACCCCGAGGTTCGTCCAGGTGCTCGTTATTGGCGTTCTATTTCGTTTCTGGGAGCAGCTAAAAAATTTGATCCGTCTATGGTGACCAAGACGGGCATAATTCTCGGCATGGGCGAGAGGGACCTCGAGGTCCACCAGGCCATGAAAGATCTACGCGAAGCTGCTGTGGATATTCTGACATTAGGTCAGTACTTGCGTCCATCACTGCAGCATATTCCTGTGGCCCGCTGGGTCACCCCGTTTGAGTTTGATGAATGGAAGCGAATCGGAGAAGGCACATATGGATTTAAACACGTTGAGGCAGGCCCTCTGGTTCGTTCTAGTTATCATGCAAAAGAACAAGCGCGCCAAGTTGAACCAAGTAAGGTTGGCCGTATCCAGGAAGTTCTTGAGGCCGACGTCTCATTACCTGAAGAGTTTCCAGATTTAAATCTGGTCCAACTGAAGCTTGGAAAGTATGACCGCGGGGTTGTTTCATAGTACAACCTAATGCTTGGTAAAATTAGGCCCTTTTCAATCTTCAGTTTATGTGGCTTGACCAAGAAACCCTGTTCCTTAGGGCACTCAGATAGATAAGGGTTTATGACGGATTCCATCTCACGAGTCTTAAACATAAAAAAAGAAGAATTACCGCTCGTTATACTTTCAGCGGCTTTCTTTTTCTGTTTACTGTGTGGATACTATTTCCTCCGTCCTGTACGCGATGCCATGGGCGTTTCGCGTGGAATGGGTGAGCTTCGATTGCTGTTTGTGGCGACATCCTTAACATCACTTATCCTGGTGCTTGCTTTTGGTGGAATTGTGGCGAGGCTGAATCGCAGGCAGTTTATCCCGATCTCCTATATTTTTGTGATTCTGTGTCTGTTTGTATTTGCCGGGCTACTTATAGCAGATGCTGCCTCTGGAGGTGGGCTTATTGGGACAGATATCGAAACCCCTACGTCCCGCATAGTTGGGTACACTTTCTTCGTTTGGTTAAGCACCATCAATCTCTTTGTTAACAGTATCTTCTGGGCTTTTATGGTTGATATCTTCAGTGTTGACCAGGGTAAGAGGGCATTTGCTTTCATTGGTGTAGGTGGTACTACGGGAGCACTTTGTGGTAGCTGGGCAACAGAGACAATCAGTAAGTTAACTGAGTCTGCATATCTACCTGCAGGGCTTATGCTAACAGGTGCGGCCTTCTTTGGGGCAGCTATCATTATCATGATGATCTTGGACAAGGTTGTCCTAGCTTCCGAACATCCTGCACTGACCATAAAAAGTATAGAGTCTCCGATAGCCGTTGATAATCATGCTGAACATCGTGAAAAAATAGGAGGATCTTTTTGGGAGGGATTAAAATCTGTAATTACCTCGCCATATTTATTGGGGGTAGGGGCGTATATAATGCTGATGGCAATTTCGAATACGATGATTTATTTCACTCAGGCTAATATAATTCTTGAGAATACGGACACTTTCAGCCAGAGGGTATCTGGTTTTGCGCAATTCGATATGGTGGCTCAGGTTGCCACACTAATAACACAGATCTTTATTACAACCCGGGTGATCAAGCGTATTGGTGTAACATGGACGCTTGCCATACTTCCGCTCGTAACCATGGCAGGCTTTGCCGCCCTTTCTGTCTGGACTCTTTATGGCGTGATGGCGATTTTTCAAGCAGTTCATAGGGCAACTCGCTATGCTATTTCCAGGCCTGCTAGGGAGACCCTTTTCAGCGTGGTTTCGAAGTCGGAAAAATACAAAGCGAAACCAGTAGTAGACGTATTTTTATATCGTGGTGGCGATGTGGTTGGAACGGGTGTAAGTGGATTATTTGCAGCGATGGGGGCCACACTTGCTACCGTTGCAGCCGCTACGGTGCCGATAGCGGGAGCCTGGGCAGTACTCTGCGTGGGCGTGGGCTTGGGCCAAAAGAGAAGGATTCAAAGTCACGAAGCCCAATAATGGCTGGTCACCAAGCGTCCAAGTATTAGTGTTATCTTTTATAAAACTGCCTATATCTATAAAATAGAATATTAATTCTATTTTATAGATAGTTTGTCTGGGATTAAGGGCAACCAACCAAGAGGGTTTACCTACCCCTACGGGCCACCTAACTTCTAGGTTCATATTTCAGCAATCAGGCCCCTCATGGGGCTAAACCCAATAACTGTTATGTTTAGTTTTGATCAGAATCATTAGGAATTGGGATTATTATTTGAAAGAGAGAACGGGTGTCCTCAAATAAAAATTTTGAAGTTCTTGTAATTGGTGGTGGGCCAGGTGGTTATGTTGCCGCCATACGTGCCGCCCAACTGGGGATCAACACTGCATGTGTTGAAGAAAACAAACTGGGAGGTGTATGTCTTAACGTTGGCTGTATTCCCACTAAAGCCCTCTTAACTAGTGCTGCTTTATGTAATGAAATGAAAGTGGCAAACTCTCATGGCATCACTTTTAATGATATTAAAAAGGACCTGGGCCCTGCACAGGAGCGTAGCAGGGCGATATCAGACCAGCTCACAAAAGGTGTCAAATATTTATTCAAGAAGAATAAAGTGACACACGTGGAAGGCCGAGGCCGACTTTTGGGAGATGGAAAAATAGAAGTTGAAGCCGCTGATGGCTCAATAGAAACCTATTCGGCCACACATATTATCCTTGCAACTGGATCAAGGCCGAGAGAAATACCAGTGCTTCCTATCGATGAAGAGCGAGTATGGTCATCTACAGGAGCCCTTTTCCAAGTTAAAACACCAGCGTCCCTAGCTGTTGTTGGTGCTGGTGCAGTGGGGATGGAATTTGCTGATATCTTCAATGCTTTTGGCACTGAAGTAACTGTAATAGAGGCCTTGGATCAAATTCTTCCATTAGAGGACAAAGACTCTTCGGTAACAGTAGAACAGAGCTTTAAGAAACGAGGTGTGAATTTTTACACTGGAGCTATAGTAGAACAGGCTGAGATTAAAAAGAAATCTGTTGTCTTAACTTTTAAAGATGTGGATGGTGCTGAACATAGCCTGGAAGTAGACAATGTTCTATCTGCAGTTGGCCGTACACCCAACACTTCAGACCTCGGCCTAGAGATAGCAGGCGTCGAAATCGATGAACATGGTTTCTTGATAACGGACGACCTAATGCGCACTAACATTCCAGGTGTTTATGCACTTGGCGACTGTGCCGGCAATCAACTTTTAGCTCACAAAGCTATGCACGAAGGGATCATCTGTGTCGAAGCTATTGCCGGTAAGTCACATAGATCCTTGGATTATAGAAATGTCCCGAACTGCACTTACTGTTATCCTGAAGTAGCTTCTGTGGGCCTAACAGAAGAACAGGCCCTTAACGAAGGTTATGATATTGAGGTGGGCAAGTTCCCTTGGATAGGAAATGGGCGTGCTTTGGCGTCTGGGCATTCCGAAGGATTTGTCAAAGTAATCCGAGACAAGGAATATTCTGAAATTCTAGGGGCACATATCGTAGGGCCGCACGCAACGGAACTCATTGGAGAGTTTGTTGTTGGGCGCCACCTGGAATCCACTGTTGAAGAGATGGAGCAGGCTATGCACCCCCATCCTACTCTCTCTGAAGCAATTGCAGAGTCATCATTGGCCGCTTTGGGTAGAGCAATTCATATCTAATGCCCACAGTTTTGATGAAACTCTAACTTATATCCAAATAATCCAACCTTATTCTTTAATAAGAGGTAGCCTCTATTCCGCGGATATGCATTATCCGTGCGAGTGCTTCTCCAATCTTATTATTTGGTGTTGATGCCCCTGCGGTTATTCCTATCTCTAATGGTCCCCTTGGCAACCAATCTGTCTCTACTACCTCAGAGGTATCGCTTCCCAGGTCTGGCTTATGACGGATGGTTCCCCTATCTAGGTCTATGCACACTGCGTCCTCAATGTGATAGGTTGCGGTGAACTCCCTAGACAAATGTGCAAGATGATCAGTGTTGGATGAGTTGTATCCCCCAATTACGATCATAACGTCAGGTGGTCGGATAGCCATCATTTCTTCAATTGCATCCTGTCTTTCCTGTGTCGCAGAACAGATAGTCCCGAAGGAACGGAAGTTGTCCTTGGCGTAGGCTTCTCCGAACTTATAAACCATTGCTTCTTTAAGTCGAGCACCAATAGCAAGTGATTCGTTGGCAAGCATGGTAGTTTGGTTGGCGACTCCAATTCTACGGAGATCCACTTCAGGATCGAAACCCGTAGAGCTCTTGTTGAGGAAATGTTTTAAAAAACTGTCCCTAGATTCCTTATTGTGTTTACCGGCTATGTAGCTACAAAGAATCTCAGCTTCTTCCATATCACGTACGATGATATAATTGCCCCCTTCGTGTTTTTGAACCTGAGATGCGGTAGCTCTTGATTCTTCGTGATAATGCTTGCCGTGAATAACGGCGGTAAATCCATCTTTTGCATAACTTTCAACTCGTTTCCATACTAACAAGACCGACCCACATGTGGTGTCGACTATAATACAACCTATTTTTTTGAGGGAGCTAAGATCATCTAGGGTAACTCCAAATGCTGGCAATACAACGACATCATCCGAGGTCAAATCAGAGAAATTAAAGGCGCCTTCTTTGTCTGGTTTAATAAACTGCATACCCATATCACGAATGCGTTTGTTCACATGGGGGTTGTGGATGATCTCACCAACCAGATAAATGTTTCTGTCTGGGAATTTAACCCTGGTTTCGTAAGCATAATCAATTGCACGATCGACTCCGTAACAGAATCCAAACTCTGCAGCTAACCGTACTGTGATGTCCCCTAGAATCAACTTGTTACCACGGTCACGAATTTTTTTTACCAGATCTGAATGATATTCAGCATCAATTAAAGGTTGCACCTCAGATTTGAGGCCAAATCCCTTACGAAAGTAACTGTCTGCCATGATCATCTATCTTAAGTATATAGGATCTCACACAGAAGATGTGGGGTAATAATAATTTATGAGCGTTCTAGCCAAACTAGCCCTAATATTTGTTGTTGTCCCACTGCTTGAGTTAGCTCTTTTAATACAGATAGGACAAGTTGTGGGTTTTTTGCCAACAATGGTTTTAGTGGTCATCACTGGGATTATGGGTGCCTGGTTGGCCCGCCTCGAAGGCCTCAAGACTTTGTGGAAACTTCGAGACGACCTTGCTCTGGGTCAATTGCCCGGCCAGGCCATCGTGGATGGGGTGAGTATTCTGGTGGGGGCCACACTTCTTCTGACACCAGGTGTGATTACTGATTTTGTAGGATTCATTCTTCTTCTTCCTCCCACTCGCTATGCCATGCAGCGCCTTGTAAAAAATCACTTCAAGCAACAAATAAAAGATGGTATTATCCAGGTATCTGTTCTAAACAATCAGAGTTGGACGGCTCGTCATAAGGATGATTCTTCCTGGGAAGATTCGGGAAATGAATTCAATTGACTCCGTTCTACCTTCTCATCAATTTATGACAATGGATCTGTGCATTTTTGACTAATTGCATAGCTTTTCAAGGAGTATTTAAAAGCAATTTTTACTCGAACCCCTTGAGCGGAATCTTTGGTTAAGTAGTTTCTGACTTATGAAACAATCCAATACATTTCTTGAGAACCTACTAGATGCCCCAGGGCCATCGGGATTTGAAGTTCGGCCAGCCGCTATTTGGCGTGCAGAAGCTGAGGCTTTTGCAGAATCGGTAATCACTGATGTAAGCGGGAACACTTTTGCTTTTGTAAATCCTGATGGTAGGCCACGCATAATGATTGCAGGCCATATCGACGAAATAGGACTTCAGGTAACCCACATAGATGAAGAGGGATTCCTTTATGTTGACGCTATTGGCGGATGGGATCCTCATGTGCTGGTTGGTCAACGGGTTCAAATATTAGGACGTTCGGGGGATGTTCAGGGTGTTGTGGGGAAAAAAGCCATCCATCTTATCAAGGCCGAAGAACGCAAGAAACCACTAGAAATTAGACATCTTTGGGTTGACATAGGAGTGTCATCGTCTAAAGAAGCAGGAGAATTGGGAATTCGCGTAGGTGATCCTATGGTAATTGATGCGAAAGTGGTGCATTTGGCTGGAGATCTTTTGGCGAGCCGTGCAATCGACAATCGAATTGGAGCATATGTAGCACTTGAGGCGCTTAGACTTGTTGCAGAATCAAATTCTAAAGCATCAGTTGTGGCTGTTGCAACGGTCCAAGAAGAAATTGGTGGCAATAGCGGTGGAGGTGCAAGAAGTAGTGCTTTTACATTAGAACCAAATCTAGCTTTGGTTGTGGATGTAACTTTCAGTACCGATATACCGAATATTGAAAAAAAAGAACTAGGGGAACATCGTCTCGGAGGAGGACCCGTACTAAGTAGGGGATCAGCCGCTCATCCCGTGGTTTTTGATCGCCTAGTAGAGGTTGCTGAGGCCCAAGGCATACCATACACCATACAGGCGGCACCCAGGGCTACGCGCACTGATGCAGACTCAATTTATATGAGTAGGGGTGGTATTCCGACAGGCCTTGTGTCAGTACCGAATCGCTATATGCATTCTCCCAATGAGATAGTGAGCCTTACGGATCTCAAAAATACAGCACACCTGCTTGCGGCCTTAATCGAAGACCTCGGAGAAGAACCCGACTTTACTCCCCGCTAAATATTTTCGTGAAAAGGTGCAGTGGTAATATTTCTAATGCGCCTTGACCTTGGGGAAGCTCTCTCCTACCCTTTCCGGCCAAGTAGGTCCCCATAAAGTTTGTTTATGAGGATACTATTATAACGCCGGAATAGTTCAGCATGGTAAAAGTAAATACACTAGTGAATGAGCTGCAGAATTTAAGAGAAGAAGGGTTTCTCTCTGATGCACTGTGTCGTCATGCTGTTAGGGGAATCAGCTTGTTTAATGATCGGTTTGATTGGGTTGGAGTATACATTCTTAATTCTGAAGAAAAAGTGCTTTGGTTGCACAACTATGTGGGTAAATCGACAAGCCATGTCAGGATTCCAGTGGGCAACGGTGTGTGCGGTACTGCAGTAGCTCAGGCTGAAAACATAAATGTGCCTGATGTTAGCGTACTAGATAATTATCTTTCTTGTGACCCCAAGGTTAAATCAGAGATGGTGATCCTTATTCAGAGTGAGGGTACTATCTTTGGACAGATTGACATCGACAGTAGGACTGCGGCAGCATTCACTGATGATGATAATCTGGCCGTGCAGGCTGTGGCAGACGAGCTGGCTGAACAATTCAACACGGAGCACATTTGCCGGGATCTCTAGCAAAGTCACTCGAAAAAAAACTCAAAAGTATAGTAGGTGAAACGGGGGTCATTTTAGATAGAGATCGCCTTTTAGCGTATGAGTCAGATGGATTAACAGCATATCGTTCGCTACCGATGGCAGTAGTTTTTCCCCGAGATACAATAGAAGTCAGTAAAGTCCTTGGCCTCTTATCGAAAGAAGACATACCGGTCGTACCCCGTGGTGCGGGAACAGGACTTTCCGGGGGTGCGCTGGCAGATGATAGATCTGTGATGGTAGCCACATCGCTGATGAACCGCATTCTAACGATAGATTCTGATAATCGTATTGCCTTAGTTCAACCGGGCGTGATTAATGCGGATCTCACGGAGGCGGTTTCTCCTTTTGGGCTCTATTATCCTCCCGATCCATCTTCCCAAAGTGCCTGTACTTTGGGGGGGAATGTGGCTGAAAATTCGGGAGGCCCCCACTGCCTCAAATACGGAGTCACTTCACGCTATGTAATTGGAATTACCGTTGTTACTTACGATGGAACAATCTCACGCTTTGGAGGTTTTGGACGAGAACTCGGAGGCTATGACATAGTAGGACTATTCGTGGGATCTGAGGGATGTTTTGGTATTGCTACAGAGATTGAAGTGTGTCTGCTTCCAAAACCTGAAGGAGCTCAAACCCTCCTTGCTATCTTTGACCGACTCGAAGATGCTGGAAAAGCTGTAACCACTATCATTGCCGACGGTCTTCTACCAGCTGCACTCGAGATCATTGACGGTCCTACTATTAAAGCTGTAGAAGAAAGCATATATGCCGGTGGTTATCCTACTGATGCTGAGGCGGCCCTTGTTATAGAATTTGATGGGATCAAGGCGGGGCTTAGTGCTGACATAGAGCGTACTACTGTCCATTGTCGGGAAGCCAATGCTCGAGATATAAGCACCGCAGAATCTGAGAAAGAGAGAGAGGTGCTTTGGCAGGGACGTAAAAAGGCATTCGGTGCCATGGGCCGCATTGCTCCGGATTTACTTGTTCAGGACGCCACCGTTCCCAGGAGCACGCTACCCGATGTCCTAAGGAGAATATCGGAAATAGGTCAGAGCTACAAATTAGTTGTGGCTAACGTTTTTCATGCTGGAGACGGCAATCTTCACCCCAACATTCTTTTTGACCGAAGTGATCCTGATGAGGTTGAACGTGTAGAATTGGCCTCTAAAGAAATAATGGCTGTGTGTGTTGAGGCAGGTGGCACCATCACAGGAGAACATGGTGTGGGCCTGGATAAGCTTTCATATATGTCCCTGGTACATAGCCGAGAAGAATTAGAAGCTATGCAGGTTGTCAAAAGAGTTTTTGATCCCAAGGGAAATATGAACCCAGGGAAAGTGATCCCAGATTTGTCTGAAGATTTTTCATGAACTCCATTGCTGAATTCCTAGCTAACAAATTGTCGAAGAGACAAGTTGTAGATGGTTCGCATACCGAGGGTTGGGCTGTATGCAACCGTTTTCCCCACGCAGTTGTATCTCCGGACAATGAAACTCAAGTAGCTCAGATTTTAAGTTTAGCCAGTGCAGAAGGTTGGGTTTGTGTGCCGAGTGGGAAGGGTACCTGGCTTAAGGGTGGTCACCCTCCGAAGGCTGTGGATGTAGTGATAAATATGGCAAATATGGATCATGTATCAGCCTACGAGCCTGACGATCTTTTTATTACAACTGAAACAGGATTAGGGTTAGATATCCTCTCTCGCTATGCTTTGGATCGTGGGCAGTGGCTTCCCTTTGATCCGCCTGGGGTAAAGGGAGGGAGTATAGGTGCCACAATTAGTACTGCATCAGCTGGATCTCTTCAGGCTGGTTTCGGCAGGCCAAGAGATCACATATTGGGAGTTACACTAGCTACAGGGGATGGGCGATTACTTCGTTTGGGCGGAAAAGTGGTCAAGAATGTAGCTGGATTCGATCTGCTCAAACTGGCTATCGGGAGCTGGGGTACGTTGGGCGTCCTAACTTCTGTTACGGTCCGCCTACACCCCGCACCTGTCCTTGACAGAACCTTGTTGTTTCAGGGTACCGATGTTAGTTCGGCGGCCCGACTCGCCAATGCCATTAGCAGGTCTCGAGCTTCGTTTGCAGCCGTTGAGATGATTACATCTGGAGAACAAGAGGACAAGGGTATTTACTCTCTACCATTTGTGGCAGTTAGAATCCTAGAGCCCCTCCCTGTAGCCGAAGAGATTACACGTATTATTTGTGAACAGGTGCACGCAACTCCATTTATGTGCCTGGAGGGAAAAGATTCTCAATTAATTTTTGATGATATCCAAACTATGGAAAACAATGCAGAAATGGTCCTGAGGCTGAGCCTTCTGCCCTCTAAGCTTTCTAACCTAGTTGAAAGAACCAAAGAACTCAGAGAATTAGTAGATCCGAATGTGGACCGGGGAATACGCATGGCGGCCCATGCCAGCACTGGGGTTTTAAGGATTATGATCGCTCGCCTAAACCGCCGAAAAGGATGGTTAGAAATGCTAGCATCTTCCCTGTCTAACCTCAGATATTTACTAGAATCTGAAGGTGGGAGCATGGTCATTTCTCAGGGCCCGCCAGAAATTGTTGAAATAGTAGGAGCGCGTGGGAAGCTGGGTTCCGTTACAGAATTAATGAGAGGTCTTCAAAAAGAGTTTGATCCGTCCTCTATCCTGGCTCCAGAGAGGATCATAGGGTGAACTGGAAGAGCCTCACTCTTTTGCAGGTGATTACAATTATGCTTGTTGCTATCTAGTTAAAGTTTTTCTTATGAACAATCGATCACATAAAGCACTTTCAGTTGCCCTGCAAGAACAAAAGGAACGTCTGGTCCCGTGTGTCCACTGTGGGTTTTGTCTTCCTGTGTGCCCCACTTATGTCAGGCTGGGAGACGAGAATGATTCTCCACGCGGAAGACTATACCTAATGCGTGCAGTAGTGGAAGGAAGACTGTCCGTTGCATCGGATGCATTCCAAACACACATCGATCGGTGTTTGGGTTGCAGGGCTTGTGAGCCAGCGTGTCCTTCTGGGGTGGAATACGGTGTTTTGCTGGAGTTGGCACGAAATGCGGTTTTTCAGGAACGAAAAGCTCGGCCATTAGTGCGGGCCATACTTTACGTGTTCAGGAGGAAGGCCTGGTTACGCTGGAGCATGAAGGTTGCGAGAGTGAGCCGCCAACTTGGATTGGCATGGCTTGGAATGAAACTTACACCTAA
>DEAF01000018.1 GCA_002346625.1 Gemmatimonadales bacterium UBA2989
GCTTAGTTAGCTCGAGATCGTTATGAAATAAAGATGGTTAATGATATTTGCCAACGTTTGCTGACACTTATAACAGCAACCATGATCTCATGCGGATTTCTGTCTGCCCAAGAGTCGGGCATCGTAGTTGGTAATGTTGTTGACCATTTAACTAGAGAACCTGTTGAAAACGCTCTCGTAGGTTTGGATGGATCTATACACGCTTCCTTCACTGACGCCGAAGGAGGATTTCGCTTTACAGAAGTATCTCCTGGAAATCATTTGCTGATTTTTGAGCACCTGTCATACGGTGACAAAAGCCACATTATTGATGTCAGGGCTTATGAAACCCTATCCCTTGAGATAGTAATCTCTCCAACGGCCATATCACTTTCTCCTCTGCTAGTAAAATTATCCCCTGAGGCCCTGTCTCGGCGTATAAGAGGAGCTTCGAGCAGTCTAGTAATGCGCCATGAAATAGAGGCTATGGAGAATCGTGCGGGGAATATAGGAGATGTACTCAGGGCTTATGTACCTGGCATCACAGTATGGCCGATGAGCAGCCATATAGGTAATGGCATCTGTGTAGAATTTCGGCGTGCTACGTCCATGAGAGATCCAATTGGTTGTCAGATGCCGGTAGTTATAGTAGACGGAATAAGGATTCCTGACCCCGCACTCTATCTGGAGTCGATTCCCATAGGCGATGTTGAGAGTCTGGAAGTTTTGCCTGTTTCTGAAGGTGGGACACGCTACGGGCTTGGGACGGGTTACGGCACCATACTTATCACTACAAGACGGCCTGAAAATATTATTGATAATAGGGCAGGTAATTTATCCCCTGTTTACGATTGGGGATCGAAAAATGAGACGCATCCGTCAGCACGTGCTTTTCTTGGGGCTGCTCTTGGTAACACGGTTGGCCTCCTCCTGTCTTCCAAAATAGGGGGTAAGTGTTTCAACTGGTTTGATATGAGCCGAGAGATACGGGAATTAGATTGTGGAGGAGTGGGAAAAGCTTTTGCTCACATAGGTGGCATGGCTCTTCCTGCACTTGGAGCCGGCTTTGGCACTCATTTTCTTGGTGTCACTGATCTTTCTCGTGGCAGACCTATGATTGCTGCTGCTGCTGCTACTTCTGCTCTTAGTTTGGGACTTGGTGTGATGACAACTACTGGTAGTAGACGTGTGGGAAATTGGGAACGAAACAATAACAGTGACAAATTAAACGTGCAGGAAGTTATCGGAGGGATACTGGTAGGGTTTGCAGCTCCCGCTATGGCTACATTGGCTGATTACCTGTTCCGTAGTTTACGAGACTAGGATTACCGGTAAAATTTAGATTTTCCACCACCTAATAGGCCGTTCTGGTCCTTCGAAGCATACTGTTGCCACAAATTCGGCGTTTATTGTCACATCAGAGAAATGCCAGACAGACGGATCGTCTCCGGGCATGTCGGTGTTTATGATTCTTTCTGATCCATCATTCGTATAATCAATGGTGAATTTGTTAGATGGAAAACTCAAGCCAGTGCCTAACGCTTTGAGGTATGCTTCTTTGCTAGTCCAAGCCCGATAGAAAGCTGTTATGCGTTCCGGCTCAGTTAGATTATGCAGAGCCATGTTTTCTTCCAGAGAAAAGAAACGTTGTGCAAGGCCAGGCAAGTCTCTTCCAGGACGTAATCGCTCCAAGTCTATCCCTATACGAACGTCTTTTGTTACTCCGACAATCCCAATTTTTTCTGAGTGAGACAGATTGAAATTAGTGTTGAATTTTGAGGGAAGGCTGGGTTTGCCGTGTTCTCCGTATTCAAAGTTAAGATTTTCAGGATCAGTGTTTACGTAGCGAGATAAGATCCGTCTAAGTTTAACTCTAGCAGCTGCTTTTTGGTTTCTTTTGTCTTTTATGACGATGCGATGTGCTCGTTCAGATTCATCGCAACTAAGGAGATGCCAGTCTTCATCTAGGATTGTCAGATCCAACAACCACACATCGATGATATTTTCACTCGAAGGCATCCAACTCCAGGCTGGTTGCCATTCATTAGAAACTGGGAAATCCATCTTTTTATGACAGAGACAGAAGGTCTAACGCTTAACAGCTGTTCCTAGCACCTCGAACCTAGCTCCAAAAAGTAGTGTTCCTGAACCGACGTATGCCCGAACTGGAAATTCTTTATTAAAGTAGGTGCGATATACGCTATTGAAAGCATCATAGTCAGAAACATCGGAACTGAAGACCTGTACCGCCACTAAATCGTCCATGGTCATGCCGGCGTCTTCCAATAAATTCTGGATATTGTCCATGATGTTTTTGGCTTCTGCTTCGGGTGTGGCAGGAACCTTCCGGCCTGGGTCGAGTCCTAAGGTTCCAGAAATGTAGAGGGTGTTGCCTACCTGAACAGCGCTACTGAATGGTGATACGTCTCCGTCAGCTGGAGAGCGCCCATTAACATAAGACCTATCCCGATCATCAGATCCTACTTTAATAACTTCTGCTTTTTCACAGCCTGCTGAAGCCAGTATTAAGAGAACGAGTACTTGGATTTTTCGTATGTCCATGATGTATCCCTATAATGGATTGTGTGGTGTTTCTAACCTTGTTCTACCCTTTTATGAATGCTTTCAACTGTTCTCCATGCTGATGCTACAGCACCCTCCAACCATGCAGGACGTTTACTAGCTCCCGCAGAACCTAAATATATTCTACCATCGGCTTTACTGAGCTGTGCTAATGCTTCATCGTCTGGACGTCTGCTATATGCACCCTCACTGTACTTGATCTTATCCCACCAGACACAGTAAGCTGACTCGAATTCCTCTCTCATCTGTGGGTGGACCTTACTCGCTTGCTGGAGAACATGATCTATCCGTTCCTGTATGGGTCTATTTTCTAGATCAGCAATGGTGCCATCGGCATAGAAACCAAGGAGAATGCCTTTTTTGGTAAAATAGTCATTGGAAGGATAGGAAAATTCTCCAATCTGCAAGCTTCTTCCGAATATGTGACCTCCGAAGATCCCGTCATCCTCTTCCCAGAAGCGTCGCTTCATCTGCAATCCCATCTTAGCACTACTACTATGCTCGCTATTGGCTACTACAGTTGCCATTTCCGGAGACAGATTGATGTTTATTTTTTTTAAAATTGACATGGGGAGGCAACAGGCACAGTAGTCGGCTGTCTCTTCGTATTCTTGCCCAGTCTCCGTGTCTTTATAAACCACACGAACAGCATCATCTGTCTGGGTTATCTTTTGTACTTCGGATCCTAAGATGATGCTGTCACCGATAGCTTCCGCAAAGGCGAAACAGATTTTTTGCATTCCTCCAATTGGCTGGAAAACAGGGTCAGGCCCTCCTGTTACACGAACGAGTGAGCGAACGCTGTTTCCAAATCCGGATTGTAAGAGTGCTGCCAAGTCGTAACGTTCTTGAGAACCACGTATAGCAGGTGGTCTATACACGTAGTCGGCGGAATCTAGATAGCCGGAATTGACGAGGAACTCAATTAGGAGTTCATTGTCTTCTTCGGATAGAGGTGCGTCTATTTGGCCTTGATCTAGGGCTTTGGCAAGAAGTTCATTGGTGGATCCCCATAGGTCAGCTTTGATTTCTCGCAGGCGCACTTTCTTTTTAGCCAGCTGCCCTTTGCTTGGGTCTTCTTGATATAAATAGTTGGCATCGCTCGAATTTACAAACAACTCAAGTGAAATACCGAGCTCGGCACAATAATCTATGATTCCCTTATCGGCATTAGGAATTCTCCATGCTCCGGCGTTAAAGTATAAATCTTGATCGTACTTACACACTTGATGCTCACCCCCTCCGAGCTCTGTGTGTGAGTCGCCACCTCGTACGGTCCATGTTAGCCCGCCCACCTGATTGCGTGCTTCGAGAATCCGGCAATCATAACCTAGTTTCCCTAGTTCGTAGGCTATTATGAGTCCCGACAGTCCAGCACCAAGGATTATTACTTTGGTATCTGGGTGGGTTCCTTGTAATATCGGCTTTGGACCTGCTGGTTCACCCATAAGATCCCACGCGCTCATTGCACCCATCATCAAAGATGAAGTGCCGAGCATTCCAAATCCTTGGAGGACTTGGCGGCGCGTCATGGGAGAGAAGGACGCGATCCTATTTGGTTTATGATTCTTCACTGAATGCCTCTGAATCCAATCTCATAAATCAATTATTAGTACAGGCTGAGCTACTAGTGGTTTTCGTTATATAAACATTCTAATAGGATATTATGAAGCTCTAGGGCTGGTGTATTTTATGATCTTTCTATGTTCGTGCGCCAGTGCCTCGTCTCACTAAAAATACAATCCCAAATGTGGCGGCTGATGCCAGGAGTCCAAGGAAGCTGGCATCAAGCCATGGCCATGAGTTTTCTAGCTCCATGATATTGACGATGATTAGGACAGCAATACCTGCTCCGATAGCTGCTAGAGCTTCGGGTGTACCTGGACGCCGAGTATATAGACCCACTACTACTGGTATGAAAAGACATACTGCCATCAAGGAGTAGAAGATGGTAAGGGCGTCTATGATTGATGGAAGTACAAGAGCCAGGAGCACCGCAATCGTACCTCCTGCTAGTGCTGCAGATCTGGATACCATTAGGATTTTTTTGTCGCTGGCATCGGGGTTGATAAAACGTTTGTATAGATCCTTAGATAGTGATGTGGATAGCATAAATAGGATGGCATCAGCTGAGCTGATCTCGGCGGAAAAAACTGCTGCTAATCCCAGACTTCCCAAAAGAGTTGGAAGTCCATTCCGTAGAACCAACATCAATGCGTGTTCGTGATCCATAAGATTCGGATCGTAAACTCTGCCAATCATCCCTAAGATGGGTGGTGCTATAGCGAAAACCAGAAGTGCTAAAGAGGCTGCTCCTAGGCCTAGGCGGATGGCTCGTTCATCGACTGCTCCATAAACCTTCTGGATGAGCCCCGGTGAAACTATAAAGTTTGGTCCAATGATTGCCAGATAGATCCATCCGGATCTTCCTCCATTCCAGAAGTCCAGGTAGTCGTGGGATTGGGGAATTTCAGATACCAGCCCACTCCATCCACCTACAGCTTGTAATGCCCATGGTAGAGCTATTGCAAAACCGATTAGAATGAAAATGGCCTGGACCATATTTACCCATGCTGATGTAAGAAGGCCACCCGTTGTGAAATATGCCATTATAACCACTGCACCTATAAAAATTCCGGTCCATGTGGGTGCTCCTGTAACGAACTCTAGAATCTTTGACATAGCGATGAGTTGAGCGGCCAGGAGTGCAGGTGTACCTAGCCAGAGAAGGCCACTTAAAACCACGCGAACGGATTGGCCATATCGAAGCTCTAAGTAGTCTCCCATTGTATAGAGACCGTGTTCTGCGGCGATTCGCCATATTTTGGGGCCAATCCAGATAGCTAGGATTAACGTTCCTAACGCAGCTGATCCTACCCACCACCACCCCGCTAGTCCATCACGGTAACCTAGTCCTGCGGCTCCTACGGTACTGCCTGCACCTATATTTGCAGCTAATACAGTGGAGAATATGAGCCCCGCTCCTAATTTGCGGTTAGCTACAAAGAATTCCCCGCTGCTTTCTACCCGCCTTCCGATCCATAACCCGAGTGCAATTAGTGAGGCTGAATAAACCAGTAGGACTAATAATTCAAAATTCATGGATTCGCAGAGTCCTCGATGGTCATAGGCTGAAAACGGAAATTGGAATCAGGTGACTGTACAAATTTTATTCATAATTTGGAATTGAGGCTATGCTGCTTTACCTGTCGATGTTTATATCGGATACGGAAGGAATTCCTTCAATACTGGTGGCTGCTAGTACTGCCCGTAAAATAGCTTCAACAGTCATATCCGCCGCTAATGTTCCAATAATGGATACATTGGCCTTTCCATCGAAGGTACCAGTGGCGAGAGAGAAAACTGTGTCTCCGTCTCCTGTGGTGTGTGCAGGATAGATTGCTCTTGCGATCCCGTCGTGAGCCATTTGTCCTACCTTAGTTACTTGTGCTTTGGTTAGTACAGCGTTTGTCGCAACGACTCCGATAGTGGTATTAGTTCCACTTTGGGGATCATTTGAAGGAAGACCTTCACGCATCAGTATTCGGGCATCAGCAAGACCAAGTCCGTCTGCTGTACGGGTCCCTGCGATCACTGCACCGCTTGATGGATCAATGATATCTCCTACTGAGTTTACAGCCACAATAGCTCCTACAGTTAGTCCATTTGGCAGTGTAGTTGACGCTGTCCCGATTCCGCCCTTCATAGCAAACTGGAGACCCCTCGATTTGCCAACAGTAGCTCCTGATCCTGCCCCTACATTACCTTCTGCTGGTGTTTTTGTAGTTGCCCGGCTAGCAGCCTGGTATCCACAGTCAGCATCGGGATGAATATCTGGTTTGTCACCTATGGAAAGATCATAGAGTACGGCACCAGCTACTATGGGAACTGTAATTGATCCCATCCGGTACCCTATACCTTTTTCGTTTAGGTGGCTCATAACTCCGTCACGTACTGATAGGCCGAACGCACTGCCTCCTGAAAGAACGATACCGTGCACTTTTTTTACAGAGTTGACGGGATCCAAGAGGTCCGTTTCAACCGTACCAGGAGCTCCTCCACGAACGTCTACTCCTCCGATCGCACCTTCTCCGGTCAGGATTACAGTGCATCCTGTGGGTCTATCACTCATAGTATGATGCCCAACCGTAATCCCCTCAACTGCTGTAATGCCCCAGGTTTTATCTTGGGTTTGAGCTGTCAGCTGGGTTGTTGTCAATTCCGGAATAATCAAGCTGAATGGCATTAGATATAAAAGACCAGTACCGAGTAATCTGGCTAGGATTGTGCCTGCCGATCTCTTCATAATGTCTCCTTTGAGGACTAACAATTATAGCCTATCGATATGGTCTTATCGAAGCTCTGCAGCTCGTGCATGGGCTTCTAGTCCCTCCTGTCTAGCTAACCATGCTGAATCCTCCACTAACTCGCGATATAGGATTGGTCCGTCCAGGTGTATCCAGGTCCGTACTCTTAGGAAATCCATAACTGAGAGCCCCCCTCGTGCTTTAGCGGTTCCAGATGTTGGGAGAACATGATTAGGGCCGATCCCATAGTCACCAAAAACTTCAGCACTGTTTTCTCCAATGAAAAGAGCGCCGTAGTGTTTCAAATATGGCACCAGGTCACTTGCATCGGATACAGATAACTGCAGATGTTCAGGTGCGATGGCATTGCTCACACGAGCGGCCTCGATGAGGTTAGGACATATTATGACACCTCCCTTTGACAGTGCTAATCGTGCGGTATCTGCTGTAGAAAGGTTAACAAGTTGATTACGTAGCTCTGTTTCTACTGCTGGTATCAGGTCGGTGTCCATCGCAATCAGAATAGGCATTGCTTCGGGATCGTGCTCTGCTTGAGCTAGGAGATCAGCTGCTATCCAGGCTGGATTTGCAGATTTGTCCGCAATAACTACTAGCTCTGATGGGCCGGCCAGCATATCTATGGCTACTGTACCAGCAATCAACTTCTTTGCTGTAGTTACATAAATATTTCCTGGGCCAACAACTACGTCACTAGGTGGTACGGGTCCTACCCCCCAAGCTAATCCTGCAATTGCATGTGCTCCTCCTACCGCCAAGAGTCCGTCTACATCGGCCACAGCTGCGGCTGCTAGGGTTATAGGGGTTGGTCGTGGGCTAGCAACCCAAACCGAATCCACTCCAGCTACGCGTGCTGTAACAGCGGTCATAAGCACTGATGATGGAAGTGGGTAACGACCCCCAGGTGCATAACAGCCTGCTGAGTGTACCGGATCTATACGATGTCCCATAGTTCCATCAGGAATATCCATATCTAGGGGTGTTATGCTATTCCTCTGAGCTTGTGCAAACTCACGGATTCTCCTCCCGATCCTCTCCAATCGCTCACGATCATCTGGATCCAGAGATTCTAGGTGTATTTTCAATTCATCACGTGTTATGTAAAGAGACTGTTCGGAGTTCAGCTCATTGAATCTGATTGCGTAATTACGGATTGCTTCTTCACCTAAGGCACGCACCTGCTCCAATATCAATTCCACTTCTTTCAGAATATCAATGGAAATGACACTTGGTCTTTCCTTAGATAGATGGTTCAATTCTAGGATAGGGAGTATAGGGTTGCTCATTGGCTGCCTCCCTCTGTCTTAGCAATCATGGGACGTCGGCGTACTTTGAGATTCCTACACTCCAATTCACGTATAATTTGTTCCATATTCACACCATATCTTGCTGCTGCGACAAGGGCGAAGTAGATGAGGTCAGACGCTTCGTGGACGGCACTATCTTTGTCAGTGGCTTTGGACAATTCTTCTGCTTCTTCTAGTAGCTTTGCTCTTAGGAGTTCCGGGTCTGCTAGAAGTCGGCTAGTACCTGATCTGATTTCACTGGTATGCTTTGAACTAACGCTGTCCTTGTCTAGAGCTTCATACTGGCGTTGTTGGATTATTTTACCAAGTGTAGAAAGCGTAAATAAAGTTGGCCAACATCCTTGTTCTCCAGTGTGGCAGAACCCAGGTTCATCCTGGCGAACTGTAAACCTCAGAGCGTCCCTGTCACAGTCTAGATCAACCCTGATTAATTCTTGAGTTGCTCCTGATGTTGCCCCTTTAACCCAGATTTCCTGGCGAGATCTGGACCAGTATACACCTTTTCTTTGTGATATTGCGATTTCCAAGCTCTCTCGTGTACTCCATACTAGACCCAATGCTGTCCCTGATTCATCGCATACAACGGTTGGCCATAGCCTATCCTGTACTCCATTTTCCAAAAGACCTGACACCGCATTTCCTAAGGTGAGATTTCCTGAGTACAATGCCATTCCCACCTGGGAGTCGACTCCCAGGCGATCTAGGACTGCTACGTCCTCTGCTGTGGTTATCCCGCCAGCAGCGGTCAAACGGACACCTTTTGCTGCTTTAATAGCTTGTTCTACAAGCTCTATACTGAAACCTGACATCTCTCCTTCGTATTCTACCTGTGTTAGTAGAAAACCACCCACTACTGAAGCAAGTTCACCAATGCGATCAATGACTTGAAATTCTGTTTTAGTTCTCCATCCATCTACAACTACAGTACGTTGCTCTGCGTCAACAGCTGCCACAACTCGTTCTCGGGGAAGTTGAGAGCAGAATTCCACGGATGCTTTTGTGCCAATAACAATTTGGGTGGCTCCATTATCTAGCCAGTCGAGAGCAGTCTGAAGATCTCGGATACCCCCCCCAACTCTGCAAGGTGCAATACGTATCATATCTCGAATCAGATTAGCGTTAGATCCTTTGCCAAGAGCAGCATCTAAATCCACTATCGCTACCTCACCAGCAACTGAAAACTCTTCGAGGCGTTCTAATGGATCTCCTCCGTCTAAGACGAACTCACGTCCGCGTCGGAGTTGGACAGCTCGTCCATTCATAATGTCGATACTTGGAATAATCATATCCTTACTACTATGCCTTCCGCTTCAAGAAAGTTTTTGATATTAGCTACGGTTAGGTCGCCGTCATGAAATACCGATGCTGCAAGGACGGCGTCTGCTCCAGATTTGAAAGCAGCGGCAACGTCATCTTTCGTCCCGACTCCACCCGAAGCGATGACAGGTACTGTTACTGAATCGTGGATTTTACGGATCAATTCAAGGTCGCATCCGCTCCTAGTGCCGTCCCGATCCCAACTTGTCAGAAGAATTTCTCCTGCACCCATATGGTTGCCCTGCTGAGCCCACTCGATAGCATTTATCCCAGTAGATTCACGTCCTCCCATTATAAGGGTGTCCCAGTGATTTCCATCTTGACGTGCGTCGATAGCTAGAACTATACACTGTGAACCAAATGCTTGTGCCAGATGCTTAATAAGCGTTGGATCTCTTACAGCAGCTGTATTTACACTGACCTTGTCAGCACCGGCTGACAAAAGATTTCGGGCGTCGTTAACAGTGCGAACTCCCCCGCCTACTGTAAGCGGAATATGTATAGAATCTCTTACTGAACTTACCGTTTCGAGTTGGGTTTTTTGCTCCTCAGGTGATGCGGCTACATCAAGAACTACAATTTCATCGGCTCCTTGTTGTTCATAGAGGCCAGCCTGTATGGATGGTGTCCCTGAATCGCGCAGATTCTGGAATTGTACTCCCTTCACTACTCTTCCGTTTTTCACGTCAAGACAAGGAACAATTCGTCGTGCCACTTGGTTTAGGGCGTATCTTTTGGTTTTAGATAAAGATTCATCTTCCGTTGCCGTCGTTTCTAAGGATGCGTCCAGAGTTCTGGTCTCAATGTTTTTTATCTTCGATCCCCAAGTGTGGATTTCACTTTCTAGTGGCTCTCCTGCCAACCATCTCTTTATAATTCCTATACCAAATTCTCCCGATAGCTCAGGATGAAATTGGCATGCAAGGGTTCGGCCTCTAGCAAGAGCTGAGACGAAGCGTAATCCATGAGTCGTCCAGGCCGCACTCCATCCTTCCGGAACTTTGGTGAGACAGTAGGAGTTAGCGAATGCTGCCATACTGGGTTTCAGATTTGACTGGGATTCTGCCTCCACTTGGTTCCATCCTAGGTGTGGGACACGTACTGAGGATGGCAGGCGTACAAATCGACCTGGGAAAATAGCTAAGCCAGGTATGCCTGGACTTTCGTCGCTACCTTCTCCGAGCATCTGCATCCCTAAACAGATTGCTAGGAGTGGTATTTCTTTTTTGTGAATATTAAGGATTGCCTGATCTAGGTTCTGGTTGCGTATGCTTTCTATTCCAGTTTTAAATTGTCCAACTCCGGGTAGAACTACATGACTAGCTTCCCGAACCATGTCAGGGTCGTTGGTAACAATTCCTTTAACGCCAAGCGCGTACAGAGCACTTTTTACCGATGCAAGATTGGCAACTCCAGAGTCGACAATGACAACCTGATTCACTCTTCCGTACCCCCCAGGTCTCCTTTGGTCGAGGGTATGTCCTCGAATCCCGAATCTTGTGTGGCTGAACGGATAGCTAATGCTAAAGCCTTGAAAGCTGCTTCTGCTCTATGGTGATCGTTCTCGCCCTTAAGCACATCTACGTGCAGGGTAATGCCTGCCGTACTAGCAAAAGAGCTAAGAATATGAGGAATGTTCTCACAAGATAGTTCGCCGAGTTTATCTCTTGTGAGACCTAAATTTAAGTCTGCAAATGGTCGTCCTGAAATATCCACTACGGCTCTTGCTAAGGCTTCGTCCAGTGGAGCATATGCGTATCCAAAGCGACGGATTCCCATGCGTGGGCCGAGGGCCTTTTGCATAACCATTCCGAGTGTTAGCCCACAGTCTTCTGCTGTGTGGTGGTCATCTATAAAAAGATCTCCTTTACAGATAAAATCTAGATCGAAACGAGCGTGTTTTGCTAATGTGTCCAGAAGATGGTCTAGGAATCCAATCCCCGTTACTACGTTGGCAGTTCCTGTTCCATCCAGATTCAGTTTGGCACTAATCTCAGTCTCCTTGGTACAGCGTTCAATTTCAGATTTTCGCTGTTTCATAGGATTAACTCCTCAAGATTTGTAATATCGTCAAGTATGATGGCTGCTCCAGTGTCTTTGAGGGCTGCAGAAGCTTTAGCCGGGTCGTCACAGGGAGCTACTATACCTACTGGAAGGACTCCGGCTGCTTTAGCAGCTCTAAGGTCGTCGGGTGTGTCGCCGATCATCCATGCCCGCTCGATACCCAATCTTGTGAGTGCTATCCTTACAGGTTCGGGATCAGGTTTTATTTTTGCGTCCTCCATGCACACTACAGCAGCAAACAGTTCAGATATATCGTTTCTTTCTAAAAACCATTTTGCTTCAGCTTTTGGGCGACCAGTGACAATTCCTAATGGTAAATGGGCCGATAACTGTTCTAGTAAGTTTCGGTTGACTAGAAGTTTTTCATATTCTCGGAGTCCAGGATTATCAGGAGTACCAATATAGATTTCCTGAAATTGTTTGGTGATTTCTTCTAAGGGTGCCTCGACACCTCTAGACTTCATAATTCTTTGTGTGAGTACCCAGTCGTTATTGGCATCTCCTGCCAATACAGCCTCTTCTAAATCGTTGCGGGTTATAGTGATACCGAAGCTTTGGGCAGTTTCCAAAACGCAGCGTCTATAAGATTCTTCTACATTGGCTAGTACGCCATCTAGATCGAAGAGGATTCCCTCGGGGGACAATACTGTTTCTAGGCCTGCCTTAAGCCTCTCCATATCTTCTGGGTTTTCGGGCACTGTAATACGAATTCCAGTGGCTATTTCTGGTCGATGTGGAAAACGTCGTACTAGAATTCCGAGCGAAGCCAGTCCATCATATACAAGATTTGCTTGTTCTCCGAAGTCTGCAAAAACAAAGTTTCCTTGTGAGGGGACAGGTTTGACAGAAAGGCGAGTTAATATTTCCGTGAGCACGTCTCGGTTAGCGCATATCCTATTCACGTGTTCATCTAGTAATGCTTGGCTTTCTTGGATCTGTAAACTAACTGCAGCGATAGAGAGTCCGGATACAGGGAAGGGGCTACCCGCATTCCGAAGTACGTTGGCAATCTCTTTGGAGGCGATCGCATACCCCACACGACATCCTGCAAGTCCCCAGGCTTTAGAAAAAGATCTTATAATGACTACGTTTTTAAGCTGGACTGCCAAATCTGTGAGATCATCTTCCGCATAATCAACATATACATGATCGAGAATAACAATGGCTCTGGATGCAGATTCGGAGATGCGCTTAAGGTCCTCAGGGGTAGCCACAAGTCCCGTAGGATTATTAGGTGATATGATAGTTACTAACGAAACATCTTTGTCTAATGCAGCAATTATGGCTTCTGTAGGGAAATTATTCTCCCATGGGACTGTTTGAATCTCACCCCCGGTTTTGGCTGCAAAACGATACATCATTTCGAATGCTGGTATAGGTAAAACCATCTTTCGCCCAGGTCTCAGGTATGATCGACATACTCGATCTAGGGCATCGTCTGCACCAGATGTTACTACTATTTGTTTTCGGTCCACACCTATCCAATCTGCTATATCTATTTCCAGACCCTCTAGATTGGGGTAATCTCTTAGAACTGATTGGTCTTCTTCAGAAAGGCGTGCCAACAGGTTTTTAGGTGGCATACTACCCTCGTTACCGTCCAGTTTGAGATCTTGGAGGTTACGAATCCCGGGACCTGAATAAGGGTCTTGCGGTATCCAGGTTGACGGAAGGGATAATTGGTCGCTCATGGGACTATCTGAGATAGAGATGTGATGACAACATCAGAGCCGCCAGCCGCCTTCACTGATGGGATGAGTTCGGGTAGTATTTCTTTTGGAACTGCTGCCTTGATCGCATACCCACTGTCTCCAAAAAGTGGAGAAACAGTTGCTTCTCGCATGCAAGGGAGCAGTGAAACTACCGAATCTAGTTTGTCAGCAGGAGCATTAACCTCAATCATAACTCGCTTCCTCGCATCGAGAACACTCTTCAATAGTAAACTTAGGTTTTCGATTCTAATCTTTTTTTCAGGATTTCTCATAGCAATCGGACTTGCATATAGGCGAGTCGAAGAAGAAAGCAGTGTACCCACGATGACAAGATCATTGGCACGCAAAGTGCTACCAGTAGCTGTGTTGTCGACGATGACATCAGCATCTTCTGGTGGAAAAACCTCGGTTGCTCCATAGGAGCGGACAAAGTCAGCTTCTAGGTTTCGGTTTATAATCCAGTCCTCGGTGAGACGTTGATATTCAGAGGCGACTAGGAGACGTTGATCTGGAAGCTCGTTGGAATCAAGTAGTTCTGTAGGTGCAGCTGCAACTACCTGGACAGGGTCTAGTCCTGTGTCTAAGAGCTCAACCACGTCAGCACGCATCTCTTCAACCCAGTCGGCTCCTGCAAATCCAACGTCACGACTACCCAACTCTAGCATCTCAATAATGTTCTGTGGCTTGAGAATTTTAGCTTCACATGCACGGAGCGATACTGTAGGACGATATCCACGCCCACTTGGTGTCACTTTAATGCCAGCGTCAGCTAACAGTTTCATGACCTCTTCTTGCATTCGGCCTTTGGGGAGGCCAAGGCGAAGCATTTCTCTATTCTTATTATTTTCTTGATTCATGTGGAACTCCATTAGACGTTTTTGGAGATCCGAGGTGGGCGACAAAAAAACGCCGACCTCGGAGGGCCAGCGTCAGATGTGCTTAGGTTGTCAGATAATCTTCAACTCAGGTGCACACCTCAAGCCGCCCGCCCGTGAGCGGATGGTGGTGTAGATGCGAATGATTATGAATTGAGATTTTCATGATACACTGAGTAAAACCAAAGAATTGGTAAGAGTCAAGAGGTTAACAGGATATTCATCCTGCTTATAGCTTTGTGATAAGAAGGCTTATTTTGAAGACTTGAAAAAAATTTAAAACATTGTAATCGTTGTATCTCTTGAATTTAGGACTCCTCAATAAGGTTAGATCACTTTACTTTGTATTTGATTTTGAAATATTATTTTTTTACTTAAAACTACAG
>DEAF01000012.1 GCA_002346625.1 Gemmatimonadales bacterium UBA2989
ATATTCCAGCCACCTTTAACAACCCACTGGTATTGCGTAATGTAATCACGAACCAAAGCGAGCATTTGCATAACAGCATGCTCAGCAACACTGATGCTGTTACACCAGGTAACTTCACAAACCGTAATATTTGCATCAATTGCAGATTGCAAATCGACATGATCCGATCCAATGCCTGCGGTTATAGCCAACTTCAAGTTAGGAGACTTTGCTATTCTTTCCGCCGTAAGATATGCAGGCCAAAATGGTTGGGATATAACTACATCAGCACTAGGCAACTCTCTTTCAAATACTGACCCTGGGTCATCTTTGTCTGATGTCACAACAAGTTCATGGCCCAAATCCGTAACAAATTGCCTTAATCCCAGCTCCCCTGAAACCGATCCAAGTAGTTGACCAGGTGTAAAGTCAATAGAACGTGGCGAAGGCATAGTTTGCCCATCTGGGTAATGGGACAAAACTGGAATCGTTTCCCTTGAATATTCTGGCGGGTATTTCGCCGAATCTTCATAAAGAACACAAAGAATTTTCTGCTTAGATTTATAGCCCATGTTGGCCTCCTTAGAATCCTATTAATCTGGTGCGGCAGTCAAAATCGAGGTTATCTCAAGATTGACCTTTAATGTTACCCTCTTAATTTCTACACAGCGCCTAATTGGCGAAGCCTGATCAAATCTTCTCTAGAATATCCAAGGTCACCGCCGTACACTTCACTATTATGTTGACCTAACAGCGGGGTCGGATAACGCAGTTTAAACGAACTTTCCGGCAACCTAAAAATCTCTCCTGGAATCTGAATCTTTCCTACAACGGGATGTTGCATTTCGGTATAGAATCCCCGTTCATGGAGATGAGGGTTATTTGCCAAATCCTCAGAGTTCTGGACAACCGCGGCAACCCAACTTTCTGAAGCTGCAGTTGTAAAATACTCGTATTTACCCCAATTCTTCAGGACAGATAACAGAAGTTGATCCTGTTCATCTGTAACTGGCCCTGGTAATGGTTCTTCATATTCGGGTTTAATAAGATCTGGCCTTCCAACTAATCTCAGGTAATCGGCAAGTGTCCCCCTTCGACCAGCACCTCTTTGAAAAGTTGCCCCCACGAAACCATCTTTGACCGGTATAACTCCTTCAAAATGTGCCCCACCTTTTGGAGATCCAGCTTCGTTATGCGGAGCTCGCCTCTCGATTTCACCTGTATATGCATATCTTGTGGTAGGGCCAGTATGATGTGCAGCCACGACTTCGGTTAGAGATACGTCCACATGCTGACCAGAACCGATCTGATTCCTAGCAAAAAGGGCCGCAGACGTAGACTGAGAAGCAGAAACACCCCCTATGTACAAGCTTTGCGGATGGCCATGGGCAAGTGGAGCCCTATCACTAGCACCACTCGTATACATCACTCCACCCAAAGCTTCATAAACAATATGGCTACCAGGGTAATTTTTGTACGGGCCAGTCTGTCCGAACGGCGTTATGGATGTCATAACCAGCTCAGGATTAACTGCTGCAAGCGAATCATAACCTAATCCCCGTTCCTCGAGATATCCTGGGGCAAAGTCTTCTATCAAGGCATCGGCACTCTTAATGAGTTCTTTGAACAACTTACGTCCAGAAGAGTTATCCAAATCAAGTGTTATCCCACGTTTATTGTAATTTAGATAAAGGAATAGGAGGCTTTTTTCAGGATGGGGATCATCTTTAAAAAAAGGCCCGAAAGATCTTGCCATGTCACCAGACCCAGGATGCTCTACTTTGACAACATCAGCACCGTAATCCCCAAAAAGTCTCGCGCAGAAAGGACCGGCGATGTAGCTACTAAGGTCAATAACTCTAAAGTTATTTAATGCCCCTTTGACCATTATTTCATACCCAACTTGCTTTTGTAGTCGGGATCATAACCCGCCAATGTACCTGCCTTGACTTCTTTCTCCTTTGCCGTCAGTAGCTCCGCTTCCGACTTCCGTGGTTCGGGCTTAGGTAATGGAACCGGCTCTTTAGTAATAGCACCCAACGAATAAAGTTCATCAATCTGAGATTTGCTGCGACCCAACATCTCGGTCAGGATAAATTCATTATGCTCACCAAGATCTGGAGGCGGTTTCGTTATATAACTGGGCGTTTTGGACATCTTCCATGGCCTCCCAGTGTATATACGGCTCCCCATTTCCGATCCAGGCGAAAATTTAACTTCTTCGAAAAATTTCCGGTCCTTCATATGCGAGTCTGTTAACACTTCCTCTGCATTCATTACAGCACCAGACGGAATACTTGCTCGGCTCAATAAGGTCATCAATTCCGTGTGGTAATAACCGCTGGTCCATGCACCTAAGTGATAATCGAGTTCATCCTGATTATGCCATCGTGACAAACCATCGCTAAATTTGTCGTCTTTAACCCAAAGTGGCGTGCCCATTAACTGACAAAGCTGGAGCCACTGTTTGTCATTCTCAATAGCTATAGCTATCCACTGGTCTTCGCCTTTACAAGGATAGACACCATATGGGGCTAGAAACGGGTGACGATTACCCATTATCTGACCATTGCGCCCATTGGCAATATAGTCAAGAAGTGCATCTCCTACGGTTGCGACTCCCATTTGGTACATGGAAAAATCAACTCTTTGGCCCTTTCCGGTAAGATTTCTGTGATGTAAGGCTGAAAGTATGGCAAATACCGCCATCCATCCATTTGGCGGGTCAAACCAAGCCGCTCCGACCCTGCGGGGCCCTTCATCAGGATAGCCTGTAAACTGGCTGACACCAGAGGTC
>DEAF01000028.1 GCA_002346625.1 Gemmatimonadales bacterium UBA2989
TTGATCATCTTTGATTTATAGGAATATGACAAATAGAATTTATCTGAGATTAATAAGAAGCACTAGCTCTGTATTGATTGCTGAACAGGCCTCGGAAATTCATCATAGTTTTTAACTAACCTCCAGTCTGTGACAGGGCAACCAAGCCTCCGGATCCTTCTTCACTACCCTTGATCAGATTATGTCTCTCAGGTTTGATCTGGAGAGTTTTCTCGATGAATGGAATCAAGTTTAATCCTTGCCGGAGTGGTCCCCTTAGATCGGTTTGTAGAGACCCGAAAAGACATGGGCGTAGTTGGCCATCAGCAGTAAGGCGCATACGGTTACATTCGTCACAGAAATTATGACTCATCGGAGTAATAACCCCTACTGTACCAAGACTGTTGGGAAACTTAAAATACTTAGCAGGACCATTTCCTCTAGGACCATGAACAGATTCCAACTCTCCTAATCCAAGGATCTTATTCAGAGCATCTTGGCAAGAAATAAAATTGTTCATACTGAGATTAAGATTAGAGCTCGTCGGCATAAGTTCTATAAAACGTACATGCCAAGGCTTGTGCTTAGTAATCAGGGCAAATGATTCAATCTCATCGTCATTATAACCGCCAACTAGCACAACGTTAATCTTAATGGGATCAAATCCTAGATTCTCTGCAGCCTCCAATCCAGCCATAATTTTCTCAAAAGATCCGGAGCGCCTCGCAATAGCATCAACTCGATCAGGCCTAAGAGAGTCTAAAGATATATTCACGCGATTAAGGCCTGAATCACGTAGTAATTCCCCCTGCTCAGAAAGAAGCACCGCATTGGTGGAGAGAGAGATGTCTTCGATCTCTGGAATCTTAGAAACCAAACTAATAAGGGTGTGTAGATCTTTCCGGACTAGAGGTTCTCCTCCAGTGAACCGGACCCGCCTAAGGCCCATGTCAGCCATCATCTTAACTATGTGAGCAATTTCTTCGTACATGAGTAAATCATTGCGCTTGATCCAATCGAGCCCTTCCAAAGGCATACAATAAATACACCTAAGATTACATTTGTCTGTCACAGAAATACGAAGATATTCAATTCGACGTCCGAATTGGTCAATCATGATTGATTAACATCTTGAGAGAGGTTTACGGGAATAGTTCCATCAACCCATTCTTCATTGCCATCGCTATATAACTCTTTTTTCCAAATAGGAAGCCTTCTCTTGATTTCTTCGATGATAAACCTGGAAGCCTCATAAGCATTAGCACGGTGAGGACTTGAGACAGCAATGGCAACGCTTATGTCTCCAACTTTCAATCTTCCCAAGCGATGAACAACAACGATACGATCGGTTCCCAATGAATTTGTAGCTTCTTCTACTATCTCTCTTAGAACTAAATCAGCCATTTTCTCGTAGGCATAGTAATGCACTCCCTTAACCGAGCGGCCTTCATTATGATCACGTACTACACCTACGAATAGCAGGCCAGCTCCATCTTCATCTGTTCCTACCTTATCCAGAACTACATCAGCATTAATGGGTTCTATAACTAACGCAGAGAACGCCAAATCAACCTCCAGCTATTGGAGGTATGAACGCCACTTCATCTCCATCATTAAGAGGTGACATTAGATCCATGTAACTCTGATTAACCGCTACAGCAGGTTTGATGGGAAGGGCTGCAAAACTTCCTCCACGGGATCGAATTTCAGATATCAAATCCGATACTATAGCATTATCAGGGAGATATACATAAAGCTCTCCAACGCCGAGTAAATCTCTATAAGAAGCGAAAAAAAGAGTGCGGATTTCCACGAATTAGTAGGTATTTAAAAGAGTTTCAAACAAATTTAAATAAGTAGCATAACCCCAACACTTAAATCAAAGTTCCGATCCTAAGTCTATTACCATAATTTCCTATCCATTCCACGACCCCTTGGATATCTAGAATCTCCACCTTTACGAATATTGTCCATTCTTTGTTTTAGTTCTTCACGTATTACAAGATAACGCAGAATTTGACGAGAACTTATAAGTTCGGAAAGTGCACTCTGTTCTTCCCTTAAGAGTTGTAACTCCTCCTCACGTATCTCGATCATCTTCTGGAGAGTTTCGTTATATTTATCTTCGCTGAACCCATCTTCAGATCCAGATCCCAGAAATATCATCTGTCGTCTTATATTCCTTGAGTTCTCAGACAATTCCAGTCTTTGTTCATGGAAAGCCGTTAATATTTCCTCTAACCGCTGGTGTTGCTCTTCGGTGAGGTTTAGTTCTTTTCTAACTTTAGAATTAAAACGTTCACGAATCATTTCTTCCACCCGAGCACGTCGATCCCCCATGGGAGAATGTCTTAAGGACTCTCCCCTATATTCCATACGCTGCTGTTGAGATGGGCCTCTACGCTGAGCTGTGGCATTTTCAACACCCATTATCAAAAACAAAAACATTATTAATCCACCTATCGATGTCCTCATCCATCCAACTCCTCTAACAAGGTTATAAGCTCATCTTCAGATAAATCTTTGAACATAGGTATACCACCGACAACGTCATCCATTGGCCATGATATCAATACAGATTCCTGAATGAGTTGATTGGTATCAGGAAAATTTTGAGTACGTTGCCAAATAAAAGTAGTGCCTAAAGCAATTATAACTGCTGCAGCAAATGAAAATTGCCACGTCGGTGACCAATAGGTTTGTCTTCTGTCATTTGCAACTGAAATTTTTATCTTAGCAGCTAAATCAACAGGAGGTATAGGAGTAGCAACTTGAATTTTTTGCAAAATTAAAAATTCATCATTGCAGTCAGTACAGGTATCCAAATGCGATCTTACCCGCAAGGAATATTCACTGGAAACCTTATCTCGGATGAAGTCCGGCAGTAAATCTTTTATATGCGTGCATATGTTATAATTCATGGTTCCAGCAACTCACGTAATCTATGGATACCGTTATGGTAATTAACTCTAGCAGAAACATCAGATGAACCAATTATTTTACTGATCTCCTTAAAGCTCAAGCCATCTTCAATCCTCAACATAACCGAGAGTCTCTGTTTTTTAGGCAGACCTGACATAGCTTTTCGGATACGATCCGCTTCTGAACGAATAACCACTTCAGTCATTGGGTCATTTCCAGGATCTACTATTTCTCTTACGCCTTCTAATACTTGCTCCTTAAGTCTGCCAATCTTACGAAGAAAACCACGGGATTCGTTAATCGTGATAGCTAGCAACCAAGTCTTGAAAGATGAATCTCCTCGAAATCTATCAAGTGATCTGAACGCTTTAATAAAAGATTCTTGACTCGCATCAGCTGCAAGATCTTCATCTCCAATAATTGCTAAGCATTTACTAAAAACCACAGCATGATGACGATCAACCAATATATTAACAGCTATATTATCACCATCCTGTGCACGCTTAACTAGTTCTTCGTCCAGAACTGTTTCATCGCGTGGATATTCATCCATTAAGATTAGATGTTTGTTGCCACCAAAATGTTAATTGCGACTTGCATACTTAAGAAAAAGGAATGCAGGTGATGACATAAAGACCGTGGGGCAGAGATCGCTACAGATCAAACGTCAAATCTATATCGTCATCCATCTTACTTATATTGGAATTGAAATGTTTGGAAGGTTTAAAAACTGTGACAGTCCTGGGAGGCACTCTCACACTCTCTCCAGTCCTTGGATTCCGGGCTACCCTGCTTTTGCGATTACGCAACTTGAAAGTTCCAAATCCTCTGATCTCAATATTATCTCCATTAGCAAGTGCCCGCTTTACAGCATTTAAAAATCCATCGACAACCAAAGCACAGTCCTTCTTAGTGATCCCAGGGCCGACAGCTCCAGAAACCTGTTCCACAAGGTCTGCTTTGGTCATTGATACCTCCAGAATATATAAATTATCTAAGCAGAAATATGGTCGCCACCATAACTGTCTTGATGCTGTAAAGTCAAGTACTTATATAACTTACGAACACCGATTTTCCATAAGGTCAATGAACTGATCAAAAAGATATCTGCTATCGTGGGGTCCAGGGGCGGCTTCTGGATGATACTGTACCGAAAATACAGGCTGATCTCGATGGGCTACTCCTTCCACAGTTCCGTCATAAAGATTTATATGTGTAAGACGGAGATCCGGAGCTCCAGGAATATCCCCTCCTTCCCCCATAGTAACTGCAAACCCATGGTTTTGGGACGTTATCTCTACAGTATTATGATCAAGATTGCGGACTGGATGATTTCCTCCGTGATGGCCAAACGGAAGCTTATAAGTCCTAGCACCAAAAGCCCGTGCAATGAGTTGATGGCCAAGACAAATTCCTAAAATCGGTATGTCTTTCGCAGAAAGCTGGAGAATAGCATTTTCTGCTTTTTGCACCGCTGAAGGATCTCCAGGCCCATTAGAGACAAACATGCCATCGGGTTTATAAGATAAAATTTCTTCAACAGAAGTTTCTGATGGAAGAACTGTAACACGGCATCCTTGTTCTGTTAATATTCGTAACGAATTATCTTTGACCCCGAAATCGTATGCAATAACATGGAACCGTTCTTTACCAATTGCGTCTAGGACGTAAGGTTTATCAGTTGATACAACACAAGCTAGGTCCAGACCTTCCATGTGTGGATGAGAAAGAACTTTGTCCAGTAAGACATTATAGTTGGTATCTGCAGGTGCTATAGCACCACGCATGGCTCCTTCAGAGCGGATATGCCTAGTTAGAGATCTTGTATCCACACCTGTTATCCCCACTACGTCATGGGATGTTAGGTATTCCTCCAATGAAGCTGAAGCACGCCATGAAGAATACTGTGGAGGTAGTTCGCGAACCACAAATCCTGAAACTTGTGGTTCGTCCGATTCTTGGTCTTGGTTGTTAACTCCGTAGTTGCCAATTAATGGATACGTCATCACAACATGCTGACCAGAATAAGATGGATCTGTTAGAATCTCCTGGTACCCTGTCATGGAGGTATTGAAAACTACTTCTCCCAGCGATGGTCTCTGAGCACCGAAACAAAAACCATTAAAACGCCGTCCATCCTCAAGCAGGAGATACGCAGGTTCGCGTGTATTAATGCGAGCCACTAGATAGCATCCGAATTAGAAGTGATGCCGTCAGCATTCTCTGACGACCGGCAAAATTTAGGACGTGAGTGATTCGAGTCAATATTGAATATTACCAGTTCCTTAGTTCTTCTCACAAACTTAACTTTCTCATGATCATATTTGGAGTCAAAATTAAATATTTATTTAGAATAGCAAATGCTTATGTAGGGCCTGACCAAACAGAAATGATATAGGACACAGATACTGATTACCCATAAAAATAAGATCACATGACACACTCTCCTCAAATCACCATTTATGCAGATGAATCCTGTCTCGGAAATCAGTTTCAGAACCGTGCTAATCCTGGAGGAGCTGGAGGATTGATGGAATACTGGGATGGGAACAAATGGGTACGCAGAGATTATTGGATATCCAACGAAGACACGACCAATAACCGTATGGCACTACAAAGTGCAATAGAGGGTTTGGCTCTATTAGAACAGAGTTCTTATGAAATCCATTTCGTGTCCGACAGTCAGTATCTAATTAAAGGTATGACCGAATGGATGATAAGATGGAAAAGCAGAGGATGGAAAAGAAAAGGAGGTGAAATTGAAAACCTTGAACTCTGGAAAAAACTCGACCTAATATCATCAAAGTACAGAATCAAATGGAGTTGGGTTCGTGGCCACCATGGTCATCCGCAAAATGAGTATGCAAATCACTTAGCCATCAGAGCAGCAAAAGAAGGAACAACATCGGAAGGACTCGTAGAAAGCAAATACGAATCCTGGCTGGAAAAACAGAATTTCTAAATCTAAAAATAAATCCCAACTACATACTAAATAGAAAAAAGAAGCCCTCGGTGCGGCAAGCCGCACCGAGGGCTCCTAATTCGTTGGTAGAAGCTTCGTCTCGCTTGGATTCTTACCCTTCTTCCAGATTTGCCTTTCGGCTAATCCTTCTGTTAGGCAACTGTCTTAGCTCCCCTTACCTGTTCCAGCTGTGCGGTCAGCAACTGTCAGGCCCTCTGTATTTTCAGAGGCTACAGCGGATACCAACGACTCATCCGCCGGCTCACTGAGTTCCAATCCTCAGCTCGCTTCCACCGCTACGGCGTCCCGCCCGATGGATCACATTTTTTGATTCTCTGGAAAGGATAGCCATCGCCATCGATTCTTTCACCACCATCAAAAATGCACACCCAGAATTAACTGGGACGCCTATATTAACTGAGAAACCTACCCCGTCAAGATAGTATTTAATAGTCTATTCAAAAAACTGAATTATGTCGTAACATACTGTGATATATAACTTTATAGGACAGTGTTATTAGGGTTGTACTTATATAGTAGAGGGGCTAAAAAAGACTGGCTATGCCTTAAAAAACAAGTAAAATCAAGTGTTTCAGATTTTTATAATTATAAAATCACATACCTATTATTACTGTAATAGTGTCTATAAAAAACGTTAATTTGTTGGCCCGCCAACACGAATATGACGCTTAAAAGCATTTTCAAAATACTTACACACTATAGGCAGCACATCTTTGATCTCAATTGTTTTTCCAAGCTCTTCAGATATTGATGTCACCGAACAGCCTGCAATGCCACACGGAATAATATTTTCATAGTATGAAAGATCACTGTTTACATTAAGAGAAAACCCATGGGATGTTATCCATCCGCTAGAAACACGAACCCCAATAGCTGCAATCTTTCGATCTTCCACCCAAACTCCTGTAAGCCCTGAAATTTTTTTCACATGTATCCCAATTTCTTCTAGAGATTCGATCAATACAGTTTCGAGATCTCTTAGATAAGCTAACAAATCCATTCGATCGGGCTTGAGGTCCAGAATGGGATACCCCACAAGCTGCCCAGGACCATGATAAGTAACATCACCACCCCGACTTGTTTCGTAGAGTTCTATGCCAAGTTGAGCCCTGAGTTCTTGGTCTGCTAGAACGTGGTCAACATTCGATCCTGTACCCATTGTAATAACATGGGGATGCTCCAGTAGAATTAGCTGATCGGGGACCTCACCGGAACGCCTACGTACTATTAAGTCCGCTTGGATGTCCAAAGCTTTATCATACGAAACAATCCCTAAATTTCGTATCTCTAACTCTTTTGAGTCGCTTGGATAAAGGGGAGGTAACACCGGATTCTATGCGTCCCCCGGAAAGTCCTCCAAAAGTGCCCTGAGGTCCGATATAAACCTCGCAGCATCAGCACCATCCACGAGTCGGTGATCATATCCTAAAGAAAAAAGTGAGCGTTTTCTTATCGCGATAGTGTCAGACCCAGTATCTGGATCTTCTATCACTACGGTGCGCTTCTCTATAGAACCCATACCCAAAATTGCTGAAGTTCCTTTTGGAATAACAGGGATCCCCACCAACGTCCCAAGAACTCCTGGATTTGTAATAGAGAACGTAGCTCCCTGGATTTCGGAAGGATTTAGTTTTCTGGAACGTGCCCGCTCTGCAAGGTCAATAATCTTTTTGCCGATACCAACTAGGCTCAGATTATCGGTGTCATGAATGACTGGAACAATTAGTCCAGGATTTAAATCTACCGCTACACCGATATTTACATTACCACGGTGTACTATATTACCCCCAGACACAGTGCCATTGATGTTCGGAAAACTACGAAGTAGTCGTGAACATGCCCACGCAACAAAAGCCGTATAACTTATTCTGACACCTTGTTCCACCCACTGTGCTTTGTTTATGGAACGTATGCGATCCACACTTGAGAAATCAATTTCAATTAACGAATGAACATGTGGTGCAACTCGTTTTGCTAGAACCATATGATCCGCCGTAATGCGACGAATCTTATCCATGGGTTCTACTCGATCACTATCTCGGATCGGATATTCAGGATGTTGTACTTCTCTGTAGAAAGTATCCCACAAATCAGACGGAGGTGAAGCCGATGGAGATACTGGAGCCTGTGTCTTGGATTTATCGCTATCTAGGTAACTAATAATGTCTTGTTTAGTAACACGTCCAGCATGGCCTGTGCCAGGTACATTGCGGATATCTACCCCGTTTTCTTCAGCAATACGCCTAACTACTGGAGTAGAACTAGTACGCAAGCGTTCCTCTGAGGATTGGACACCCCGTTCTTCTGGAGGATCATTATCAATCTTAGTAGGTTCAGAAACGATTACAGATGATGACTCTTCATCGTCTGTAATAGAGTGCCCTTCTTGTACCGAATCTGATAATACTTCAGCAACGGCAGCAACCACTGGATCACCACCCTCAGTATCAATAAGTGCCATGACAGTACCAACTTCCACTGTCTCACCTTCCTGGATCTTAACTTCCACTAGAGTTCCAGATTGTGGAGATGGAATTTCAGCGTCGACCTTGTCAGTGGAAATCTCTAGAATTGGCTCGTCACGTTCTACCTTGTCCCCAATTTTTTTAAGCCACTTTGATACAGTTCCCTCAGTTATGGATTCGCCCATCTGAGGCATAGGAACTTCGATACGTGACACTCTGTTACCTCCGAATATACCGTTCAGAAGAACGGAAAGTATTAGTTGTTATCTTCATTTTTATCGGACGAACTATTTCCTCTGTCTACTTCATTGACTCCTTCTTCACCCTGATCAAGAGTATTCAAGATAGGCTGGGCTGAGGGAACATTAGCTTGAGTTTCTTGACGAAGAATAGACTCGGGTTGTTGAGCTCGAGATGACATAATCGACAACACCAAAGCTAACAACATAAATATAGACCCAGTTGTCCAAGTAGCCCTGGTCAAAACAGTCGTTGCTTGCCTGCCACCTAGAATTCCTTCCGTGGGTGATGCTGCACCACCTCCCATTGCCGCAAGGCCACCACCCTTCCCCGACTGGAGAAGAACAACTACACTGAGAAAAATCCCATCTATTATCAATAGTAAAAGCAAAAAACCAAACATTATCTCATATCTTTAAGGAAGTTAGTGTACCTGGTAAACTTTGTTGGGCAACCACTAATATATCAACTATAAAAATCTCTTTCAATCAAGCAGACTCAGCAATAGCAGCAAATGAACTAGCATCCAGGCTAGCATTCCCCACTAAAACCCCATTAACATTTGGAACATCAAGAAGATCAGAAACATTAGAGGAGTTCACACTTCCTCCATACAGAATTGGCACTTCAGAAGCTCGATCTCCACCTAATATTTCAGTCATAACATCACGAAGAATTCCATGAGCAGATCCGGCATCAGATGGTGTAGCAGTTTCCCCTGTACCAATAGCCCAAACTGGCTCATATGCCAGAAGGAATTGTGTCGCAGTCTCAGGTATACCATTAAGAGCAGCTCTTATCTGACGGACAATCACCTCGTCTACACGATTATCCTGACGCTCTTCTAGTGTTTCACCAACACATATCAATGGAATCAATCCTTCTCCGAATGCTGCCAATACTTTCTGCTGAACTTGTTCATCAGTTTCTCCAAAAACGTGTCTCCGTTCAGAATGACCCACAAGGACATATTCTGCACCGGCAGAGACAGCCATGCCAGCCGCGTGTTCTCCCGTATAAGCACCTTTAGGTTCCCAATATATGTTTTGGATACCCAGGGCAACCTCAGGTCTTCCCTTACGGGCTTCTACAGCGGCAAGCAAAGATATAGCAGGCGGGAAAATCAAAATCCTAGGTTCTGGGAAAGAGAGATCAGGAAAGAAATCCTCAAAAAATTTCCGAGTCGCCGAAGGACCATGATTCATTTTCCAATTACCTGCAATCACATTTGATATCAATGATCCTCCCCATCAGTAAATATTAATAGTTAATCAGATCTATCAGACAACGCTTCAAGCCCGGGTAGCTCGGCTCCAGAAAGAAATTCAAGAGCAGCTCCTCCTCCAGTAGATACATGTGTCATACTGGAAGCAAATCCTGCAACTTCCACTGCTGCAGCCAAATCGCCTCCACCCAACACCACAGTAGATCCATTCTCAGAACTCTGGGCGGCCTCCTGAGCTAACTTTGTAGTACCAATCGCAAATTTTGGCACCTCGAACAACCCCATAGGACCATTCCATATAATAGTTTTAGCACTGGATATCTCTTTAGCAAAGATTCGCATAGACATAGATCCGATATCAGCGATGTATTCCTCTGGCATCACTTCCGTACGCAAAGATTCTCTTGTGCTAGCTTCTTCGTTTAACTCCGATGATGCTAAGACATCCACTGGAAGAATAATCTTGTCTCCTGCTCTGTACATTATATCACGAGCAATATCAACTTTATCTGGTTCTACAAGAGATTTGCCCACCTCAAGGCCCAGAGAAAGAAAGAACGTGTTAGCCATTGCACCACCAACAAGAATACGATCCACATTCGGAAGTAATGCTTCAATAACATCGATTTTTCCAGAGATCTTCGATCCACCAATAATCGCTACAAAAGGAGGATCAGGATCAATGAGGGCATCACCCAGAAAACGCAACTCCTTTTCCATGAGGTGCCCAGCAACTGCCTGCCCTCCAGAGTCACGAACAGCTTTGGCAATACCAGTGGTCGAAGCATGGGATCTGTGAGCGGTTCCAAAAGCATCGTTTACAAACAATGTACTACCATGCCTGAGCTCTTCAGCCCATATCTGATCATTGGAAACATCTCCAGGATAGAAGCGCGTATTTTCCATAAGCAAGACATCTCCATCCTCCAAAGCTTCCACGGCCTCACAAGCTTCAGGGCCTGTAGTTGAAGAGCAAAAGTTGACTGGACTTTTTAGTAATTTTGCCAAGCGTTCAGGTATTCCTTTGAGAGATAGAGCAGGATCTGGCTTGCCATTCGGACGGCCTAGATGTGAGATAATGACAATCCTTGCTCGGCCCTGAATAAGGTGACGTATAGTTGTAATGGTAGGGTCTAACCGTGTTTGGTCAGTAATACGACCTTCGTTACCTAGGGGAACATTGTAGTCGACCCTAAGAATTACGATCTGGCCAGCAAGGGATTCAAAAGGAAGTTCTTGGAGAGTTTTTTTAGCCATAAGCGTCATAAAATATATAGACTCCTCAAGAGCCACAATCATACTCGGGGTACTCTACCTCCTGCCAATAGATTCTATTGCTCTAAATTTCTTAAAGCCGTTTGCCCACATAACGTGTTAAATCCACTACCCGTTCTGAATAACCCCACTCATTGTCATACCAGGAGAGTATCTTAACCATACTTCCTTCGATGACACTTGTACTAAGACTATCTACGATAGAGCTATGAGGATTACCAGTATAGTCTATTGAAACCAAAGGTTCATCACTGACGTCTAAGATCCCCTTAAGCGGGCCATCAGCTGCTTCACGGAAAGCTTGGTTTACAGTTTCGGAAGTAGTATCAGTTTGCAATTCAGCTACCAAATCAACAATAGAGACATCAGGAGTTGGTACGCGTATAGACATACCATCTAATTTCCCTTCTATCTCAGGAATAACTAAAGACGTTGCCTTGGCTGCACCTGTGGTAGTGGGGATCATCGACATACCAGCAGCACGAGCTCTTCTTTCGTCTGAATGAGGTACGTCAAGAAGTGCTTGGTCGTTAGTGTAGGCATGTACAGTTGTCATCAGACCATGCTCAAAGCCAAATGAGTCTATGAGGACCTTAACCACAGGCGCCAAACAGTTGGTAGTACAACTGGCATTTGAGATTATGTGATGTTCTTTGGGATTGTAGTTCTCATGGTTAACGCCCATTACTACGGTGATATCTTCATTTTTAGCAGGAGCACTAATAATGACTTTTTGGGCACCAGCTTTGAGGTGTTTTTCAGCCTGTTCTCTATTTCTAAAGAAACCAGTTGATTCTACGACTATATCCACCCCTAGTTCTCTCCACGGTAAATTTTCTGGATCTCTTTCAGAAAAAACCTTTAACTCATTACCATCGACTGTAATTCCTTCAGGACTTACAGAAATTTCTCCAGGATAAGTTCCATGGACTGAATCGTATTTCAGGAGATGGGTTAACATCTCGTTGTCGGCGAGATCGTTAACGGCTATGAATTCGAGATCCGAGCCTTCTGACTTCTTAGCTGACCGCAGTACGTTCCTACCTATCCGGCCAAATCCGTTGATTGCTACACGGATGGACATCCTCTTACCTCCAGTTCGTATCTATAGATAGAATCACTACTTATAAAATAAAACGATCATAAAAGATAAACCCATTACTTATTAGTCACAGTATCAACTAAAGAACATCTCATAATTTCCACAGGTCCAGGTTTTTTCCACCATCTTTCGAATGCTACTGATCCCTGTTGTATTAGCATTTCTCTTCCATCCATAGCTCGAATGCCTAAATCTTCAGCCGATTTTACAAATGGAGTAGTTCCCGTACGGCAAACAAGATCCATGACTAAACCCACACTCGCCATCTTACTAAGATCTACCGGAAGCTTATCTTCTAAGCCTATTCCCAGACTTGTAGCATTCACAACCAAATCAAAATTATTATCCCTAATATCCAGATAAGATTCAGCAACTCTTACTCTTTCTCCGCCTATCAGTCTTACGACTGCTTGAGCACGCTCTGTAGACCGATTCAGAATAAGAACATCCTCTACGCCATCATCCAGGAGTGCGACGAGTACAGCACGAGCAGCACCACCTGCTCCAACGAGCAAAACCTTCAACCCTTTTGGGGATTCTCCTAGGAAGTATCGGAGAGCCCTACGAAATCCTTCAACGTCAGTATTGTCTCCATATATTTTTCCATCTATTCCCCAAAAAGTATTACAAGCTCCCGTACGTTCAACTGCTTCGGAATATTCATCTAACAAAGAGACTGCCTTTTCTTTGTGTGGGATTGTTATATTACCCCCCCCTCCTGACCGTACGAGACTATGCATAAACTGCATCAAATATTGTTCTTCGCACCTTAGGGATACATAAATACCATCCATTCCAGTCTCTCGGAGTGCAGCATTTTGAATTACTGGGGAAAGTGAATGGTCGATAGGATTTCCTAGTAGTGCCAATATTCGAGCATTAGATGTGATAACTCTCATAGATCATTTTCCACTGTCTTATAACCAATTTCTCCCAAGTCTCCGATATCATTGGAGTCATTAGATAAACTGTATATTTTAGCAACTGCAGCTTCAACAAGTTCTTCTAAAATACCGAATGTCTCTTGATAAACCTCTATATCTCCAGCGAACGGATCAATAATTCCAAAGTCATATCCAGTTTCATAATTATCAGCAAATGACGACAGTAAGGCAGACTTTCCATGGCCACCATACATCTCCACCACTTCCAAGTGGTAGATATCCATAACAAGAACAAAATCAGCCCAATCCACCAACTCTTCGCTTAGAGAACGACTTAAATGATCTTGGATATCTAATCCTTGCTCAGCAGAAACCTGTATTGCTCCTTCACTTGCTGGGACCCTAGACAAAACAGATACTCCAGCTGACATGGTTTCTGCATTTCCCCATCCGATACGTTTGAGCATGCGCTCAGCAATTGCATTAGCCATGGGGCTCCTACATGTGTTACCTGTACATACGAATAGAAAACGAAACCCTTTACTCATCCGGCTTTGCCTCAATCCCTGGTATTACAGAGCTGACACTATTTATAGGTATAGTACCTTGACGTATCACAACTGGTGTGGATCCCGAACAATCAACTATTGTAGAAGGTAAAGACTTAGGAATAGCTCCTGCATCAATAACCCATAATCCTGAACCCATACCAAGCTTATGTGCTGACTCCATAGCGTCATAAGCATCGAGAGCTGGTGGTCTTCCCGGTTCGTTGGCACTAGTAGACAAAAGAGGCCCGTCCAATCCTTCGACCAATGCCCTTACTATAGGATTAGGACTAATCCGAACTGCTACAGATCCTGACTCACTACGTATTCCTGAAGGGAAAAGATGATATGGATCAGATAGAACTAAAGTGATCGGCCCCGGCCAGAATACATCCGCAAGCTGAAGTGCTTCTTCCGTCCAAACCAGTTTATCAACGGTTTCTTTTCTTGGAACCAGAACAAGCATTGGTTTTTCTGATCCACGGTTTTTAAGGGCACAGAGTCTTAGAACGACATCGTCAGTTGTAACTCCTCCGAATCCATATACAGTTTCAGTAGGATAGATTATAAATCCGCCGTTTCGGAGGTGTTCAATAATAGGCTTGGAGTCGAATTCACTCACGGGAATCGATCTGACATCGAAAACTTTTAGTCCGTTCATGACCCTATTTTATTCAGAATCGCCTCTGCAATTTTAATATCATCCTTGCACGTTATCTTTAAGTTGATTGGAGAAGATTCCACCATGACCACATCCCCTCCATACTTCTCAACAATCGCAGCATCATCAGTGGCTGACCAATTATCATTTACAGCACTTTGATAAGCATCGATGATCTGTGTTCTTGGAAAAGCTTGAGGAGTCTGTGCATGCCATAATCTGGAACGTTCAAGGGTTTCAGTGATGCCCCCAGAATGATCTGCCATTTTCATGCTGTCCACCACCCGGAATCCTGCAACCGCCCCTACTCCACCAGCAGCAACATCGATACATCTTGCGACAACATCGGGTGATGCCAAGGGACGGGCTCCATCATGTATAACAACAACATCAATATTTGAAGGCAACATTTTAAGTCCAGCCCACACCGAATCACCCCGTGTATCTCCCCCCCTTACTACTTGTATGCGGTCATCCTCATTAGTTAACCATTGAGGAGGATCATCTGCCTGATCAGCAGGAAGAGCAACAACAACAATATGCACTGCCGGATGAGTGAGGATAGGATTAAGTGCTAGAAGAAGGACGTGCTCGCCAGCTAGTCTGAAAAATTGCTTACGTTCTCCATCCATGCGCTTAGCTGATCCTGCTGCAGGCACTACCACCCCAACCCTCAAGTCTTGTCTTGTTTTCACAGAGTTAACCGATGGTTCACTTACGAACCTTCCTATTCACCTGCCTTTGGATCCACTTCACGTCGATCTTCGATGGCCACTGAATCAAAGCGCGTAAAGGCTTTCCAAAAGTATAGCGGCACTGTGCCAGTAGGGCCATTACGCTGTTTTGAGACGATCAAGTCAGATTTGCCTTCTATATCATTTCCATCATCGTCTTTAGGTCCAAAATAGTATTCTGGCCTATAAAGAAACATCACTAAATCAGCATCTTGTTCAATAGATCCACTGTCACGAAGATCCGAAAGCTGAGGTCGCCGATCCGTCCGTTGCTCAGGGGCACGGCTTAGCTGACTGACCGCAATAACAGGAACGTTGAGCTCCCGAGCTAAAGACTTCAATCCCCGAGATATCTCACTAACTTCCTGTACACGGCTATCGGATCTCTTCCCTTGTCCTGACATAAGCTGCATATAATCTATTATCAATAAAGAAAGATCTTTGTCAGATTTAAGCCGTCTGGCCTTAGCCCTCATCTCGAGCACCGTACTTCCTGGAGAGTCGTCAATCCATAGGGGGGCAGTGTTCAAGTGTCCAGCCGATGCTGCAAGACGTTGGTATTCGTCTGGGTTCATTGTTCCTCGTCTTAACCTCTGAGCATCTACTCTACCTTCAGAGCATAAAAAACGTTGGACAAGTTGTTCTTTGGACATTTCTAAAGAGAATATGGCCACCGTCTTATTCTGCTCGATAGCCACATTCTGTGCCACATTGAGTACCCAGGACGTCTTACCCATTGAAGGCCTAGAGGCGACAACAATCAAGTCCCCGTCTTGCATACCTGTGGTCATGCGATCGAAGTCTCTGAACCCAGTAGCTAAGCCAGTGATTCCATCAGTAGATTCTTGAAGGCGCTCTATATGCTCAAAGGTTGGCCATAGAATATCTTTTATCCAAACAAAACCATCTCGAGATTTTTTTTCAGCTACACCAAAGACTCTCTGTTCTGCTTTATCCAATATCTCTTCTACATCGAGATTACCTTGGTCATGAACGTCTCGGATAATAGAATTAGCAGCATTGATGAGCTCTCTGAGAAGTGCCTTTTCCTGAACTATACGTGCGTGGTACTGGATATTGGCAGCAGTTGGTACAGCATCCAACAATTCTGCTAGATAGGTTGCACCACCAGCTGATTCGAGTTCATCAGTTTTCTTGAGCTCTTCGTTAAGTGTGATTACATCAATTACATCTCCACGTTCAAAGAGGCGGCTCATGGCGCGGAAAAGTCTCCTGTTAGCTTCACCGGCAAACATAGAGTCATCAACCACTTCGATGGCCTGAGCGACAGCATTGTTGTCTATAAGCATACCACCTAAAACCGAAATCTCAGCCTCCAGGGAGTAAGGCGGTCGACGGTCGTATTCAGAGGCTGTCGTAGACATAAATGTAGTTTCCATCAAATTTCGTCCATCACATGTCGAAGTATCTGTAGATCTTCCCACGAAGAGCGTGTCCACATTGGATTTCGTAATAAAGCTGCTGGATGATATGTAACAACAAGAGGGACATCCTCATAGCTATACACAGATCCTCGCAATTCTCCGAGTGATTTATTATTGCCAGTTAGAAGCTGAGCGGCAAAAGTACCTACAGCCAGAATAACCTCTGGAGCAACAAGCGCAATCTGTCTCTTTAAATAGGGTGCACAAAAGTCTATTTCATTAGTCATGGGATTGCGATTACCAGGAGGACGACATTTAAGAACATTACAGATATAAACAGAATCTTCTCTGGATAAATTGACCGAAGCTAAAAGAAGATCCAGGAGCTTGCCCGCCCTGCCAACAAAAGGAAGGCCTGTACGGTCTTCGTTAGAACCAGGAGCCTCTCCAACTACCATAACCCCTGCCTTGGGACTGCCATCAGAAAAAACCACATTAGTTCTGGTCTTAGACAATCCACAAAGCTGACATCCCTCAGCTACCGCTTTGAGTTCCTGATAATCCAAAACACTCAAGTCAGTTGCAGTCGAAGAGACAGAAAAATCTTCTTGATCGGATAGCTCGTTCAACTCAGGAATAACACTCTCCGATTTATTAGGGCTAGCAACGACAGTTTCTCTTGCAGCAACTGACAAAATTTCTTCTCTCGAGAGCTCATCAAAGAAAAATTCCTTTACCCCAAAATCCTTCTTCTGCCCTAAGAAGCGAAGAACTTGTTCGATATTCCGAGAACTTTGACCCACTAGTTCCTCTCTAAAATACTGATAGCCCTATCCAGAATGATTTCGGCAATTTCTTCTTTTTTCAAAAGAGGTAATTCTTCGTCAGAGTCCATTGGTGTAATCAATGTCACTCGATTCGTATCAACTTCAAATCCAGCACCCTCTTCTGTAACGTTATTGTATACGAGTAGATTGAAGCCTTTGTCCTGGAGTTTTTCTCTACTGTTATCCAACAAAGAATCAGTTTCAAGAGCAAAGCCAATTGTAATCGATCCCGGCTTACGAAACTTTTGAGTTTCACGAGCTATATCAGGATTCTCAGTAAGATTCAACATCAGATCTGTACCAACATCAGATCTCTTAATCTTATCCTTTGAAGTGTTAATCGGACGGAAATCTGAAACAGCTGATGTGAATATAGTTAAGTCTATCCCTGGTAAAACTTCGGATACTTCATGAAACATTTCTTGGGCTGTTTCTACTTTAATAACCTTAGAACCATAAGGATCTTCAAGATATACGGGGCCAGATACTACTGTAACTTCAGCCCCTCTTCTCCATGCAGCTTTAGCAATTGCAAGCCCCATGCGACCCGATGATCGATTCCCCACATAACGCACTGGATCAATAGGTTCTCTAGTTGGCCCTGTCGTTACTAAAACATGCTTCCCCTCAAGAGGTGAAGGAGCAGCCAAAACACGACCTATTTCTTCGATAATTTCTGTGACCTCAAGCATTCTTCCAGGCCCTCTTCCTTCACCAAAAGCTAAAGGGCCTACAGCAGGTCCAGCTATACGATAAGACAAATGATCTTTTAAATGAGCGATATTAGATTGAGTCTGAGGATGTGCAAACATTTGATCGTTCATGGCTGGACATAATATCACCGGAGAATGGCTTGCCAAAAGGGTGGTAGTGAGCAGATCGTCAGCCCTTCCGTGAGCAGCCCGTGCCATAAAATCAGCTGTAGCTGGTGCGACACAAACTACATCAGCGTCCTGTCCCAATCTGACATGTAGGGCCGCTCCCTCTGAGGAGAACAGATCGGTTAATACCGGTCGACCAGTAACACCTTCAAAGGAAAGAGGCTGTACGAATTGCCTAGCACCATTAGTAAGGATTGTGTCTACAATGGCACCTAGACAGGTTAAGTCACGGGCTAGCTGAACAACCTTATAGGCCGCTATACCTCCAGTAACCCCAAGTACGACACGACGTCCATCCCAAGGATATCGTGAATCCAATACGCTTCCAGGCAAGAACCCTCGCTCTCTGACAACCACAGCCCAGCCACCTACCGGTAGGAGCTATTCTTCCATCCGCCGACGTACAACCAAGCGGAACTCGATCTGCCCAGAAGTTAATGCTTCCAGTGACTTGGTGGTGAGTTTCTTTTCTTCACCAAGAGGAAGTGTCTCTCTCGGCAATGCATTTAGTTCCCGAGCATATTTCGCTGCTACAAGTACACCGAGATACTTACTACTAGTGTGTTCAGCAGATTCATCAGGCGTGAATACGCGCATTATATATCCCCCAGAAATAATCTCTTATATTCATTGAAAACAACTACTTAACGTATTTTAGTTCTAGTAAAAAGTTAAGTCTTTCTCTATAATATCAATAATCTGACCCTGAAGTTCGCTAATTGTATACGATAAGTCGATCGGCTTATAGTTTAAAGGGGCTTCCCCTATAGCGATAGCTCTGACTTCACTTACCGCTTGATTTAAATCCTCATTGATCACCACATAGTCAAAATCCATAGCACTTTTTAACTCTTCCCAAGCATTCCTAAACCTCCGCCTCAAAACTTCGTTGTCCTCAGCACCTCTGCCCCTGATACGATTTACCAGAATATCAGCAGAAGGAGGAAGTACAAATACAAGAACAGCTTCTGAAATAAGATCTCGTACCTGCATAGCACCCTGAACATCAATATCCATAACTAGATACTGCCCCTGCCGCAAAGTTTCATTAAGATTATCTCTCGGCGTACCATACATATATCCATGCACTTCTGCCCACTCCAGAAGTTCTTTGTTATCTAACATTTCCTGAAATTCCCAATCCTTCACAAAATGATAATGCACACCATCAGTTTCATCCTCTCGAGGAGAACGTGTTGTAGCGGAAACAGAAAACACAAACTCATCCCCTCCTTGCACAAGAGCATCGGCAATTGACGTTTTGCCTACCCCACTAGGAGCAGAAAGAACTATCGCCGAAGTCCTGCTAGCGTTTAAAATCATTCCACATTATCCAGTTGTTCGCGAATGCGTTCGACATCTTCCTTTATCGCAATCACCCTATGACTTATCTCTAAGTCATTAGCCTTAGCTCCTATTGTATTAACTTCTCGATTCATCTCCTGAATCATAAATCCTAATCGTTTTCCTACTGGTTCAGAGTTATCATTAACTAGAGTGTCTACGAATAATTCCAGGTGAGAACGTAAGCGGACAATTTCTTCATTAATGTCCCACTTCTCAGCTATATAGGACATCTCACGGGCCAACCTGTCCTCGTCAATAGGATGATTTTCCGTAATTTCGACCACTGTATCTTTAAGATGTTCTCTTTTTTCAACTAGGCGTTCCGGAGCACGATTCTCCACAAAACCCAGATGATTGCCGATGGATTTTAACCTATTTTCCAAGTCTTCCTGCAATCTGATCCCTTCGTCATCCCGCATACCTATCATTGCCAAGACAGCTTCCTGCGTGAGTCTCTTTATCACAGAGACATCAATATCAATCGGCACACTTGATGTATCAGAGACCCTAAAGATATCCGCAAAGCGAATCAGGTGTGAAAGATTAACATCTCCCTTAAGATCTAGTTTATTACTTAGATCATCCAGGATGTCCCTATAACAGATAGCTTTGTCCATATTTAACTGTGGAAGAATACTATCCTTGCTAATAGAACCGCGATCCAAGGTTAGAGTGTAGGTCACGTGACCCCGACTTATGAAGTCACGTAGCCAAAGTTGGATTTCAGATTGTAGGCCATCAAAACCTGAAGGCGTCCTCAGAGTTAAGTTGAAAAACCTATGGTTTACAGTTTTAACTTCAATACGAACAAGGCCAATTTCAGTGGATTCTTCAGCCTCCCCAAAGCCAGTCATACTTCGAATCATTTCAACACATTCCCTCTAATTATTCATTGTCCAACGAATCCCATACATGGTACGGGAACGAGGCTGATTATGGTTGGGGAAATCCAGATTATCCCTTTTGCGCATAATATTGTCCCAACGTACAAATACGTTGACAGTGACTATACGAACTTGGATTTGCATGAACCAGTCCTGATACATAGGTACTCTTAGCAAATCTAGGTTGTCGGAAGTCGAACTCACTAGTGGATTCTGATCTATTATACGCAATAACATTGGATCACGACTCGTAACTCCGATCGTTCCCCATAACTCTAAATTATTAGACTCTTTAAATATCCCATGATACGTGATGGATCCATCCCAAACACGTTTGGGTAAGTAGGGTTGTTCTTTGTTCCAAGACTGTAAGTTCGTCTCAATTCTAAATCCTGATATGGGCAGAGGCATACTAACGGACAACTCATAACCTGTTTGAGGCCCTCCTCCTCCAAGAGTGACCCCATCCCTATCAAGAGCAAGTCCCAGAGGGAGAAGTGAATCTGCTTCAATCGATAGCCAGGCCCCTGATAGACTTAGGCTACGCCAAGTGAAGGTGGCTCCTGCTCGTATTCCTGTCCGTTCCGTGAACTTGGCCACGGGAGCATCATATTCATCTGTGTTGCCTTCTAGTTCCAAAGACTGGAGATGCTCCCTGAATCTAGGAACAAAAGGAGAACCGGTACTGCCGTTCTCGTAGGAAGCAAATAAGGACACCCCTGAAATTGATGATGTGATGGCACGGGCTCTCCAAGAATGAGAGTTATCATGGGACCACTGTTCCATTCGCACTGACCCGTCAATAGAAAGCAATGGTAAATGAGACACACCTCCGGCAATTTCGTAAGATCTTACAGGCAAGCCACCGCTACCCAGATAACGTGCAGCAGCTTTACCCCAAAAAACCCCTCTTTCATATCCCGCCCTAATCCCAAGTTGTGATCGCTTTATTCCTATACCATAAAAAGGGTCTTTCGCATTGCCAATAAGTGATGAAGCCCCCCAATAGGCTTCACCAATCAGATTATCCGTAAAGCGCCATCTACCCTTCAAATTCCAATCGTTTCGAGTAATATCAGTGGGTAATTCATTAACATCTGTCCTTGTAGCAAAGCGACGAAGATCTAATGATAACCCGCCTCGATCACCTCGTGTCAGAGAATACCTAAGACCAATCCCACTAAGAGCACCAGCAGCAGCAAGCCTGGGGCCTCGAGTATCCAATCGATCCAGAGTGAAAGTAAGAGCTCCCCCTAAAGTATTAGGGTGTGCTAGAACACCACGAAGAAGATTAGTACCCAAATCACCTGTCCCCACTTCCACCGTACTCGATGGCTCAGGATCTGTAGGCTCTCGGGTTCGGATTTCGATCCGCAATTCCCCAGGATATCTTTCCACTCGTACCTCATCTATCCCCCCCAAACCAATACGAGATAAGTCTGCTAATCCCCCATCCAAGGAAACCCATTCGAAACCATCCCAAAAAATTTTAACTCGCCCTCCTCCGACCCCGAAAGCGATAGCGCTTACAGGAGTTCCGTAGTCTCCTCCTTTCAGCAAAATCACTCCTGGAACTTGATCTACCAATTCAGCAAGAGTTAATGCTCGATTAGTCATTAGGGCATCTCTATCCCAAATCCATACCGCACCTTCCTGGGAAGGTTTTATGCCAGAAGGAAATCGCGGAAATGTATCCACAGATTCGGGAAGAGAATCCGATAAAATTTGATCCAATGAATCCGGAGAAGCTTTTAGGCTATCAGGTGCCTGAATAGTGTCCGCTATCTGAGCATTTGTGTTACAGGGCGTTAAAATTCCCCAAAACGTCAGGATGATCGAGATAAACCTAACGCACAACGCCCCAGCCATCTTGGACCGGGGCGTATAGAAATAGCAAGGAATAAAGCTCAAGCGCACCGGCCCCTTACCCATTGTATAAGAAGTTTTGTAGGGAATCCGGTTGCACCTTTACGATGATAAGAAAGCTTGCCTTCTCCATATGCGGTCCCAGCAATATCCAAGTGTGCCCAGCTAAAATCCCCTACAAATTCTCTAAGAAAACAAGCAGCAGTTATACTCCCTCCAGGACGTCCACCTACATTTACAATGTCAGCTACTTCACTGTCAATCTGCCTACGATACTCATCCCAAAGAGGTAATGGCCAACATCGTTCACCAGTTAAGTCACCCGCGTCCCTAAGCTCTTCCACTAGATCACTGTCTGTTCCGAGGACAGCAGCGGCATGATGTCCCAGAGCTACAACCACAGACCCAGTCAGAGTAGCACAATCAACAATAGCAGCAGGATTTAAGCTCTTAGCGTAAGAAAGGGCATCTGCCAATATCAAACGACCCTCGGCATCGGTGTTAACAACTTCAATGGTCTTCCCTTCTCGCGACTCAATAATATCTCCAGGCTTGAGGGCGCTGCCATTTAAAAGGTTTTCAGAGGAAGGTATGATTCCAACTACGTTAAGGGGTATTTCCAGTTCGGACACGGCTTGCATAGCAGCAATAACCGCAGCTCCACCTGACATATCGAAAATCATATCCTCCATACCTTTAGCAGGCTTGATGGAGATTCCTCCGGCATCAAAAGTCAGACCCTTTCCTATAAGTACTAGAGGAGGATCTCCTTTTATCCCTTTATTATGTCTAATAACAATTAGTCTGGGCTCCTGATCTGAACCCTGGGCGACCGATAGAAGAGCATGCATTCTCTCTTTTTGGAGTTCGATTGGCCCCATAACAGTAATATCCAAATCCCGTTCTTTAGCCATTATCAAAGCTTGGTCGGCAAGATGGGTTGGAGTTGCTACGTTACCGGGTCGCGATTGGAGAGTACGAGCTAAATTAGATGCTCTGCCAATGATCTCACCTATTTCGACACCGTGCCCGACATCTTCTAAATCCAAATCATCTGTCACGACTGTAAATTCAGAGACTTTAGGGGGCAGATCACTATAAGAGCTCTTCATCTCAGTAAAGCTCCATGAGGCCATTACAGCGCCCTCCACGACTGCCTGCGCAGCATTATCGATACTAATATTTTCCATTCTACTCAAATACACGGACGCTTTAATTAGCCCTATGGATTCGGCAACCCTTACCACGTGCCCGGACCATTGCCGGATAACTTCTAAAGTGAGTTCCGAAGTTTTACCAATACCAATAAATAAGATTCTCTGTACACCATTTTCTTTGCCCCAATAAGCAACAACATATTCACCAAGCTTACCTTTGAGATCTTGGGATAGATATGAACCGAAAGTGCTTTCGGGGAGATCAGATGGAAGAGCCGGCATCGCACCATCTTCGGTGTCGAATACCGGAACCGCCAAAAGCGGGATGTCCTTATAAGAAAGACCTGATGAAGAAGAAATGCAAACGTTCATAATAACTTTCACATCTACATGTTCTCGATGATAGCCCTTCCAAACTCTGAAGTTTTCACAGTAGTGGCTCCTTCCATCTGACGCCCGAGGTCGTAAGTTACGATCTTGGAATTTATAGCACCTTCTATGCCTATATTTATTGCTTCAGCTGCTTCAGTCCAACCGAGATACTCAAGCATCATGACAGCAGATAGGATTAGTGAACTAGGATTTACCTTGTCCAAGTTAGCGTATTTAGGAGCCGTACCATGGGTCGCTTCAAAGAGAGCTATATTGTCACCTATATTAGCTCCGGGTGCCATTCCAAGACCGCCAACCTGTGCAGCACATGCATCTGAGAGATAGTCACCATTAAGATTTGATGTCACTACGAGATCATACTCATCTGGTCGGAGCAATACCTGCTGGAACATAGAATCAGCGATACGGTCATTTACAATCAATTTTTCTGAGGGATCAGCACCATCCCAGATTTCAGATTCAGAAATTGTAACATCTTCAAATTTTTCTTTGGCTAGCTCGTATCCCCAATCCCTGAAAGCTCCTTCAGTGAACTTCATAATATTACCTTTGTGTACCAACGTTACTGTTCTGAGCTTCCTGTCGAGAGCATACCTTATGGCAGCTTCCACATGTCTCTTCGTACCGAAAGAACTGGTTGGCTTAATTCCTATACCGCTATCACTACGAACATCTGCGCCCATCTCTTTAACCAGAAAATCTTGAACACGTATCGCTTCAGCACTACCAGAAGCCCATTCTATTCCAGCATAGACATCTTCAGTGTTTTCACGAAAAATAACTACATCGAGTTTCTCAGGATTTTTCATCGGCGAAGGAACTCCTTTGATCCACCGAATCGGCCGTACACATGAGTAAAGATCGAGGACTTGCCTAAGAGTAACGTTCAGCGAACGTATCCCTCCACCCACAGGGGTTGTCAGAGGCCCTTTGATTCCGACCTTAAATTCCTGGATAACATCAAAGGTTTCATCTGGTATAAAATTACCAGTTTGTTTATGTGCCTTATCGCCAGCATAAACTTCCATCCAAGCAATACGGCGTTCCCCTTCATACACTTTGTGGACCGCAGCATCTATAACCGATTGGGTCGCAGACCAAATATCGGGGCCAATCCCATCTCCTTCTATGAATGGAATAATAGGATTTTCTGGTACAATAAGTTCACGACCATCTACAGTGATTTTATCGCCATCCACCGGTATTTTTGAGTATTTATAACCGGTCACACAAAGCTCCATGTCAGTGTGGTAAACTGTATAATTTTACGAGCAATATTCAATAATATCTTAGTTAAAAGATACCCTTGTAATGATTTAGACGCCATCCAAGCTCCACTAATACTGCTATCTACCAACACTTGCCCATTCTTTCTTCATTGTAGATACTTACCATAACTAGTTGAGATTCGTTATCAACTATCCTGAATCATGACTTAAAACCATTACAGGAGATCCGGTTAATGAAATTTTTTCAAATAAAAACATCCTCGATCTCAAACAGGATCCCCCAGATAGGATCGTTTCTCTTAGTTACATGTTTATCAGCTTTTATAATATTAATTGTCCTACAAGCTGATAATCAATCAGATAGTAAATCCGATAGTCCCCCTACTGTCAACGTGTACAGCCATAGGCATTACGATACAGACCAGAAGCTCTTCCGTCGATTCACAGAAATAACTGGCATAAAAGTAAATGTGCAGACAGCATCTGCTGATGAACTTATAACCCGCCTTGAAACCGAAGGGCCAAATACAAAGGCAGATCTTTTAATCACTGTAGATGCGGGCCGTCTTCAAAGAGCTAAGGAACGCGGCCTCCTACAAAGTAAATCATCTAAAATTCTCGAATCTAATGTTCCTGAATATCTTAGAGACCCTGAAGGTTATTGGTACGGACTGACAAAACGTGCCCGTGTCATCGCCTACTCACTAGATCGAGTCTCAGAAAAAGAACTTTCAACATATGAAGATCTCGCTGATCCTAAGTGGAAAGGTCGCATTCTCGTACGAAGCTCAGAAAACATATACAACCAATCTCTTCTAGCATCGATAATCGCAGTTCATGGTGAAGAATCGGCTACTGAATGGGCCCATAGTGTCGTACGCAACATGGCGCGTGTCCCTCAGGGCGGTGATCGGGATCAGGTCAAAGACGTAGCAGCTGGAGTTGGTGATATAGCTATCACGAACACCTACTACCTAGCCCTCCTTTTCAATGGAGATGACGAGAGAGACCGTCAACTAGCTCAAAAAATAGGAATCTTTTTCCCTAACCAAGGGAATAGAGGCACCCACGTAAACGTGAGTGGAGCAGGAGTGACAGCACATTCTCCCAATTCTGATAACGCAATTAAGCTTTTGGAATTCCTCACTGATTCAGAAGCTCAAAGTCTGTATGCAAAAGCAAACTTCGAATACCCAGTAAAGCCTGGAATCGAATGGGCAACAACTCTTAAAGAGTGGGGCGAATTTCTTTCAGATACTCTAAATCTCTCAATTTTAGGAGAACTTAACACAAGTTCTGTAATGGTATTCGACCGATCAGGATGGCGATAAAAAATACCATAAGACGGGCTGAATCATGATCACTATTATTTTCTCAAAAGCCCTAAAAATCTGGGAAACTTCTTTAGTTTTCTGCAAACTATCGTTCAGAGATTTACCAAGAATGCTTAATTCTTGGAGTATTTTAGCACTTGTGATAGTATCCTTAACCATCCTGCCTCTACTAGTAATAGGGATTGGAATCCTTACCCCTCAGACTGAGATATGGCGACATCTTACCAACACTGTTTTGCCTGTATACGTGTGGAATTCAGCATTACTAATGGTAGGAGTAGGCGCCTTAACTCTAATCTTGGGACTAGCACCCGCTTGGCTGGTATCAGCATACGATTTCCCTGGAAGGCGTATATTTGAATGGGGCCTAGTTCTGCCACTGGCTATTCCAACCTATATCATAGCATATACCTATGCGGGAATCTTCGAATACGGGAGCACCCTGTCTGTTGTAATTGATGCTATCTTGCCCGGATTTGAGATTTGGCATATTCGATCAGCTATTATGTCCCGTGAAGGTGCTATGGTGATTATGTCACTAGTGCTATATCCATATGTGTACGTAATCGCCCGATCTTCTTTTATGAGACAGTCGGAAACGGTCCTGGAAACTGCGAGAAGCCTAGGACGAGGGCCCTGGAGCACTTTCTTTAAGGTTGCCCTTCCGATGTCTCGTCCAGCAGTCGTCGGAGGACTGACCTTAGTCCTTATGGAAGTCCTAAACGAGTACGGAGCTGTAAAATACTTTGGAGTCCCCACCTTTACTACTGGAATTTTTCGGGCATGGTTTCCACTGAACGATCCCGTATCTGCCATGCGTCTCTCAGGTATTCTACTAATCTTCGTATTTTCCTTAATTATCTTTGAGCGAGCTCAGAGGGGCCGTGCACGTTTCGATAATAACCCTAGAGGTTATAGAACTACGAAAAGGAGGAAATTAGGGAAACAAGGGAAATGGTTATCAACCATAACTTGTCTATTACCTTTAGCACTAGGATTCTTGATTCCATTCCTTCAACTTATTAAGTGGGCAACCCAGTCTGGATTAAGAATACTGGACGCACGTTTTATACAGCTCACACTAAACAGTTTTTCACTAGCCATTACCGCAGCATTCCTTGCCGTATTTGCAGCCCTAATAATCACATATGCCGTTAGGCTCAAACCCATCCCTATCCTTCGTGTCGCATCTAAGGTAGCTCTTCTCGGTTATTCTATTCCCGGAGCAGTAATTGCAGTAGGAGTTTTCATACCATTGGTTTGGATAGATAGCCGCCTAGACACATTTATGAGATCATATTTTCAAATTACTACAGGACTTTTCTTCAGCGGTACACTTGTGGCCTTAGTTTTCGCCTACACTATACGTTTTTTAGCCGTAGCCCTCAGCCCGTTAGATTCTGGATTTAAAAATCTGTGTGGCAATCTAGATGATACCTCAAGGTCGCTTGGGGTCCCGCCACTTAAAACACTCTGGAAAGTAGACCTACCTTTACTTAGGGGCACACTGTTAAGTGCTTCCCTTCTGGTCTTTGTGGACGTCCTGAAGGAGTTGCCTATCACCCTAATTCTCCGCCCGTTCAACTTCGATACCCTGGCGACTCGTACCTTCCAATTAGCCAGCAATGAACAGCTTATCCAATCAGCCATTCCTGCATTACTAATCATCACCGTAAGCCTTCTGCCTGTGATTGTACTAAATCAACTCATCGGAAAAGGTGGAAGCTAATAATTGTCTTTTAAAAAATAACTTAGAAATTACTAATGAGATTGGGTTATGTTTTTTGGCGATCGATACCCTCTTTTAAAATTAAGTATGCCAACTTAATACGGCGGGTGTGCAGAGATATGACAGCCATTAGTAAATACAGACCTGAAGATTATCCTTACATCTCTTATAAAGAGTCGTCTTCCTATAGGTCACATGTTTCGGCACCCATCTTACTCCTGATCAGTTTACTGCTTAGCTCATGTAGTGGAGACTCATCCCGCGATCCAATTGGACCAAGACCTCCAGCAAACCCCATACCAACAGCGATCACAATATCTCCTAAGAACTTGAGCTTTGATGCTTTGGGACAGACTTCAGAAATATCAGTCACAGTACATGCCCAAAACGGTACGGTAATGGCAGGTGCTAGCGTAACATGGACTACATCGGATCCTTCTATAGCTACGGTCTCATCTTCTGGTCTAGTTACTTCGATCGCAAACGGAAATGCAACAATTAAAGCAACTGCTGGATCAATCAACAGAACTTCAAATGTGACCGTTTCCCAAACAGCTGCAATTATGGAACTTTCCGATACAGTACTCACTTTATCAGGACTCTCTGATACAATTCAGGTGACCGCAAAAATCAAAGATTCTAACGGCAATGAAATAATCGGTGTTCCGGTGACTTGGGAAACATCAGATCCTACCATCGCCACAGTATCTAATTCCGGGCTTGTAAATGCAGTGATAGGCAAAAACGGAACAGCTACTATTACTGCAACTTCTGAATCACTTAGCAAAAGCTTAGTTGTGGGCGTCAATACGGTCAGCATAGTTGTAGCCAGTATTTCACCAGCTATCTGGACCGAAAGTCAGGCGGCTACGATTACAGGTTCGGGTTTTAGTGTAAACACACCTGGCAATACAATAACAGTTGATGGATTGAACGCACCGATCACTTCAGCAACCACAACTGAAATCCAAATAATTGTACCAAATGCTGGCTGTAAGCCATCTCGAGAGACTCAGCTGGTGGTCAAAGTTGCAAACGATAGCACTACACAAACCATTGGAATAAAACCAAAAACAATAGCAGAATTAGATATAGGTAATAGTGTTTACACTACTAACGGCAATGACTGTATACATCTAGCTTCTGGAAATGGATCGGAAAAATACCTGGTCAGTGTTGTATCTGTTTCTGAAACTCCGTCATCACTTACTGCCTATAAGCAAAGTGCTATCGCTGGCACATCACTAGCGAATTACGATGATGAAGAAACTATTCTTGTTGATGATAAAGTTGCGTTTTTAGAATTTCCAACTATGGCTCTCAGGCATACACCTTCAGCCACCCCAGTTCTTCCCCAGAAACTTATTAGAGATGTTCGTTATGATTCAGATATACTTGCTCAAAGAGAGGCAGAAATTCGAAGGTGGAAAACTTGGTATAGAAATATGGATGATATGGATCTGAGTAGAATGGGAAATCAGACCATAGATGCTGAACTTAGGGCAACGTTTGAAGGAATTGTAGCATTGAACGTAGGTGACACGATAAAGATCAAATTTCCAGATATTGAATCTGATAATATGTGTAAAGAATACACAGACATAACAACTATCGTGCGACATATAGGCACCGATGCAATCTACATGGAAGATGTAGACAATCCTCTTGTACAGTCATTCACTACATCAGAATATACCGAATGGGATACAGATCTAAGTGGTAAAATACTGCCCACGCTCAATAGTTACTTCGGTGAATTTAACGATGAAGCCCCCCTGGGTTTGGATAACGAAGGACGCATAGGAGTAATTATTACAAAGGAAGTAAACAAAAGGTCTGTTTTGGGGTTCGTGTTCCCAGGTGATCTCTATCCTTCACAAAGCTGTGCATCAAGTGACTACGCAGAAGTTTTCTATGGCCTAGCTCCAGATCCTAATGCTGTGCACGGGAAAGCACGCACCAAAGAATTTGTAACTGATTTTATGCCTGGGTTAATGACACATGAAATCACTCATATCCTCCAGCTTACTCAACGGATTTTCGGTGGTTCGTCAAGGAAAACAAATTGGGAAATGGAGGGGGCTGCCACATTTGCCGAACAGCTCGTAGGAACTTTTATCCTCGAGCACGGAGGATCTGGACAAAACCTCGGTGTAACAGAATTCCAAGAAGGATTCTATCCAGGAGGATGGTATTACGATTGGGTAGTTGACCTTGCTTTTTACTTTGGATACTCAAATTCCGGAAAAATTGATAATGCACCAGAGCAGTGCACATGGCTAGGGCAAGAAGATGACGGTAATACCGGCCCATGTTTGAACAAAAAAAGAGCCATATACGGTGTGCCCGCTACGCTAATTCGATTCATCTTAGATCACTATGGCCCAAATTACAGTGGTGGAGAATCCAAGTTAATGCGGGATCTAACTAATTCAGGACAGAGCGGATATAGAAACCTGACTGCATTAACAGGTGATGACATTGGCACTCTATTGACTCTATTCGGGACAAGTCTCTGGGCTGATGGCCGTATTGGAAATACGATAACTTCTTGGGATTTATACTCAATCATGCAGTCGTTAGGGTCCAATTCCAGGCTCCAACCCTATACCAGTTCAGCAGTAGAACCGAATATAAATCTTTCTGTCAGAGGAGGATCTACTTCCTATCTTGAATGGTCACCTCCAAATGCACACGTACCAACCAGTATTCGAATTACGACACCAGAAGGGGGCGACCTGCCCAACGAAATGGTAATGTCAATAATGCGCATCCAGTGAGATCAATTTACCTAATCCTACTGGGCACAATATTGTTACCGGCACTGGCGAATAGCCAGACTATAACTCCCGATAATCATTGTCTGACAGGTACAGTATTAAATGTAGGAACAGATTTTTCACAAATCACCATCCTACTTTTAGAAAATGGCGAAGAAATACATATCACTGGACCTATAAAAACTAAGATTAAAATACTAAGTGGTGCACTAGTGAATGTATGCGGTAGATTGATGACAGGTTCAGATGTGCTCGAGGCTAAATCTTTCGAGTTACGAAAAGTGGATGGAATGACAGCCTACCTAGGAGTACTCCAGAAGCCTGATAATAACTGGCAACTAAAGTTAGAAGGCAACGGTGACCTAGTGGCCCTTGATGATGTATCAGAATTGCTAGGCAAATCTGAAGGATCCCTAGTATGGGTAGCAGGAGATTGGAAAGAAAAAACTTTTTATGTTAAATCGTTTGGCCTTATGAGTATTGCTATCCTACAGAATCCAACATCCATATCAATGCCGGGAGGGGGACTCGAACCCCCAAGGGCCTAAGCCCGCCGGATTTTGAGTCCGGTGCGTCTACCAATTCCACCATCCCGGCTAACTCTTATTTTACAATCCATAGCGATCTATCCCAAGATCTTGATTTATCATTTTGACACATACACTAATTGTATAGCGTAACACATATAAAAATTAAGAGGCTACAAAGCTTGTCAGTTCTTCACACATACTGAATTTTGACAGATCCAAATAACCATTCAAAAAAATCCTGATGCAACTTTCGACACTAGATTGGTGGGTCTTGTGCGTCTATGGTGTGACGGCGCTCTCTGTAGGTCTTGCTTTCGCCTCCAGGGCCGGGAGAGGAACGGAAGATTATTTCCTCGCAGGGCGATCTATGCCTTGGTGGCTTCTAGGTACTTCAATGGTAGCCACAACATTCTCAACAGATACCCCTAATTTAGTCACGGATCTAGTTCGCACAGGAGGAGTCAGTCAGAACTGGATTTGGTGGGCCTTCGTTATAACCGGTATGTGTACAGTATTTTTCTATGCTAAGCTATGGCGGAGATCAGGAGTCTTAACCGACATAGGATTCTATGAACTTCGTTATTCTGGAAAATCAGCTGCCTTTTTACGCGGATTCCGTGCCATATACCTAGGAGTTTTCTTTAACGTCATTATTATGGCAACTGTAACACTTGCAGCCATCAAAATTGGCGGTGTACTTCTAGGTGCAGACAAGTATACAGTCGTTTTAATAGCCGGAACAGCTACCGTAATATACTCTGCTACTTCTGGACTTTGGGGTGTACTAGCCACAGACTTAATGCTCTTCATAATCTCTATGATAGGTGCTCTAGCAGCAGCTTTTTACGCCCTGCAACTTCCTGAAGTTGGAGGACTTTCTGGACTTATGTCTAATCCAATTGTCACTGATAAACTATCCCTCTTTCCTGATTTCTCTGAACCCTCAACTGCTATAGCAATATTTATCGTACCTATCGCTGTTCAGTGGTGGAGTACTTGGTATCCTGGTGCCGAACCTGGTGGTGGTGGCTATACCGCCCAACGTATGCTTGCGGCTAAAGATGAAAAACATGCACTAAAGGCAACTCTTTGGTTTAACTTAGCCCATTACGCCTTAAGGCCCTGGCCCTGGATACTGGTTGCCCTGGCATCACTCATAGTTTACCCCAGCCTTGCAGATCTTCAGGCAGCATTTCCAAACATAGATCCTTCAGTAGTAAGAAACGACCTAGCTTATCCAGCTATGTTGATTTTCCTGCCTCACGGTTTATTGGGTCTTGTAGTCGCATCCTTAGCTGCGGCATACATGTCCACAATCAGTACCCACCTTAACTGGGGAGCTTCTTACATCGTAAATGATGTGTACCGTCGTTTCGTGGATCCAGATCAAAACGAAAAGTACTATGTTCGGATAGCAAGGATATCAACCATAATACTGACCATCCTATCTTCCTTCGTAGCCCTACAGCTTGAAAACGCAATGCAGGCATTTCATATACTATTACAGATAGGTGCAGGCACAGGACTAGTATTCCTATTACGCTGGTTTTGGTGGCGTGTGAATACATGGAGTGAGATATCTGCAATGGTGATCTCTTTCCTGGTAGCAGTATACTTAACTTTTTTACACACACGCCTAGGTTTCAATCCTTTGGATCCTTCAGTTGCACTTGTAGGAGGTGTAACGATTACCACGGTTGGATGGTTGGCTGTAACTTTCATAACACCTCCGGTGGATACCGACACACTTCAAAGTTTTTATCAAAAGATCAGGCCTATCGGTAATGGCTGGCAGCCGATCACCGATCACATAAATGATTCGGATATCCCCGATTCCGATGCAAGTGGAGAGCTGACTGCAGGTCTTATCCTATGGTTCTTAGGATGCGTCGTAGTCTACGGAACCCTCTTAGGTACTGGCTTATTACTCTATGGACAACTGCTGCAAGGGGCTTTGGGGCTGTCCGTAGCAACTATTGCAGGATGGAAGATGTTCAATATCATCCCACAAGTAGGATTTTTATCACAGGTGAAATAATAACAATTTTATGGAGATATGACCCTTGGGTACTTGTCTCCCCTCATTATTAAATTTTTATTTAGTTGTGAAATAATTCTTCATTACCTGATGAGAGACAGTACAGGAAATGAATACAGTTAGGCATGGGGTTTTTTCAGAGTCGAGCCTTTGGTATTCTTCTAAGATGATTTACTTCGGGAAAACCATTAACAACTCATACCAGAAATCACATACAGGAAATTGATGAGCACTGATTATTTTGGCGCACTTAGCACCATAGACCTTAAAGAAGGCCCCACCTCCTTTTACCGCCTAAGCAGATTAGAGGATGCTGGCCTTGGAAACCTTGACAACCTTCCCTTTTCCATACGTATCCTATTAGAGAACGCCCTCCGGCATGCCGGAGGAAAATACGTAAGCGAAAATCATGTGCGGGCAATAGCCGAATGGAACCCTAAGAATACGGGTGCTGACATACCATTCATGCCAACCCGTGTGGTCCTCCAAGACTATACTGGCGTCCCAGCAGTGGTTGATCTGGCAGCTATGAGAGAAGGTTTTAAAAAACTAGGAAAAGATCCGAACCTTATTAATCCAGTTATCCCAGTTGACTTAGTGATTGATCATTCAGTGCAAGTGGACTTCTTTGGGACCACCAAAGCCTATAGGCAAAATGTGGAGAAGGAATTTGAGCGAAATCAGGAACGATATGCTCTTCTACGTTGGGCTCAAAATGCTTTTAAAAATTTTAGAGTTGTCCCTCCAGGAACAGGAATAGTACATCAAGTCAACCTCGAATACTTAGCGTCTGTAACCCATCGCCGTGAAGAAGACAACTCCTGGATATCCTATCCCGACACCTTATTAGGAACCGATTCACATACAACTATGATCAACGGGTTGGGGGTTTTGGGATGGGGTGTGGGAGGTATAGAAGCTGCTGCTGTCCTAACAGGCCAACCTTACTACATGCTACTACCTAAGGTAGTGGGAGTTAAATTCACCGGTAAACTGAGAGAGGGTGCCACAGCAACTGACCTCGTGCTCCACGTAGTAGAGATGCTCCGATCCCACAATGTGGTTGGCAGTTTTGTCGAATACTTCGGCCCGGGCCTCTCTAACCTTACTCTTCCAGACCGTGCAACTCTGGCAAATATGGCTCCTGAATATGGTGCCACCATTGGCTTCTTCCCGGTGGACACAGAAACACTGGCCTACCTAAGGGGATCAGGCCGAAGCGATGGATTAGTAGATAGAGTTGAGAGGATAAGCAAAGAACAGGGAATATTCCGTACCGATCAAACACCGGATCCGAAGTATACAGATATTTTACAAATGGACCTATCAACGGTTGAACCTAGCGTAGCTGGCCCAAGACGACCGCAGGATCGTATCGCCCTAAATGATCTCCCTACAGCTTTTGCAAAAGATCTTCCATCTCTAGTACCCTCAGGTTTTTCACTTGATGATAATGGCAAAAAAACAGTTGCCCTAGAGATAGAAGAAAACAAGTGTGAAATCGGAGACGGCAGTATAGTGATAGCTGCAATTACAAGTTGTACCAATACATCAAACCCTTCCGTCATGGTGGGAGCTGGCCTATTGGCAAAAAAGGCGGTGGAGTTAGGCCTTGAGGTCAAACCCTGGGTGAAGCCTAGTATGGCTCCAGGATCTAAAGTGGTAACCGACTACCTAGATGCTGCAGGCCTCAATCCATATCTGAACAAGTTGGGTTTTGACATTGTAGGATACGGATGCACTACATGTATAGGAAACTCAGGGCCTATAGCTGAATCTATTAGCAAAGAAATAAATCGGAATGGGTTGGTTGTGGCATCAATCCTATCTGGAAACCGTAATTTTGAAGCCCGTATACACCCTCATGTACGAGCCAATTATCTTTCTTCTCCCATCCTCGTAGTAGCTTACGCCATAGCAGGCAGAATAGATATCGATTGGGACACAGAGCCGATAGGTCACAACCGTGATGAACAACCCGTATATCTCAAAGATATTTGGCCAAGCTCAGAAGAAATCAAGGACACCGTGAGCTCGTGCCTGCAACCTGAAATGTACAGAGATCGCTACTCTGAAGTTTTCGAAGGTGACGAATTGTGGCAAGCACTCCCTGTCTCTACAGACGATGACAATCTTTACAATTGGGATGCCGAATCAACGTATATTCAACTCCCGCCATTCTTTGAAGACATGTCATTAGATATCCCTGGTATCTCTGATATCCACAACGCTAGAGTTCTGAGCATATTTGGCAATACAACTACCACAGATCACATTTCTCCAGCCGGTGCTATCCCCAAGGATGAACCAGCGGGAACCTATCTATTGGAAGCGGGCGTGAACCCTTGGCAATTCAATACCTTCGGATCTAGGCGTGGCAATCATGAAGTTATGATGCGAGGAACTTTTGGGAACGTAAGAATCCGAAATCTTATGCTTGATAGCCGTGAGGGAGGTTATACAATCCACATTCCAAGTGGTGAAGAGATATCAATATATGAAGCAGCTAAACGTTATCAGTGCGAAAATACACCTCTAATAATCCTAGCAGGACGGGAATACGGAACAGGTAGCTCACGGGATTGGGCTGCAAAGGGTACAATACTATTGGGGGTTAAGGTAGTAATAGCTGAAAGCTACGAACGCATTCACCGAAGTAACCTGGTAGGAATGGGTGTACTTCCTCTACAGTTTAAAGATGGTGAAAACGCTAAGTCATTAGGCCTTACAGGACTTGAAAGCTACAACATCATAGGAATAATGAACGGACTCAAACCCAACGCTTATTTAAATGTGGTAGCAACATCAGAAGACGATGAACAAATATCATTTCAGGTGATCGCAAGAATTGATTCTGATGTAGACCTAGAATACTACCAAAATGGTGGCATTATGCATACCGTACTTCGGAAAATGAGCTCATAAAACCATACACGGTCAAAGTTTATAGAATACCTCAACCTTACCGATGCTACTTAAGATTATCAGATAGGAGACTCGTAATTAGAATTCTTTAGGGCTACAGGAACACCTAAGACTTCAGATAGTATCACAGCCCGTTGAATGTCTCTACCGCCTCCGTGTTTCAAGATATTAATCACACTTTGCTTTTTGGTGATCTTAAGCAAATCTGGTTTTTGATACTCATCCAAATTCTGTTCGACTCTACTAATTAACTGGTTTTTAATTATGGCCGATTTTTCACGATCAGACATAGCTAAACTGGATTTAGTAACAGATTTTACTTCAGTGTGGGATAACGAGTGATCATCTGGATAGGTATAAACCGTATCATCCTGGCTGCTTGAAGGGAGCCAATCTACATCGGCATAATCTTTCGCTTCGCTAGGATTAGTATCTTTCGGGAATTCCGTAGGTGGCAGACCTCCAGTAGAAGGTAGCCGATCTATCCCGGTCAAATCAGCAATCTCTTTCCAGAATTCTTCAGGAACCATCCCTTCGGATGTTTCTTCAGTATTTATCGGATAGCTTTCTATTTCTAAATCTGCGACTCCCTCTCTCCGATCAATCTTGTCCCTGTTTTCAATATCTTGGCGTTTTTTCCGAGCCTCCAATATTCCAATCGAATAAACTACGAATATTAGAAATAGAAGCTGAAATATACCTTCAATCATAAAGTTTCTCTCTTAAGCGTATAAGGGATTCCACCCTATATATTTAGGCCAACGGTTCAGTATCCGAATCATCTTCGCCTGCAATTGCCTTACGCATAGATGTATCAGACTGAACATTGTTATATCGTACGTAATCCATTACTCCCATGTGGCCCTGACGGAAGGCATCGGCTAGACCTAAGGGCACTTCTGCTTCAGCCTTCACTAGATCTGCCCGCATCTCCTGGACCTTGGCCTTCATTTCTTGCTCGAGAGCTACGGCCATAGCCCTCCTCTCCTCTGCCCGGGCTTGGGCAACCTGCTTGTCAGCCTCAGCCTGATGAGTCTGAAGGTCAGCACCGATATTTTTACCTACGTCTACATCAGCAATATCGATGGAAAGAATCTCAAAGGCTGTTCCTGAATCCAACCCTTTAGCAAGTACTGTCTTAGATATATCATCTGGATTCTCAAGTACTTGCTTATGAGTATCGGCAGATCCAATAGAAGAGACGATCCCTTCACCTACTCGAGCAAGTATAGTGTCTTCTCCTGCACCGCCAACTAAACGATTAATGTTAGCCCTCACTGTAACTCGAGCCTGAGCTATGAGTTGGATACCATCTTTAGCCATAGCTGCTACTTTTGGAGTATTAATAACCTTAGGATTAACAGATACTTGTACCGCTTCAAAAACGTCTCGACCAGCAAGATCTATAGCAGCTGCTTGCTGAAATCCTAATTCAATGCTCGCCTTGTCAGCACTAATCAGTGCTCGGACAACTCTATCTACACGTCCTCCTGCCAAGTAGTGAGCCTCCAGGTCATTGACGCTTAGCTGGATACCAGCTTTAGTGGCCCATACAAGAGGCCTGACCACTTCCGTAGGTCTAACCTTACGAAGACGCATACCTACTAGATAGGCGATGCCCAGCCTAACTCCGGCTGATATTGCTTCGACCCACAAACGCACAGGAATAGCCCAAGCAACCATTGAGACAAATGCGACTGTCCCAAATAGGAAAAATAGACTGAATATATCGAGCTGCTGCATATGGTGATCCTTTCATTGAATCTCGTAAAATCAGTGGGATTTAACCTACTTATTTCACAGAGTTTCGTATTTTTTTATTCCCCTTCTTCTGCCAGGGATCGGACAACGTGACGATATCCCTCAGCTGCCACTATCCGTACAGGGGTTCCTTGTTCTATCCATTCCGATTCTGATACGATGTCTATGCGTTCATCTTCAAAAATACCCACACCAGAAGGTCTGAGGTCCGTGATGGCTATACCTTCACGACCCACAAGCTCTGGACGCGGATGAGCAGACTCGTATCCAGTAGATTTGTCCGTACGAGTATTCAAGAATATTCCCGTACGATAGAGTCTTGCACTTTTAGGAAGTTTTCTAAGAATAGCCCACCCAATTATAATTATCAGTAACAGAGTAGCGCTCAGTATACCTACTGCATTACTAGAATCTTCCACGGTTGGCATGCTCCCCAAAAGGCTCATATATATACCTACAACCATTCCGATGATACCAATTAAACCAAAGAAACCAAATCCTGGGATCAGCAAGACTTCTGCAGTCAAAAACAGTACCCCAGCCCCAAAAATCAGCAGATCTTCCCAACCTGCAAGGCCAAGAATCAAATGAGATCCAAAGAATAGCGACAGCGACAATAGCCCTGCAAGTCCAGCTAGACCAACTGTAGGGGTTTTTATCTCAGCGATCAGCCCTAAGAATCCCAAAGAAAGAAGGAAAGGAGCAACTACTGGATGTGAGAAGAAACGAACCAGGCGCTCGGCCCAATTTACCTCCATGTGCTTTACCGTAGCACTGGAAAGTCCTAAGTCATTCAAAAGTGAATCGAAATCGTCCGTTTCTTTCCCATATCCCAACCCTACAGCCTCTTCAGTAGTTAACGTAAGAAGCTTTCCAGATTCTATTAACTCAGGAATAGCGATAGACTCGTCCACCATGGCTTCCGCAACTTTTGGGTCTAACCCTCGGGATTCAGCTAAAGCACGCATCTCGCTCCGCATTGCTGAAACAATCTTTTCGGGAGCTTTATTACCTCCCCCATCCACCGGAGTAGCAGCTCCAATCACAGAGCCCGGCCTCATATAGATGCCCTCAGTAGCCAGACAGATCAAAGCTCCCGCTGAAAACGCACGTCGATTCACAAAAGCATATACTGGCACTGGGGAATCTTGGATGGCATCAGCAATACGCTCAGCAGCATCTACCCTGCCGCCTGGTGTATCGATATCTAACACAATAGCACTGGCATTAGCTCTTTGAGCAGCTTGGATGGATCGTTCTATAAAAGGTGCAAGCCCTAGCTCTACAACACCGTTAACTGGCACCCGGAAAACAAACTCTTCATCTTGGCAAAGTGCCACCGAAGGAAAACCTACTACCCCAATGAGCACGACAGCCACAACAGTGTTTATTATCCTAAACATGCATCTATTTATTCCTCAGATTCATAACCTACGATAGACAGACCCAACTCGATTGTTGTGATCAATCATCAGCTCGGTACAATGTACGATTATTCAATCCTAGAGCAGCTATCAATCGATTGCTTTCACCAACAGGAATTCGTAGAGAGTATAATTCTCCAGGAGGAGTAACACCTCTGATAAGTTGAGGATTGAGTTCATACATAAGCTCTTCAGGTACTCCTAAAAACTCAGAAACATCTTTGAGTCTAATCTTTTCAGGAGTCCATACAACATCATAGGCATAGGGATCTATGTCTGTGATCTGTAACCCATATTCTGAAGAATTACGAGCTATATGGGTAGCCGCAATAAATTTCGGAACATAGTGAGTTGTTTCTATAGGTAGGTGATCTATTATTTCCCAGTAAAGACTTTCTTCTCCAAACTGTCCACCAGCATACCTTTTGAGAACTCTTGAAACACGAGTTGGGCCAGCATTATAGGCAGCAGCTGCTAAATACCAAGAACCGTATCTTTGATACAAGAAATCAAGATAGTCCAATGCTGCATCAGTGGACCTCACAGGATCTAATCTTTCGTCCACATATGAGTCAATCCTAAGACCGTACTCCCGAGCAGTTGAACTCATTAACTGCCAGATTCCTAGAGCAGAAGCAGAAGATCGAGCACTAGGGAAAAAACCTGATTCGATCATTGCCAGGTAAATCAATTCTTTAGGCATTCCCCTCTCACCAATCTTAGCAGTGATCATGTCAAAATATATGCCCGACCTGGATAAGATTTCTTCAAAACCCCACTTGTCGTCGTTTGCGAATCGACGTGCCCATAGATCTACGCGCGAATTTATATCTAGTGGCAACTCATCCGAGATCATCTCATTTTTGATTTTTGTCAATAAAATTGGTGTTACTTCTTCACCCATTGATCCGGAACGTATTGTTTCTTCATTATCGTCAAGCACCCAACCGATCGTAAGAAAAGTTAGTGACATAAAAAATGCTATGTAGCATAGGTAGTGTTTCGGATTCTTACCTGATTTTCTTATGAGGTGCACGCTGCTATTAATCCTATTTAATTTCATATTTTATAGCATCTATCAATATATCCGTTAACAAACAAAGCCGGCTCTGCTGATTGTCCTTGCAGGGCACGACTTTGATAATGTCAGATTTAATCTTACTCGCCGGGATAAACTGAAACCGCCTTACGTCGCCTATGAGTTTCAAAAGTTACCACACCATCGGCAGTAGCAAACAACGTATCATCTTTCCCACGAGAGACGTTATTGCCAGGGTGAAAACGAGTTCCTCGCTGACGAACAATTATGCTCCCAGCACTTACCCGTTCTCCTCCAAACCTCTTTATTCCGAGCCGATTAGGATTACTGTCACGCCCGTTTCGACTTGAACCTCCAGCTTTTTTATGTGCCATTAGATTATCTCAGAATATTTAAACTGTATAATAGTTACTAGACTTTTATTTCGTCTATCCGAATTTCAGTAAATTTCTGCCTATGTCCCTGTTTCTTGCGGTAACCTTTCCTACGCTTCCTCTTGAACACAATTATCTTACGATCCTTGCCATGACGAATCACTTCAGCAGTAACTTTGGCACCACTAATAAGAGGTTGACCAACAGATATCTTATCTCCATCTGCAGTAAGCAAAACATCTTCAAAAGAAACAGTACTCCCCTCCTCTACCTCCAAAGAAGGAACTCTTAATTTAACACCAGGTTCCGCACGAAATTGCTTGCCGCCCGTCTTAAAAACAGCATACATATACTATACCTCTATAACAGTTTGGGTCACTCTAATATAGCCCAAAAGTCTTATGAAAACATGAAAGCAGGTCAAGATGTGACTTAAGCCTAAGTAAAAACATATTTAGATGTAACGTCGGTTTCAGCAGGACCTGAGAGAATTTTAAACTCAGCTTCTCCGAGTAGTGGGTCATCTCTCATAGTCAATGATATCTTAGTGTGTTGCTTCAATCTCTTTATAAAATCTGGATATTCCTGAAGAATTAATAGGGTAACTTCGGGATGCATCTTTACCATAATCTTTCGTTCTTCACCCTTATCAAAAACCCTTTTGACACTCTTCTCTATCTGACGAATAACTGTAGCCGGAGTATTAACACGACCTTCACCTTCACATTTATCACAAGCCTTAGTGAGAGAACTATGGAGAGAAGGGCGAACTCGTTGTCGTGTCATCTCTATCAATCCTAAGTTTGAAATTTCAAACGCTTTAGTACGTGCACGATCACGATCCAAGCAACTCCTGAGTTCCTGAATGACACGATCACGATCTTTCTGGGAATTCATATCAATGAGATCACATACTATAATTCCTCCGATGTCGCGCAATCTAATCTGGCGAGCAATCTCACGTGCAGCATCAATATTAGTCTTGAGAATTGTACGGGCAGGTTCTTTCTTGCCAGTATAGCGTCCCGTGTTGACATCTATGGAGACTAATGCCTCAGTCTGCTCAATAACGATATAACCACCTGAAGGTAGACCAACTTTTTTGTTGAACACCTTCTGCATCTCTTCTTCTACCATGTATTTGTCAAAAAGTGAAACTGGATTCGAATATAACAAAACACGGTCCTTAAGATCTGGGGCTACGTTCTTAACATATTGGAGGATTTCGTTATAGATCATTTTGTTGTCAACAACTATTGATTCAAAACGATTGCTAAATAGATCCCTTATCACTCCACTGATAAGTTTAGCTTCCCTGTGTAGAAGAGCTGGGGCATTTGAATTTGCTTTCTTTTTTAGAATCTTCTTCCAGTTCGCAGTAAGACGCTTAAGTTCCTTCTTTAAAGTGTCTTCATTCAGCTCTTCGCTAACAGTACGTACAATAATCCCACCACTTTTATCAGATAAGATACCTTTGGCGAGCTTACGCAAACGAGACCGTTCTCCACGATCTTCGATCTTACGGCTAACTCCCACGTTAGAAGAGCCGGGGATATACACCATAAATCGACCAGGCATTGATATCTTAGTAGTTAGACGAGGTCCTTTATCATTGATAGGCTCTTTAGTAACCTGCACTATCAACTTCTGGTCTTTTTTAATTAAATCTTGGATGGGAAGATAACGTTTCTGACTTTTTCGTCTCCCACTCCAACCTCTTCCCTCATCGTCATCACCCGTATCTATATCAGATACCTGTAAGAAACCTGCCTTATCTGTTCCAATATCCACAAAAGCAGCTTGGATACCGGGTATAACAGCTTCGACATTACCAAGGTATATGTCCCCGAGAAGGCGTCCTCGGTCAGAACGGTCAAATAATAGCTCTACTAACTTCTCGTCTTCCATGAGTGCCACCCACGACTCGTGTGGCGTGGCACTCACGAGGATATCTCTCCTCAATGTATTTTTCTCCTTGGTCAGCTACTCATGACCAATCCTGCCGGCGCGCCTAAGCTACTCCGACCTCGCCTTTATTTTATTTATTTAAAAAGCGAGATCAGCCCTAGATTAGGCCCATATTGGCAGGCCAGTAGTCTGAGTAAGCTTCCCTTTTATGTTATCACTGATTCGCCAAAAGCCTCTTTTATAAGCTCTCGACCAATCACTAAACGTTGAATTTCGTTAGTTCCTTCACCTATTTCACAAACTTTAGCATCGCGCATCATCCGTTCCACCGGATAATCAGCAGTGTATCCCGAACCACCCATGACCTGAATAGCCTTCTGTGTCGCTCGCATAGCAAGTTCAGAACAAAACAGTTTAGCCATCGCTGCCTCTTTAGTGAATGGCTGACCATTATCTTTGAGCCACGCCGCATAGTACGTGAGATGCTTGCCAGCTTCAATATCTGTAGCGATATCTGCCAATTGGAATTGAATGTTCTGAAAATTCCATATTTTTTTCCCAAATTGTTCACGTTGGTTAGTATATTGTAATGCCGTTTCAAAAGCCCCTTCAGCTAATCCTAGAGAAAGGGCAGCTATTCCGATCCTTCCAGCATCAAGAGTTTTCATAAAATTTATGAAACCCTCCCCTTCCTCACCCAAGATATGACTTTCAGGAACTAAAACGTTTTCTATTAAAAGCTCACGAGTGTCAGAAGCTCTCCATCCCATTTTATCTTCTTTTTTGCCAGATCGTACTCCCTCAAGAAATGGCAGTCCATCATCGTGCCCATAATCAAGTTCCCGAGTTATATCCAAATCTACTGTGGGCTTACACACGATGAAACTAGATATGCCACGAGTTCCTTTATCAGGATCAGTAACAGCTGTTATTATAAAAATCTCTCCTACACCCGCATGGGTGATAAAAATCTTTGATCCATTGATACGGTATCCCCCATTCTCTCGTACAGCTTTCGTGCGTGTCCCTCCAGCATCAGACCCAGCACCAGGTTCAGTAAGCCCAAACCCGCTTATGACTTTCCCACCAGCCAACAGAGGAAGATATTTATCTCGCTGTAACTTGTTGCCAAATTGTAGAATTGGAGAGGTTCCTAAGGTAGTATGTGCAGAAACAGTTATGGCATGGCTAGCATCTACTTTAGCAAGCTCTTCCACTACCAGAATATAGCTCAAATAGTCGCGTCCCATACCCCCAAACTCCTGAGGAATAGGCACTCCCATAAGCCCCATGTCTGCCATTTTTTTGATGTTTTCCCACGGAAAATCTTTCGATTCATCTATACTTCGAGCTATAGGAGCAATTGATTCTTGGGCAAAAGCTCGGACCTCTTCTACAAGGACATTGTGTTCTTCTGATAGATATCTATTCATATAACACGACCTAAAACCCTAGATGAGCAGTTATTCCTTACTGTAAAGATCATATGAACAAATGAACTGGATATACGAATATCGATATAATCATAAGGTACCAAGCCATTACTAACCATTTTTATCTTTGATTCGGTATTGAAACCAGTGGGCTAAAATATGGTTAATCACTAGATGGGCATCTTCAACCGGCCCGTACTCCCCTTGTTCAGCTTTGAAGTGGAGAACAATGTCAGCTATTTCAGAAAGCCTGCCACCTTCAAACCCTACTAAAGCAATCACAGTAGCACCTTTTTTCAAAGCCCATTCAGCCGCAGCAACTACATTGGGAGAATTACCACTAGCAGATATCACTATAAGTTTGTCTCCATCCTTGAAATGAATTCTCATCTGATCTACAAATACTCGATCATATCCAACGTCATTAGAAACAGCAGTTATGGCTGCCAGATTGTCTGTGAGAGCCATGATACGGAAAGTGTCCGAGACCCCCGTCTTCTTTAGAACGTCAAAACCGAGATCGTTAGCCATTGAACTCGCAGTTGTCGCTGACCCACCATTACCAGCTACAAAAACTGTATTGCCAGCTATTCGTGCAGACTCAAGTTCTTCCTCAAAAGCTGAAAGTTTAGAAAAATCTAGAGACCTAATAATAGTTTGTAGGCGTTGTAAATAGAGATCAGCAAAAGATTCAATTGAGTCGCTCTCAGAAGCAGCCCTATGAAGATGATTCATTATTGTACATCCCTCTACTTATTATTGGCGAACGTATTATCGTTCACATCTTTTAAAAGCAAAAAACTTAAAGTTTCAATTTATAGTTTACTAGTAGGTAATTTATCCCTACATAATATAGTAAAGATGGCTTAAGAGAAGATCACTGATATAACAATCACAAGATTAGATAAAGATCTACACATCTATGAGAAAATATTAGATCATGCACAAATGTTTCATGATTTTCTCCATCGTGTTGGCCACTGTTATTACTATCCATCCGAACTTTCTATTAGCTCAATCTACTGACGACACCCTTGCTATCAGAATGAACCCTACAGAAAAAGATTGTATCGAATCGTGTTTTTCAGTGAAAGCTGTACGGATTATGATTCCACCAAAGATCGATGGTATTCTCGATGAACTTTTCTGGAATGAGATCGAACCGATAACAGATTTCCGCCAGCGGATTCCAGTCGATGGAGGAAATCCTACAGAGAAGACCGAAGTACGTATAGCCTATGATCAAGATAATCTTTACTTCGGATTTAAACTCTTAGATTCTGAACCCGATAAAATCATCCGAACTATTTTACAGCGGGAAGGCAAGGTTCCCTTTGATGATCGTGTGGCCATAGGAATCGACACCTTCAATGATGACCGGAACGGATATGTCTTTGGAATGAATGCTTACGGGACACAGGAGGACGGCCAGTTCACAGACGAGGGACGCGTTGACTGGGTATGGGAGAGTGTATACTTAAGCGAGGGACGGATCACCGACAAAGGATGGGAACTGGAAGTAGCTATACCTTTCACTACCATCCGCTTTCCTAGAACTGAACCGATTGTTATGGGTTTAGTTCTTTACCGTAGAATAAGACGTAAGAACGAAGATGTCTTTTGGCCACCTATGCCTCAACGTTTCCGGGCCGGTATGCAGCAAGCTTCTCAGTACGCAGATCTGGTAGGCCTCGAAAACCTGAGGAGGAGCCGGAACATTGAGATAAAGCCTTTCGCAATCACAGGAGCCCAACGGTCTTCGGAAGAATCCAACGTCGATTTTCTAAGGGATTTCGGTGCTGATGTGAAATATTCCCTAACCTCCAACCTAACTCTGGATCTAACCTGGAACACAGACTTCGCTCAAGCAGACGCAGACAACGCCCAAGTGAACCTGACTCGTTTTAGTCTTTTTTTTCCCGAGAAACGGGAGTTCTTTTTGGAGCGTTCAGGGTTATTCACATTCGGTGAACGAAGACAAACAGAGGCATTTTTCAGTCGCCAGATCGGAATCGACAACGATATACTCGGAGGCGGGAGATTAACCGGACAGGCTGGGCCATTATCAATTGGAATTCTTAATTTACAAACTCGGAGCGATGGAGATGTGTTGGGGACAAACAACGCAGTTGCCAGAATTCGGGTGGACGTCCTACCCAGAACCACCATTGGTGGAATCTTCACAAATTTACATAGCAACTCTGGCCACAACAGAGTCGGGGGTGGAGATATAGCAATTCGTTTCTGGAACAGTAGTTCTCTAAAAATTTGGGGAGCTAAAGTTTGGGATTCCAAACATCTCTCCGGAAGTACATTCGCAGGTAGTACTCAACTGGATATTGCTAATGATCTTTGGCAAATAGGCGCAAGTGTGGTAGACGTAGGAGATGATTATCAACCAGGATTGGGCTTAGTTATTAGGAGAGACATGATACGTTACCGAGGTAAAGCAGGGTTAACTCCCAGATTCGAAAAAAGTACCTGGGCTCGGCAACTCGACCTAACCACAGAAGGTACTTACATAGAAGGACAGGACGGCAACGAACAAACTACTGAAGTAAAATTTGATAGTAAAATGATGTTAAGATCCGATGACTATCTTACAATTCAGGGCAATAGGAAGAGCGAGGTTCTAGAACAACCTTTCCGGATACGTCCAGGCTTGAATATACCGACAGGAAGGTATGAATTTAGCCAATTTGGAGCCGTACTAGGCACTAATCGAAGTCGACCTATTTCCGGAAAATTCACGTTTTCCAGCGGTAGTTTCTTCAATGGAGATCGCACTCAATTAAAGGGAGAATTGCGTTGGAGCACCGGATCACATCTCGTTCTAATCTTTACCGCCGACAGGAATGACATATCTCTTCCAGTGGAAAACGGAGACTTTTCCACCACAGTACTTGGATTAACACCCGAAATAGCTATTAACCGAAAGTTGTTCGCAAATGGAATAATCCAGTACGACAGTGATTCTAAAAAACTTCAAACCAATTTCAGGATAAACTGGATACATACACCGGGAAGCGATCTTTTCTTAGTGATGAACACCGGCTACTTGATGGGGGACAACTTTGACCCCCATCAAGAAAGGTGGACACAGCGAGCTGGAGTTGTAAAACTAACGTATTTAAAAAGATTATAATAAATTTTTTAGATATCCCAACCCGCACGAGCAAGCATCCAGAGATTAATAATTACTGCTAGTATTGCTGTCATGTAGAAAGCCTGAGGAGCTAAAACACTAGGATCAAAAAAAGCACTCGCTATCAAGCTCGGAAGCCTCAAGCTATGCAAAATCCAGATAATCCTAGCAAACCAAACGTTTTGCCAACGATATAGGCCAATAAATACAAATCCAGCTATTAGAGCTCCAAGTCCAAGCCATAACCAAGGAACCCCAAAACGGAGAGGTAAGAGCGAGGGGTCTACTTGAAGCATGGCATAAACCGCAGACTCGTAAAGAAGAGCCACATGCAAATATACAAATCCAGCTTGACGGAATTTAGCTGTACGCGGGGCTGGCCATTCTTGCTTCAACATGATCTCTCCGAATCATCTTTATTCTGTTTACAGTATTGCACTCGCAAGAATATTCCCAGAAAGAGAACTAACAAGGCAACATTAACTAACTTGGATTCTTCTAGAAAAATACCAGTCAAACCAAGCACTGCCCCAATTCCGAATATCCATATTCTCCAATTGAGAAAACTTACCACCTGTGGACTTATAAGAAATAAGTGGATAATCAGCCCTGCGATCGATCTAAAAACTGTCGCACACCATCACGACACTCCTTAGTTTGACGAGCAATGGCATTAACTTCCGCACCCTTAGCAATTAGTTTTTCGAATACACTTTCTTCCATTCTATAGAGCAATTCTTTAGAAAGTGCCAACGCCGATCCTGGTTTATTGGCAATCATATTGAGAAAATCAGATGTACCGCTTTCAAAATCAGCAGTCGAAAAAACACGATTGACCAGTCCAAATTTTTTACTTTTTTGAGCAGATATTATTTCACCTGTTGTCACAAGTTCAAATGCAACAGATTCCGTAACCTTACGCAACAAAATCGCCATAACCATAGCAGGAACAAATCCCAGATTTATTTCAGGATAACCGAATTCAGCATCATCTCTGGCTAAAACCATATCACAGGCAGTAGCTAAACCACATCCTCCTGCCAAAGCTCTCCCATGAACTATAGCTATAATAGGTTTAGAATGACGTCTCATTTGTATGAAGAGTTCACCCATAGTCATAGCATCGGCAACGCTTGCCTCATGCCCTAGGTTCGTAACCCTCTCTAATTCTGCTAGATCTGCTCCTGCACAAAAATCCTTTCCTGAACCCATAATAGCGATAACACTGACATCTTCATCCTCAGCTGCATAATTAAGTTCATCTGATAAAGCAGATATTAATTCACCGTTTAGAGCGTTCCTCTTCTTGGGGCGATTAAGGGTTAACCGGCACACCTTTTCTGAGACGTTTACATCTAAGATCGATGGCGTCATAATGGATCATCAACCTCGCCCATAGGGGCCCTCCCCCGGCCTCTTACACTCTCAGCAATCTCATCTGGCACATCAATCTCTAAACGGAGCAGTGCCGTACTAAACACTTTTCCCTGAGCATCGTTCATGAGAGAAATTGTGCCTCCCCCATCTAGAGAGTTATGAAGCAAAAAATTGACAGCCCCAAGATTAGGTAGTTCAAAGCGCTCAACACGACCCTTAACCATTTCACCAAAATGACCTTTTACAATATCCACTGTCAGAAGTTCTTTTAGGATTTCATAATGGTTCATATCATAAACGATCACACCCACATTAGCTGTATCGCCTTTATCTCCGGATCGGGCATGTGCCAAATCTACTAATTGGATCTTAGCCATATTACTTCTTACGCTTAGATAATTGTAATAGCCTATACATCGAACATCTCAACCTTCAAATAAGGTTCTATAACTTCCTTATCAATAAGGGCTGGCCAATACGCCATAATTTCTTGAACACGAGGCCTACCTGCAGCAAATCCCGTAACCGAAGGAGGTCCAGACAAGATCAAGGGTGAGATTTCTCGAGTGAAACGCTCCACAGCTATCTTATCTTCACTCCTAACTCCTACACGAAGCTGAACTTCGGGAATATCTTGAGGAGGATAACCTGGTAGATGACCGTGAGTTGAATCCCAACCCACTAGTTCCGTGCGTATCTCTAGGTCAAGTCCAAGAAGATCAATTCGTTCACGGAGAATACGGTCTGCAGACCGAGCTTTGGCAGCAGCGTCAGGCCAAGCATATGTCAAAGTACCTACAGCTTTAAAACCACCAGATACAGCTATTGAAACCTTCAAGGATTCCGTAGCTTCCCTACCTTGGACCCCTTCGACTCGAACTCGGTCGTTACCCTCATCTTTAAGTTCAATTGTAGTGAAGTCCGCAATAACATCAGGAGTGATGTACGTAATTGGATCACCCATTTCATACAATATCTGTTCAGTAACTGTGGCTCGAGTCACTCTGCCACCTGATCCTTCATGCTTGGTTACTACAAAATTACCATCAGATCCTACCTCTATGATAGGAAACCCTACTTTGGCAAGATTCGGGATTGACCACCAGTCAGCAAGACAATTGCCTCCAGTACTTTGAGCACCACATTCGTTTATATGTCCTGCTACTACTCCTGATGCTAAGCGATTCCAATCATCCATAGCCCATCCGAATTCGTGGATCATTGGTGCATATGTCAGAGCTGTATCAGTTGAGCGACCTGTCACTACTAAGTCAGCCCCTAGACTAAGAGCTTCCAAGATAGGTCGAGCACCCATGTAGACGTTAGCACTCTGGACTCTATCACGTATAACAGACAAAGGTTCACCCGTATCTAGATTGCGTAACTCATGTCCATCAGCTAAAAGTATGTCGAGTCGATCCATGATATCATCACCAACTACTATACCTATGGTAGCCCTCCCTCCAACTCCAGATTTTCGTCCAACATCGACCAAAGCTTCTGCACAGCCACGAGGATTTACACCACCGGCATTAGTGATCACTTTGATACCCTTATCCACACAAATCGGAAAGATCTTTCCCATTAGAGGAACAAAATCTCGAGCATATCCTGCCAACGGATCCCGAGCACGCTGTTTCTGCATAATGGACATGGTTACTTCAGCTAGGTAATCCATCATTAAATAGTCGATGGGACCTTCTTTAACTTGACGAACAGGTGCCTCAGGATCATCTCCCCAAAACCCCTGCCCTGAGGCTATACGCACTATCCCTTTTTCAGTCATGGTTTGATTCATCAAAATTAAAATTCGGAGTTTCAGAACCTAGGTGAAAGGGTCCCAAATGAGGACCTGGGTTATTGAGAGATGCTCTTAGAAGATGTGCCAAAGCAGGGCGGAGTTCTTCAGGTAAAACAATCTCATCAACAAAACCCCTGGCCGCAGCGAAACGGGCATCTAGTTGTCGATCATAGTCATCACGAACCTTGTCCATACTGGTACTAAGATCTTCGTCTGGTAGCTTACCTTTATCCTTAAGCTCTTTAATTTGTTTACTAAACAGGGCCATCACAGCACTATCCCCTTCCATAACACCCATACGACCAGTAGGAAGAGATATAATGAAATCAGGATCGAACCCTTGTCCTGCCATAGCATAATAACCGGCACCCGAAGCATGATTCAGTGTCAACACTAGTTTGGGCACAGTAGCTGTAGCCATAGCCTCCACAAAACTAGCTCCTGCACGTATAATCCCGGAATGTTCAGCATCTGGGCCAACCATGAAACCAGACACGTCTTGTATAAAAAGGATCGGCGTCTTATGCCGATTCATAGCATCGATAAAATAGGCCACCTTTTCGGCACTCTCTGTATAGATTATCCCTCCAAAGCGAGGCGGACCCGAGCGATCATCTCTAATCATATTCCTAGCATTGGTAATGATACCCAATGGTATTCCTTTGATAGAACCTGTACCACAGATCATCTCAGCAGCATAATCAGACTGGAATTCTTCAATCCCCTCTCCGTCGAGGATGCATTCCAGAACAGAATACATATCATAAGGTTGCCTGTGATTGGTCGGTAGAATTTCATAGAGATCTGTGGGTTCACGAGAAGGTGGTGAAAAATCCTCAGTCTCCGAATCATAGGTATAAGAACTTTGATCACCAGATAATTCATTGATAAGCCTGCGAATCTTAGTCAAACATTTTTCGTCATCCGGAACCATATAGTGTGCAACACCACTCACTGTAGTATGTACTCTAGCCCCCCCTAACTCTTCTGCATCCACTGTTTGCCCAGTAGCTCCTTTTACTAAATTAGGACCTCCTAGGCCCATAAAACTTGTTCCTTCCACCATTAGGATTACATCAGAAAGAGCCGGCAAATAAGCTCCACCTGCAATACAAGGACCCATTACTGCTGCAATCTGGGGAATTCCTAAATAACGTCGCATAATAGAGTTATAGTAAAAGATACGAGCAGCTCCATACTGTCCTGGGAAAACGCCACCCTGATAAGGAAGATTGACTCCAGCAGAGTCTACCAAATACACAATAGGTATACGGCAACGCATAGCTACTTCTTGTGCTCGGAGAATTTTCTTGATGGTTTCGGGCCACCAAGATCCCGCCTTGACAGTGGCGTCATTTGCTACTACAACAACTGTACGTCCTTCTACGGTTCCTACTCCCGTGACTACACCTGCTCCTGGAGCTTGTCCCTCATATTGGTCATAAGCAACCAACATGCCTATCTCCAACCAAGTGCTGTCCGCATCTAAAAGAAGACTCAACCTCTCCCGGGCTGTCAATTTACCCTGATCATGCTGGCGTTTAATTTTCTCAGGACCGCCACCTTCTATAAGTGACGAACGGAGCACCTTGAGCTCTTCAGCCAATACAGACAAACCACCCTGGCCAGAAATATTATTACTCTCTTCGATAATCGAATCTTTATTAAGGGTCACTTCAGACTCTTTCCCCAGCCGTATCAAACCAATCACGAATATACTTTGTCGCATCACTGGTGGATGTACCGGGACCGAAAAGCTTTCCCACTCCTTGTTCAGATAGAGCAAGCATATCCTCTTCCGAGATGATTCCACCACCGGTGAGAAGCATATGACCTGCCTCTTCTTCTTTGAGTAATTCCAAAACTCTCGGGAATAGCGTCATATGAGCTCCCGAAAGAACAGACAGGGCTACTACATCTACATCCTCCTGGATAGCAGCACTAACAATCATCTCCGGTGTTTGATGAAGGCCCGTATAGATAACTTCAAATCCAGCATCTCTAAAAGACGCAGCAATAACCTTGGCACCGCGATCATGGCCATCTAATCCTGGTTTAGCCACTAGAACACGGATTTTTCTATCTTCCGACAGCATACGATTCTCCATTTAGGATAGTCGAAGTGCGATCCAGTTTAGTCGCACAAATATTTTAAATTTATTGTATTTTAAAATATAGTTGCTAGTAGTATCTCCGATTATTAACAAATGCCATCGAAGTCTAAAGTATGACGGTAGCTAGGCCAAGGAGTAGCAGAAAACCAGTCATATCTGTTAGGGCCGTTAGAAAAACAGTTGATGCTACAGCTGGATCCTGTCCTCTACGATCAAGTAAGGTCGGAATAAAGGATCCGGCAAATCCAGCCATGGCAATATTCCCCCACATAGCTAGCAATACAACTAGCCCTATCAACGTATTAGCACCCACTACATCAGCAAGGATAAATGTAGCTAAAGCTACAACAGCACCGATAACTAAGCCGTTTAGTAGTGCTACCAAGAGCTCTTTTCCAACAATATGACCACGACCTTCAAGAGGGCCACCACCTGATATGGCTAATCTACGCACAGTTACAGCTAAAGCTTGCTGGCCAGCATTACCTCCGAGACCAGCTACCACTGGCATCACTACTACTAGAAGAGTAGCACTGGCAATCTGATCCCGAAATATCCATACCACAGCTGCAGCAAAACTGGCTGTCAGTGTGTTCAAGAGCAGCCAGGGGAGTCGAGTGCGGACAGCGTCTTTAGAACTACCACGTAACTCTTCATCATCCGAAACTCCTGAAAACAATAGCAAGTCTTCAGTGGTCTCTGCTTCAAAGACATCGATTATATCGTCAAAAGTAACACGGCCAAGAAGCACTCCGTCCCCGGATATTACAGGGATAGCAACCATATTATACCTACTGATAAGATGTCCTACCTCTTCCTGGTCTGCCTCAGGAGTAACCGAAGCAACTATAGGTTCCACCAGATTCTCCACGGGCTCTTTAGTGTCAGCAAGAATTAGATCGTCTAAGAGAACAGTGCCCAGTAACTTAAATTTGTCATCTACTACAAATACAGTGTAGAAATTCTCCGCTTCACGGCCCTGTATCCTTACAACATCGATGGCCTCTCCTGCAGTGACTGTGTCCAACACCGATACAAGAGCTGTTGTCATTATGCCACCAGCTGTATCTTCGTCGTACTGGAGGAGATCCCTGATCTCTCCGGCTTCATCATCAGGAAGCTCGGCAAGGATACGATCCTGATATATGGGCTCCAGCTCTCCGATAAGATCAGTAGCATCGTCATCCGGAAGTTTGTGGAGAAGTTCTGCTCCTTCGGTGGGACCTAGAGCTGCTAGAAGCTCTGCCCTAGTTTCACCATCCTCCATCTCAGCTAAAGATTCAGAAGCGATATCTGCTGGAAGAGCACGTACTAAAGCTAGGCGGTTATCTTCGTCTACCGACTCCACTACATCTGCAATATCAGAAGGATGAAGATCGGAAAGAAACGCTTCCAAAGCTTCTACATTGCCCTGATCGATCAGTTCGGCCATGCGCTCTAATAGCTCATTATTACTAGTATTCATGATTCGGAGAGTGGGGCCTTTAAGAAGCTTCGTCCAGTAGCTCGTGCAGAAATTCTTCCTGGAGCTGAAACATTTCACTGTTAAAGTTAGCATCCGCATCGGGATGATCGTGTCCCAATATGTGTAGAGTACCGTGGATCACCAAGCGCACGATCTCCTCTATCAGAGGAATATCCATCTCACCAGCTTGGTATATTGCCTGTTGGTATCCTATATAAATATCTCCAAGGACCGATTCGCCCTCTTCATAGAGGGCAAAAGCTATTACATCAGTAGTCCGATCCTGCCCTAAATAGATACGATTTAAATCACGGATTTCCTGATCACCTAGCAAAGCAATCGAGATCTCACCACCAGTGATACCGTTTTTATCCATAACCAAATAAATAGCAGACCGGATAAGTTCCTCAGATACGCCTTCAGCAATTCCGAGAGAGACTTGAACCTCCAAACTCTTTAAGCCTCTTCTTCCGTAACAGTTCCCAATTCCATCTGTAAATCCTCATCTAAAGAGACTTCGTTTCTAGGGGGATCAAGTTCTTGGCTGTCCACATCTTGGGAATCTGGGTCACTGGGTGATTCTGTAATGTGTTGTGTACTCGGATAAGTTATTCGATGGTGATAGATACCACTTAAAGCTTTGACAAAAGTTTCCTTGAGTAATGTGATTTCTGATAAAGTCAGAGGAGCCTCATCTAATTGTCCGTCCTGCTGTTTGCTATCAATAATCTCTTCCACCAAAATTCTTACTCTCTCAGGTGTTGGATCCTGAAGAACCCGTATAGCAGACTCGATGGAGTCGGCCATCATAGCAATCGCCGTCTCCCTAGATTGAGGTTTAGGTCCAGGGTATCGAAAATCATCTTCGTTGACGTTGTCCTCTCCAAACTCATCCTTAGCTCGTCCATAGAAAAAGGCTATAGACTGAGTTCCATGATGCTCCGTGATGAAGTTTCGCACGATTTTAGGAACATTATCTTCGACAGCCAATTTTAGGCCTTCAGTAACATGCTCCCTCACAATAGAAGCAGAAGTGTCGGGCTTGAGTTTGTCATGAGGATTAGAACCCTCGAGTTGATTCTCTACGAAATAGTGAGGTTTCAGTACTTTGCCTACATCATGGTAGTAAAGACCTACACGACAAAGAAGTCCATGGGCTCCTATAGAATTAGCTGCCAATTCACCCAGATTGGCCACATTTATTGTGTGGGCATAGCTTCCAGGAGCCTCAAGCGAAAGACTGCGTAAAAGTGATCTATTAGGATCCGCCCATTCTAGAAGAGTTTGATCTGTAGTTATACCAGTGAACCACTCAAAAACAGGAACAAATCCCATAGCAATTATAGCACTAAGGGCTGCATTAGATCCGGCCCATCCCAGTGAAAAAGCAATTTCACTAGCTGATCTTTCTTCTAGAAGAGCCAAGGCAAGAATGACGACAGAATAAGACAAAGATATAATAGCTACAAATACCCACGTCTGTGCTCTACGTCTTACAACACGTACACTCATAGCTGCTGCTGCACCACCAACCATAGTTAGGAATAAAACGTCGGTTCCAGCAAATTGAGGCTGAGCTGTTGTCAGAACTGCCACTACCATACCTAGAACCAAGGCTATCCTAGAATCCCATAATACCGCTACAGTTAACGTGACGAATGCAATGGGCAAAGCATCAGGAGGGAAACCGTTAATAGCAATGAGACGTGCAAGAGAAAGATAGGTTAACACCAGTACTGCCTGAAGAATAAGCCAGCGGATAGATCCATAGATCAAAGGTCTTATGAAGTAAACGAGTACACCAAAAACCAAAAGAATACTAAGATTAAGTAGAAAGGCACCAAAAACCATTCCCATATTAATTCCTGAATCTTCTAATTTCTGAAGATTTCGTAACTCTGTCTCATATGCGTTCAGCCTTATTAAATCATCTCGAGTAATAGGCTCATTAGCTCTTACAATCGCTTCTTGCTGTACCACATTAGCCTTAGTCGTGGGGACTGCCTGGCGGGCTTGTTCACGATCATCATCAGTAGCTAATTGATCCAATGTCAGAGAATAAAGAGTATGTCTAATCATGATGAGCCGTAGAACTCCGCTTAGTTCCGGATTAGACGTCATCAATCGATCAACAACTCGATCTTGAAATTCACGACCCGTAAAAACATCATCTCTAGATACCAGGCGCCCACTTACTCCCTCAGAATCACGTACTAGAACTCTACCAGCCTTTATCTCATTAGACTGGCTGGCCTCTATAACTCCTTTGATGCCGTAATCCTTAACACTGGAAATAGCAGTATTACGTAGAATTTTTCGTACATCATCTTCTAGAAACAGTACGTTCTGATCTGGTGTTGTTACTATGGAAGATGCTAGCAGAAAACTACTTAGAACCTCTAGATCATTTGATATAGCTACAGTGTCGAGCTGATCGAAGAATTTTTCCAACCTAACTACCATCGTATCATTTAATTCGATCCGATGATCAAAGGTAGGAGGAACACCAGCAGCTGCATCTGCCCGTTCACGCTGGAGCTCAGTAACTGACTTAGGAACTACAAATGGTACTTCTGCGATCACAGGATCTGTAAGCACCATGCCTTCTGAATATCGACCTATTGTAGTCTTGCCGACAGGAGGGAAAAGTAAAGTTACAATTACTGCCAAACCTGTTATAAGCAGTATACGAGACCCATGATAGATTATCCCATCAGGCCATAGGGGCATAACATTTTCTGAAGGTTTTTCAAAAACCTGAAACTGACCGTTGTCACCGTTTTGGATCAAGAATCCCCCTCAGAATCTGATCTAGCATATGCTCGGATGATTGCTTTCACTAACCGATGCCGGATAACGTCCATGTCATCCAGATAAATTAACTGGATTCCATCTATCTTACTTAAGATATCTTCAATTTGGAGGAGACCAGAATCTTTTCTGCGAGCCAGATCAATCTGAGTTTTGTCTCCAGTGATAACAACCTGAGAGTTCATTCCCAGACGAGTCAAAAACATCTTCATCTGAGCAGTCGTAGAATTTTGTGCTTCATCAAGAATAACAAAAGCATCGGATAGTGTCCTGCCCCTCATATATGCTAATGGAGCAATTTCAATAGTCATATCCTCAATGGATCGTCGCACCCGATCAGTAGGCATCATATCCTCGAGGGCATCATAGAGAGGTCGTAGATATGGATCTACCTTTTCCTGCATATCCCCTGGCAGAAATCCCAGACTTTCTCCCGCTTCTACAGCAGGACGCACCAGAATAATACGCTTAATTCGTTTTTTATAGAGAGCGTCCACAGCTGCTGCTACAGCAAGGTAAGTTTTACCAGTACCCGCAGGGCCAATACCGATAACAATGTCATTATCCAAAATAGAGGTTAGATAACGACGCTGCCCTTCAGATTTAGGACGTATAACCTTGCGTGTACCAGGTAGTGCAATCCCCATACTATCATCCGGGGTTACCACACCCCGGTCACCATGAACAGAAAAACCTTCAGCGAAACGAGAAATATCAGTACTGTCAAAAGGAACTCTAAGACGAGAAAGTTCAACAAGGTGTTGGACTACTGGTGCCGCTTGTTCTACTGCTAAAAGGTCACCGGAAAGTATTACATGATCTCCACGCAATATCATTCTAATACTGAAAATTCTGGACACTTCTTGCATATTAGTATCATTCACACCAGTGAACAGAAGAGGGTCTATTCCCTCTACGTCAATTCTATGCTCGACTATGGTACTCTGTTCTGGAGTCATTCAGTATCAACCTTAATACCAGAGACCTGTTCAGATGATTCTGTATTTATTTGAATCCCTAGATCAGTCAAATCTTCTTCTGATAATGAAATAGGAGCACCCTCAAATAGTGCACGGGCAGCAGTTGTCTTGGGAAAAGCGATCACATCCCTAATGCTATCTGCACCCACAAATTCTGCTATGATACGATCCATACCAAAGGCTACTCCGCCATGTGGAGGAACCCCAGAAGCTAGTGCAGTCAGCAAGAAACCAAATCTTTTATTTATTTCTTCGTCACTCAATCCTAGAATTTTCAGTATCTGACGTTGGATTTTTGGATCATGGTTTCGGATACTGCCTGAGCCAAATTCGACTCCATTATAAACTAGATCGTACGCAAGACCTCGTACTGACATTGGATCTGAGTTAAGAAGTTCTAAATCTTCTGGATGTGGCATAACAAAAGGATGGTGATTAGCTGTCAAATTACCATCCGGCCTTACCTCGAAAACTGGAAAGTCCACAATCCACAACCACGCATGTTCCCTGTCTTTATCTAGTTCAAGAATTTCTATTGCTACTGTCCGTGTGACCGATAGAGCAGGCAATATGATGTTGTCATGTCCAGCGGCCACTAATACTAAATCTCCCAGTGCCATTCCCAGTGACTGTAATACTGAATCATCTATGAACCGAGAAAGTGGTCCCGAAGTTCCTTGTTCGCCAAGCTTAGCCCAAAGAAGTCCAGGTGCTCCTGCATTTTTAGCCTGTGACTCTATTCCCTCAATCTGTTTCCTGGATAGACGTCCTCCCCCACTTAGTATAAGACCACGGATGTGTCCCCCATTATCCAGTGTAGTATTCAGTATAGGTGACTCGGTTTTATTAAGAACATCAGTCCAGTCCTGTATTTCAAGATCATACCTTAGGTCAGGTTGGTCCGTACCGAATTTCTCTAACACATCCTTATAAGTCATACGTAGGAAAGGAGTTCCAGCCTCCAGACCAGGAACTTCTGCCGCTAATACTGACATGAGTTCCTCCATCCATCCCAAAATATCATCTGTATCTACAAATGATGCTTCTACGTCAATCTGGGTGAATTCAGGTTGCCTATTAGCTCTTGGATCTTCGTCACGGAAACAACGGGCAATCTGGAAATAGCGATCGAAACCAGAGGCCATACATATTTGTTTGTAAATTTGCGGACTTTGTGGAAGAGCATAAAACTCTCCCTTATGAACCCGACTAGGCACTAAATAATCACGTGCCCCTTCGGGGGTAGGCTTAGTAAGGATAGGGGTCTCTACCTCTATGAATCCGAGAGAATTCATAAAGTTGCGACAAGCTAGTACAAGTTTATGTCTAAGCCTAATGTTATGCTGCAGTTCTTCGCGACGAAGATCAAGTACTCGATGTTTCAGCCTGAGATCTTCGGACGGCAATTCGTCTTCAGATGCTTGGTACACAGGAATGGCCGGAACATCAGCCTTGTTAAGTAGACGAATAGCTGTAGCCCTAACTTCAATTTCTCCCGTTTCGATTTCAGGATTTCTGGCTTCGGCAGGACGGATAACAACATTACCCGTAACAAATACCACATCCTCTGCACCAAGTTGATGAGCTAAATCCAGAGAAGAAGCTTCTGTCCAATCAGGTCCTAAGGATATCTGAATGAGTCCGCTAAAATCACGGAGATCCAAGAAGAGTAATCCTCCCAGATCTCTACGGCGATGCACCCAACCCGTGAGTTTGAGTTCTGAACCCTCATCCTCAGCACGAATACCCCCGACCACACGGGAACGGAGTGCAGTTCGCTCCATATCGATATCTTTTATTATCGTGTCATCAACGATACTGGCACCCCTTTGTTGGGTTATCCACACGATCCGGTGTGAGTGAGATACGAACTTAGTATAGAGTTCATAACCAGCCAGCACCCTCTATCGTGCCTCTCAAACCATTAAGTAATTTTACTTTAATACATACATGCAAACTATTACAATAAAAAGACTTAAATGCCTACATCTATACTATAACCTGAGATTAGTCAGGTTTGCTACTGCATCTAGGACCGTTCGCCCGACCTACCCTGGCGACAGGCAGCAGTCATCGCACTATCCACCTGAGGATCACCATCATCACCAGTAGTGATAATTACTCCATAGTACTCTTCCGCACGTTCCGGTGTCAGGATTTCATTCAAAACTTCCCAACAAACAAGCTCGGGGTCTCGATCCAATGGATGTCCGAACCCTGCTCCTCCTCCAGAACGGCAACTAATAACATCTCCCTCTACAAATGGGCCAAAGAATGACACACGCTGAGTAAGAACTTCCTCCTTATCGGTACCTGCCCATGGATATGCCCGATTTATACCACCATCCTGTCCACCATTTAAGCCGTGGGATCTATATACAGTATTCTCATTGGCAACCTGAATAGAGACATTAGAAGTTAGGTATAGATAATCCTTTATCGTACCAAGACCGCCTCGGAATTCTCCTATACCATACTCGTCCATGTGAAATTCATTGCGTAATATCCTTATAGGATAGCGAGCTTCTGCAACCTCAACCGGTACGTTAGGAGCATCGCCGTCTCCGTGAAAAATCAAAGAGTCAGCTCCATCTTCAAAGGATAAAGCACCTCCCCCACCGGATTGGGGATCGATATAAATAAAAGGCTTACCAAAGCGAGGATCGACACGGAAGAACCACGCACCGAACAACTGATACTCTCCAGCTATTGCTCGCTCAGGAACAGCATTAGCAAGAGCTTCCGCTACCAGATCAATGATAAGTAATGCACCATAGCCATACGAATCACAGGGAGCTGGATGAGAAGGATTAGTTATAGTGTGTTCAGGAGAGGTAACTTTCAGAGGACGACTGTGCCCTTCATTGGCAGGAGCTAGAGGAAGAGTAGCTGACTTGAATGCTATCTCAACTGCTGCACGGACTCCCGGAAGAGGTACGTTGATCGGCCCAGCGGCAGTATCATCTGTGCCGTCAAAATCGACCGTAGCCCCATCTCCTTCGATGCGAACCGTTGCCTTTATCTTCTGGGGTTTTCCTTCATTAATGCCATCGTAATCCAGGTAATTTTCCGCACTCCACTCTCCATCCGGCATATCACTAATCAGTTTTCTCATAAGATCTTCGGACTGATCAAATATAATGTTCATCGCCTCGTGCACCTTATTAGCTCCATACTTCTCACAAAGAGCTATATAACGACTGGCGCCTGTCTTACAGGCTGCGATTTGGGCACCCATATCGCCTTTTACCGAAGCCGGAAAGCGATTATTTGCCATGATGTACTCCATCATGGTTTCATTAACCTGTCCTGCATCGTAAAGCTTTAAATGAGAAAATATCATCCCTTCCTGAAACACGTCGTTAGAATCAGGGCACCATCCGCCTGGAGTCTTTCCGCCGATGTCAGCCCAGTGGGCAGTATTTGCAGAAAATCCTTGCAGTTCACCATCGAAAAAGATAGGTGTGTAGATCGACGTATCAGAAATATGTGTGCCAGTGCTGTAAGGATCATTAGCAATGATCACATCGCCATCTGAAAATCCATCTAAGCCGAACTTCTTTACACCGTTCTGGATCGTCCATGATAGGCCAGAAAGAAAAAGCGGCAGCGACGATCCCTGTGCCATCATCTCGCCTTTATTACTCAAAATAGCGACTGCAAAATCCTGAACTTCGTATATAAGAGGGCTATAGGCTGTCTGCACCAAAGCAACACGCATCTCTTCTGCAGCCGCTATTAATCCGCTGGAAATTACTTGGGTAGTGATCGGATCTATCTGAGTTTGGTTAGGAGCCGTCATGATGCACCTTCCTGAGTAATTATAAGATTGCCGTAGGTATCTACTGCCACATTCTGGCCAGGATATACAACGGTAGTAGTATTCCATTCTTCTATGATGGCCGGTCCAGAAAACTCATCTCCTGCCCCGAGTGCTTCACGTTTGTATATCGGACACTCCACCTCACCTCCAGATTCCTTGAAATAAACAGATCTTTTTCCCTGCAAGGCCGCACTGCCATCACCAGTCCCAGCAAGAATCTCAGGAAGGATTGGTTTTTTAGAATCTATGATAGCTGAAAGACGGAAATTGACTATCTCAGTAGGATGACCAGGAGTAGCGTAAGCATAGGTCTTTTGGTGCAACTCATCAAAACGTCTTTCTAGTAAAGACAAATCTTGTCCCTTAAAATCATCCTCTGAAGGTAATGGCACCTTAACTGCATGCTCTTGGCCATCATAGCGCATATCAACCGTACGTATGAAACGCACTTGATCTGTGAGAAGACCGCTTTTAGCAAGTCTGTCTAAACCCACTTCAGCCAGTTGATTAAATTGAGCAAAGATCTGTTCAACTGACAGATCAGCTACCGCTGAAACCGAAGTCCTAGTCACATCTTCTCGAAAATCAGCACTCAGAATCCCCCAAGCTGAGAATACGGCGGGATTAGGAGGTACAATCGCCTTGCCAATCTCTAATTCTTTTGCAAGAGAAGATGCGAACAGGCCTCCTCCTCCTCCGTAACCCAACAGCGTGAAATCGCGAGGGTCATGTCCACGCTCAATAGTCACCCGTCTTATAGCATGTATCATATTTATGTCAGCCAGGTGGGTAATTCCGTATGCCGCATCTTCCAGGGACAACCCCAGAGGACCAGCAATTTTGTCTTGTATAGCCTTCTTAGCACCGGCAACATCCATATCGATACGATTGCCTAAGAAGTTTTCTGGATTGATACGACCAAGTACTAAGTGCGCATCGGTAACCGTGGGCTCTGTTCCCCCTTTGCCGAAGCACACTGGCCCAGGATCTGCCTCTGCGCTTAATGGTCCCACTCGGAAAGCCCCAGAGTCATCAATCCAAGCTATGCTTCCACCTCCAGCTCCCACAGAAGTGATATCAATAGTGGCCTGCAAAACAGGACGCCCATTTACATATGTTTCAGACTTTTCAAAAGGTCGGCCTTCCATAATCAGAGCTACATCAAAACTGGTTCCCCCTACATCCGTTGCAATAAGATTGGATTCTCCAATTTGATCACCTAAACCAACGGCTCCGATCACACCACCAGCTGGTCCCGATTCTAGTGTTCGAATAGGTGTCTTACGAACATCCTCAGAACTAGCAAGTCCCCCTGTAGACTGTATAATATTAAGGGCACCCTTGAATCCCAAAGCAGTCAATCTGTTCTCTAGGTCACTGAGGTATTCAGCAACCTGAGGCATGACATAGGTATTTAACGCCACAGTAGAGGTACGCTCGAATTCACGGAACTCGCCCGTGATATCAGAAGAGATAGAAACATAAGCTTCCGGATAAATTTCTTCGGCAATTTTTCTTACCATTTGTTCATGATCTGCATTAGCATATGCGTGCAGGAAACACACACCTATGCCTTCCACACCACGAGCTTTCAGTTGTTCAATAACCTCACGGGTTGCAGACTCATCCAGGGGCGTAAGAACTTCACCCTTGTAATCAAGGCGTTCCGGAACTTCAAAACGTAAATAACGAGGAATGATGGACTGGGGCGGTTTATACAAGAGATTATAGACCTCAGGTCGGTTACCTCTACCAAGTTGAAGTACATCGCGGAAACCTTGTGTAGTAATAAGCCCAATATTACTGCCTACTTCTTGAAGGATCGTGTTTATTACTACTGTGGATCCATGCATAATCATAGCAAGATCACCTATATCCACATCCAAACTATCAATGCCTTCAATCATGCATTCTGTAAGCTGATCCTTAAGGGAAGGCTGTTTATCAAGAGTAACCTTTCCAGTATCCTCATCTAGCAACACAAAGTCGATAAATGTACCACCTACATCTACAGCAAGGCGTTTTTCAGGCATCAGATATTTTCCTTTTATTATCTTCAAAAATCATATCTTTTATCACTTAAGTCAGAACGACCAAAGCTTAGTAAA
>DEAF01000010.1 GCA_002346625.1 Gemmatimonadales bacterium UBA2989
AGTTATATGCGTGTCTTGGGAATTGATTTAGGAGAACGACGCATAGGTGTCGCAGTTAGCGACCCAACCGGGGTAATTGCTCAGCCACTTCCTACCATTCAACGGAGGAAGGGAAAGCGTATACCCCTTATAGCCATAGAAAAACTCATAAATGAATACAATGTTGAAACCATAGTAGTGGGGCTCCCATTAGCTTTATCAGGACTAGATACAGAATGGACCAAGACAGTTAGGGAAACTGCTGACAAATTGGAAAAGAAATCGGGATTACAAGTTCATCTTATAGATGAGAGATTCACTTCAGCTCTTGCCGAGCGTGCGATACAGGGCCTCGGCCTCCCTAGAAACAAGAAAAAGGAAAAGGGGCGTGTGGATGCGGCGGCGGCCGTGCTGATTCTTCAGAAATGGTTAGACATACAAAAAAAATCATGAAAACCATATCGCCCTGGAAAATCATAAAACTCTCATTACAAACCCTTATAATATCTATGATATACACCAGCTGCAGTCCTGGTGATCAGGGTGAATTAGTGAGAATAACAATCCCAGCCGGATCTACTTTTGAAACAGTTCTAGACACACTTGTCGAGCGTGAAATCGTTACCAGTCCTTTCAGATTCAGACTATACGCCCGGATAAAAGGTGCCGACCGCCAGATTAAAGCAGGAGACTATGAGCTCGCCCAGGGGAAAACCTGGAACGAAATCTTAGACCCCTTAATAACAGGTCAGGTGATTACTGAGAAAATCACAATTCCCGAAGGGTTTAAAATCGACGATATGGTAGATCGGATAGCGGAAGTTACTGAAGATGATCCAGAAAGCGTCCGAGCACTTCTCTTAGATTCTTTAGCTCATGATCACTGGAAAGTTCCGGGACCTGGACTAGAAGGATATCTGTTCCCAGATACTTATCACTTCGCCAGAGGTATAGGTATCAACCTAGTAATCAAGACCATGATCGATCAATACAAATCAAGATGGACGCCTGAATGGTCAGCACGACTTGAGGAGCTCGAAATGAGCGAAAGAGAGATCGTCACTCTAGCATCTATTATTCAGGCTGAAGCAATGCTTATAGAAGAAATGCCCACGATCTCATCTGTTTACCACAATCGGCTACGCCTAGGATACCTCCTTCAGGCCGATCCAACCGTTATATACGCACTGGGTGGCCGTCGTGAACGACTACTATTTGCAATGATCGATTCTGTTGCGGATAGCCCCTACAATACCTACACACAGAGAGGCCTTCCACCGGGACCGATTGGCTCACCCGGAAATGCTGCATTACAGGCAGCACTATATCCCAGTGACGATACTTATTTGTACTTCGTAGCCCGCTTAAATGGTAGTCATACCTTCACTAACAGCCTAGAAGAACACAATCAGGCACGAATACTATCCCGTAGGGAGAGGGACAAGTCAAATAGACCATAAACTATGAACCAAACCGATCTTGTCAGACAGCTGGCTCTAGTGGTAATAACGGATGAACGGCTATCTGAACCTCTTGGACTAGATAATGTCCTGCTACAAGCTCTGAAATCCGGAGCCCCTGCTATCCAACTTAGAGCTAAAGAAGCTACAGCCAGAGAGATGTCGGCTATGGTTAGGGTATTTCTTCCAATGGTGAGGTCATTTGGTGCTCTCTTGTTTGTGAATGATCGTTTAGATGTAGCCTTAGCTACCGGAGCAGACGGAGTTCATCTTGGACCTGAAGATTTACCAATAAAAAAAGTTAGGTCTGTAGTCCCCCCAAACTTTATTATTGGATACTCTACTGACGACCCTAAAGAAGCTATTAGAGCTGAGAAAGATGGGGCAGACTACTTAGGTGTCGGAACAGTATATCCAACAATAAACAAACCTAATGCTGGCGAGGTAATAGGATTATCAGGCCTTAAGAGTGTAGTAGAATCTGTTTCGATACCAGTAATAGCAATCGGAGGCATTACCCCAAAACGAGCTACTGAAGTGGTGGGGTTAGGAGCACGAGGAATCGCAGTCATGGGAGCCGTCATGACTGCTCCAGATCCAGGAGAAACTGTACGAAAGCTATTATCTGCTTTTAGATAGAAGGAGATCTAAGAGATTATTAGCCTGTTTCCACCTACATACCACCAGCTTGTAAGAATTTCTCAACTTCTTCCTCAGTGACAAAAAAGTCTCCCAAATCAATGCCATCATTAGGACCATGCCAGTCTGAACCACCTGTCATTAGCAAATCTGAGTCCTTGGCAACTCGTTGAAGATCAAATATGTGATCGGATCTTGACCTGGGCCGATAGACTTCCAGTCCCTGGAGGCCTTCTTTAATCAAATTAGGGAGTAATTTGACCCATGATCCGGCAGGAGGATGAGCCCAAATAGATATACCACCAGCATTTAGAATGATCTCAATTGCTTCACTAGGGGTAGACAGTTGGGTCGGTACATATGCGGGGTGATCATTACCGATTAAACGAAAAAAAGCATCAGATGTCGAAGACGCATAACCCTTAGTAACTAATGCTCGAGCAAGGTGAGGACGGCCGATTGTTGAAAGTTCCGAACCAGCCTCATAGAGAACATCTTCGTACTCTACAATAATCCCCTGCAATAAAAGCCGATCCACCATCTCTAGCATTCTGTGCTTACGACCCTCTCCTGCCTTGACCTCGTGTGCCTTTATAGACGGATTATCCGGATCCACAAAATATCCTAGAATATGATAATCTCTGCCTTCTAAAACACTGCTAATCTCTATCCCTGGGATAACATCGATCCGCTTTTCAGAAGCAACTTCAATCGCCTGTGGAATTCCAACTACAGTGTCGTGATCAGTAATCGCTATAACGTCTAGATCCGTTTCCTCTGCAATAGAGACAACTTCACGAGATTCACACATACCATCAGATGCTGATGTATGGACATGAAGATCTAACTTCATCTTCTTAAGTACCTAATGGTATTTTTAGAATAGTATCAGGCACTATCCACAAGAGAGAGGTGTGAAAATCTTATCACACATTTTCAATAGTATTCCTCATATCCAATTTTATGTGGATTTTGAGCAATTATGATTAGTCTTCCATAGCTTCTAGTATAGCGTCTACATCTACCCTAGTACCGGACAACAAATTTTCTGTTAACTCAGAATCTGATTGCTCTGCAAGGATAGTTAGTTCCGAAGCATCTATCCTCAGAACACCTCCTCCGATAAACAAGCTATGTGTATCACCCTCTGGCAAATTTATGGATACTTCTCCTGAACCTAGAAGAGTTATCATCTGGGTATGGCCGGGAAGTATACCTACTTTTCCATCCCAAGCTGGAGCGATTACTGAGTTAGCCGCACCCTCAAACAAAAGTGCTCCAGGAGACACTGCCCGAACGTTCAGAGAAGCCATTAGGATGTAATATCTTCACTAGAGGCGATGACTTCTTCTATCCCACCTTTCATGTAAAAAGCCTGCTCTGGCAGATGATCAAATTCTCCTGCAGCAACTCTTTCAAATGACTCGATAGTATCGTCTAGCCTTGTATATTTGCCAGAGATCCCTGTGAATGTTTCAGCCACGTGAAAAGGCTGTGAAAGGAACCGTTCAATCCTTCGGGCCCGGTTCACCAAAACCTTATCCTCCTCCGTCAGCTCGTCCATTCCTAGAATCGCAATAATATCCTGTAAATCCTTATAGCGCTGTAATATTCTTTGTACTTCAACTGCAACCGCATAGTGGCGTTCACCTAAGAACTGTGGGTCAAGAATTCTCGAGGTCGAGTCCAATGGATCCACAGCTGGGTATATCCCTTTCTCCGAGATAGCCCGTGACAATACAGTCGTTGCGTCCAGATGTGTAAACGCTGTTGCAGGAGCTGGGTCAGTTAGGTCATCTGCAGGAACATATATTGCCTGTACAGATGTAATAGATCCCTCTTGAGTGGACGTGATTCTCTCTTGAAGTTCACCCATTTCCGTACCAAGTGTGGGTTGATATCCAACCGCTGAAGGCATACGTCCTAGTAATGCTGAAACTTCGGAACCAGCTTGAGTAAAACGAAAAATGTTATCAATGAAGAGTAGCACGTCTTGTTTTTCGATGTCCCTAAAATATTCTGCTATCGTTAATCCACTGAGGCCAACCCTAAGACGAGCACCAGGAGGTTCGTTCATCTGTCCATAACAAAGAGCCGTGGAATCTATAACTCCCGATTCCTTCATTTCTATCCAAAGATCGTTACCCTCGCGTGTACGTTCACCAACACCACAAAACACAGAACGTCCACCGTGTTCCATGGCAATGTTGTTGATGAGTTCCATGATAATCACAGTCTTACCCACCCCAGCTCCGCCAAAGAGGCCTGTCTTGCCACCCTTCACATAAGGAGCAAGTAGGTCTATAACCTTAATGCCAGTTTCGAAAATCTCCGTTTTGGGCTCTAGCTGATCGAACGGTGGTGATTCTCTATGGATCGGCCAACGTTCCACTTCACTGCTACCATCACCAATCGGCCCCTGCTCGTCCACTGGTTCTCCTAGAACATTCAGTATACGACCGAGGGCCAACTCTCCAACGGGTACCGAAATAGGGCTTCCCGTGTCTACCACATCCATTCCTCTGGTTACTCCATCGGTCGAAGTCATAGATACCGCCCGAACCATACCTCGACCTATGTGCTGTTGAACTTCTGCGATTAGGTCAATCTGTTCCTCGTCTTGAGATGATTTCAGGGACAAGGCGTTATAAATCTCAGGTAGATTTTCAGGATCAAACTCCACATCCAAAACTGGACCGATGACCTGGATGACTTTCCCGATACTAGTTTCTGACATAATTGCTAATCCCTTATAGGAGTTTTGTGCATATCATTACTCAAGAGCAGCTGCACCACCAACAATTTCCGCTATCTCTTGGGTTATCTGGGCCTGACGAACCCGATTATATGTGCGTGTCAGGTACTCGAGTACATCGCTGGCATTGTCAGTGGCACTCTTCATTGCCGTCCTACGAGCACCCTGTTCTGAAGCCGCATTCTCCACAAGTGCTCGGTATATAGTATTACGAAGGTATACTGGAAGTATCCATTGGATCAGTACATCAACCTTAGGACTAAAGAGATAATTATCAAAAGATGAAGATTCACTTTTAGGTCTGATCGGCAATAATTCTAGGACACTTGGAGGAGTTGATAATACTGAACGAAACTCTGAACTAACTACATAAACCGCATCTACATGACCAGACGCAAAGTCATCTCTAATACCGCTAATAATAGACTCGGCATCATCCAAAGATGGACTGTCATATATGTCTACATTACTTGACGCAATTCTACGTCCTCTGAAGCGGAAATATGCAATCCCCTTCTTGCCCACTATGTGTAGATCGGTTTCTATGCCTTTACTATCAAAGTTCTCCAGAAGTACTCGTGCTTCTTTGATCAAGTTGGTGTTGAATCCACCTGCCAATCCACGATTTGCAGTAAGCAAAAGTACCGCTACTCTATTCGGATGTTCAGGGCTACGTAGAAGAGGAAAGCGATCAGAAAGTTCGGGCGCATACAAGCTACTTACGATCTGGGCCAATGAATCAGCATAGGGACGAGCTGACCGGACACGTTCAGTCGCCTTCTTTAGCTTAGACGTGGCGACCAATTCCATAGTCTTTGTGATTTGTCTGGTGTTTTCGACAGATTTGATCCGTCTCTTGACGTCACTAGCTCCTGCCATCAGTCAACTTGCTCCTGAGCTATTGTGTATATGTTCAGGATTAAGCTCCTACTGATCATCTGTGCTACTAGCAGGTGTCTTGACCTGGACATCTATAAACACCTTGTTGTACTCCGATATAACAGCAATCAACTTATCTTTTATTTCTTCAGTTATCTGATTTTCTTTTTTAATCTCAGCCAATATTTGGCTAGAATGAGTACTTAGAAATTCGTGAAAACCCTGTTCCCATTGTTTTAGATCACGAACTTCAACATCGTCAACTTGCCCTTGTGTTACAGCAAAAATTACGCACACTTGGTTCTCCACCGGCATGGGCTGGTACTGTCCTTGCTTCAAAATCTCTACTGTACGCTCACCACGTGCTAATTGATTTTGTGTAGCAGTATCTAGATCGGATCCAAACTGTGCAAAAGCTTCGAGTTCCCTATACTGTGCTAAATCGAGACGAAGACGTCCGGCCACGTTCTTCATCGCTTTGATTTGAGCAGCACCTCCAACACGGGATACCGAAATCCCTACGTTTACAGCTGGACGTACACCCGAATAGAACAGATTAGGCTCAAGATAGATCTGACCATCAGTAATGGAAATAACATTAGTGGGTATATAAGCCGATACATCCCCAGCCTGCGTTTCAATAATCGGTAAAGCTGTAAGGGAACCTCCACCTTGTTCATCCGATAGCTTAGCAGCACGTTCTAATAGTCTAGAATGGAGATAGAAAACATCTCCAGGAAATGCTTCTCGCCCTGGAGGACGTCGTAGTACCAGAGATAGTTGTCGATAGGCGGTTGCCTGTTTTGATAGATCATCATAGATAACGAGTGTGTGTTTCCCTGCCCACATAAAGTGTTCAGCAATTGCACAGGCTGAGTAGGGAGCTATATACTGCATGGGTGCCGGATCGGAAGCGTTAGAAGCCACAACCACCGTGTAATCCATGGCCCCATACTCACGAAGTGTCTCTACTACACCTGCAACTTTACCCGCCCTTTGTCCCACAGCACAGTATACACAGATAACATCAGTATCCTTCTGATTTATAATAGTATCTAGAGCAATAGCTGTTTTCCCAGTACCGCGATCACCTATTATCAACTCACGCTGACCTCGTCCAATTGGAATCATGGAATCGATAGCCTTGATGCCGGTCTGAAGAGGTTCATTAACCGGCTGCCTCATAACGATACCCGGTGCCACTACATCGATATGTCTATTGCCTTCGATGGGATCTATAGGTCCTTTGCCATCTATAGGGCTACCAAGAGAGTCTACGACCCTTCCTACATATCCATTACCCACTGGTATATCCAACACTCGACCTGTCCTGCGTACTTGGTCGCCCTCATGGAGAAGAGTCCAATCTCCCATAATCACCGCACCAATGTTGTCCTCTTCAAGATTCAGTGCTAATGCAGAAACAGGTTCTTCAGTATGTGTGGTGGTGATCTCTAGCATTTCACTAGCCATTGCCTTGGTTAGCCCATAGATACGAGCTATGCCATCCTTAACTTCTAGAACCTCACCTACTTCTTCAGCCTGAAGCCGTTCACCATAGTTCTCAATCTCAGAAAGAAGGACACCTTTGATTTCACTAGCTCGGAGTCCTGAATCATTAGCCATTGTTTAGTCCTGTGATTCTATTACTAATAGCCGGCCCAGGCCGGTGATTAACCTTCACGAATCCCCCACTGGGTGGAGGTTTGTCATCAACAATCTCCTACGCATTCCATCCAACTTCCTCCTCAGGGATCCGTCGTAAATCATGTCCCCTGCTCGGACAATGATTCCTCCCAGAATCATAGGATCCACTCTTATATCAGATATGGCCTGACAACCGATGAGGGTAGTCAGTTTATCCTGAAGCTCTGTCTGGTATGATTCATCCATACTGCGAGCTATCGTAACCTCTATTCTCATTCTGTTTAAACGCTGATCCAAAAGTATTTGGTATTCTCTGGCAATATCCCCCAGAATGCGCTGTCTTCTCTTATCTAGCACCACAACTAAAAAATTGATAAGCATAACCGGTAACTTATCTGAAAAAACACTCTGTATAACTTCCTTCTTCTGGCTTACAGATATCCTTGGAGTTTCCAAAAACATGCGGAAACTTTGATTCTCATCGAGGAGACGTGCTATCATTTCAATTCCGTCTCCAAAAATCTCCAAACCCTCATTACGGTCAGCTACTTCCAGAAGAGTTTCAGCATAGTTTTTAGCTACAGTTTCGTCTCTCATGCCTCAACCTCTTCACCGTGCTCACTAAGATCCTCAATATAGTCGGCAATAAGCTCACGATCTTTGGCATCATCTAGCCTGTTCCCAATGAGCTTTGCTGCTGCTACTATAGCTAAATCAACCGATTCTTTTCTAAGAGCTTGAAGGGCAATCTCCTTGTCACGCTCTATAGACTCATGAGCACGATCAATTAGAGATTCACACTCTACCCTGGCTTTTTCTTCAATTTCTTGTCGGATCCTATCACCTGCTTCTTTGCCTTCGGCGATCATCTGTTGAGTATCTCGACGTGCATCAGCCAACTGCTGATGGTATTCTGAAAGTAGACTGGCAGCCTCTTCCCTCTCTTTTGCAGCCTGATCCAATTTATCTTGGATGCCACTCTCTCGAGCTTCAACAAAAGTGAGGATCGGCCCCCAAGCATACTTCCACAGAATGCCGAGCAGTGCCAAGAAAACAAGGCTCGTCCAAACTGTAAGTCCGAGGTTTAAGTCGAACATATAGACTCCCTGTGAACCGTTGAATTATTTAAAAAACCTAGGGTGCTATCAATGCTATTCAAGGCAAATTATCCCTTAAATACAGAAGTTTTAATCCTAATTAAAACTTCACGAATGCAAGCCCAAGACCAAAGAGCGCGGCACCTTCTATAAGAGCGGCGAAGATGATGGCTGCTGTCTGGATTTGAGCCGTAGCCTCAGGTTGACGTGCTATTCCTGATGCTGCAGCGGATCCGATAGGGCCTATTCCGAGCCCAGCACCGATCACGGCACCACCTATTGCTAATCCGGCACCTATCAAACCAGCGCCCCCTCCAACCGCGGTTTCCTGAATAGCGGTAAGCAAGAAATACATATTTAGTCCTTTGTCTTAGTAACTAATGAGCGTGACGTATGAGTCCTATGAATACGGACGTGAGCATTGCAAATATATATGCCTGTAAAAAGGCTACGAACAACTCTAGAATCATTAGGATACTGGCCATAGTAACTGAGACAATACCCATTAAATAACTTTGGAGCACAAAAATCATACCCATTATAGCTAAAATGAGTGTATGGCCAGCAGTCATGTTAGCAAGTAGACGAACCGCTAGAGCAAATGGCTTAGTTAGTTTGCCCATAAATTCAACTGGTGCGAGTACGATCATCATAAATGGCTTCATTACTACCGGAAGTCCTGGAGGCAGAAAGAATATAGTCCTAGCATACCCTGCAGGGCCTAGGGATAGGAACCCTGAAATTTCAGTGACTAAAAAGCTTATAACCGCTAAAGCAGCTGTAACCGAAAGATTGGCAGTAGGCGTAATGCCTAAAGGTGTGAGCCCGATAAGGTTCATCCCAAGAATAAAGAAAAACAGGGTTAAGATGTAAGGAGTGTATTTATCTGCACCATGACCAATGTTAGTACGCACAACTTCATCCCTAAAATAGACAACAATCGCCTCCATAAAGTTGGCAAATCCTGTTGGTGCCCTTTCCATACCTCTAACTCGGATGGATCTGGCCACTGGAATGAAGATCAGAGGCAACAGTATCGCAACTAGGATCATGACTGCCAATTGTCTTGTGGGTGACATATCGATAGCAATAGATCCCAAATGGATTGGAGCTATGCTTAATGATTCAAGATTCCAATGTCCTCCAGCGAATTCTATGTATTTCGCATCCCCTATATGGTGCATTATGAAGTCGGGCAATCCTTCCATCGAAAGACCGCTTTTGGATCCAGTGCTGTGGCCAGACTGATCAACCACTTCTACGACATGATCCTGAAGATATTTAAATAAAATCATATCTTCTTTCGCAGATCATTACTATCGAGCTTTAGAAAGGCTGGCTCCATCAACAACAAAACGAAGAAAAACCCCACCAGTGTAAGCAGAAGTGCCGCTGGCTCTATCAACTCAAATTTCCAAGACACCAAACCCACTGTTATAACAGTTAATACCCGAAGCATAATTCCAATGCCCCAGTAAAACACAAATTGGGTTGGCTCTCCACGAGCACGTAGGAGTAACCAAAATGAGAAAACCTGAACAGGATAAGCAATGAAGGCGGCCAGAATAACACCTACTCTTTCTGAGTCATCTAAGAGCATCCAAAGTACCGTAACTCCCAGAAACACCACTAGGATCGCTATTAAGGCATAACGCCCGAAAACACTCAATCCTTATCGTTCTCCTCGCAATATTGATCTTGTCGTGGACGTAGTACTGACTGTACATAAAGATTGTAGAAACCTGCTACTCCCCCTAATAACATGCCAATAAGTGTTAACAGAGATTCCGACCCAAGCCACTCTCCAACTTCAGACCCAAGCCATCCAAAGATAGCAACTGAAACAGCTAAGCTCATTCCATGTCCCAGAAAACGGGAAGATCCTCGGGCTACTTCTTTACCTGGATCTACACTCATATTCCGTGAACCTGATATTTGCTAAAAATCTGATCCTTTAGGTTTAAAGCCAGCAAATTTAGAAGCTTGTGAAAAATTTCGCAAGCATAACTTTACCATCCTTTATAAGGTAATTTTAGTAATTCAAAACGCTTGACTAATAGTCATGCTTAAGACAGTTTCGCGATATGATTATTATGATAGAATCTATACAGTATTGTAGTCTAAAACCCTTCAATAGACTATCCTAATATTGGACCTCTAACAGCAGATGGCGGGTAAGTTGGATAACCGCACTATTAGTTAAATTCATTGTACGCAAAAATGCATCAAGTTCAGAAATGGATTTCATGACACCAACAACGCAAACAGTTAGCCAAGAAAAAGAACTTAAGTTGCTTGAGCGTGGGGCTATAGTAGCTGAAAATCTCAGGCACGAAATAGCAAAAAAAATCGTTGGCCAGGAGGAAGTAGTAGAAGGAATGCTGACCGCCCTCCTCGCTAATGGCCATGTTTTGTTGGTTGGTGTTCCGGGATTGGCTAAAACACTCTTGATATCAACTCTTTCTGAAGCTTTGGATCTGAATTTCAGCCGTATTCAATTCACTCCTGATCTTATGCCGACTGATATAACTGGAACTGAAGTTATTGAGGAAGATCGCTCTACTGGACGGAGGGTATTCCGATTTGTTAGAGGGCCAATTTTTGCTAACATAGTTCTAGCAGATGAGATCAATAGAACTCCACCGAAAACCCAGGCTGCCCTACTTCAAGCAATGCAGGAACGGGAGGTAACGGCCGTAGGAAATACTTATAACCTGGACGCACCTTTCTTTGTGTTAGCTACACAGAATCCGATTGAACAGGAAGGCACTTATCCTCTGCCTGAAGCTCAACTTGATCGATTTATGCTCGAATTGCCTATTGGTTATCCATCTAAGAATGAAGAAGAAGAAATCGCCATGAAAACAACGGGAGAAGATGATCAGTATATCCAACCCATTGTATCCTCTAATGAACTTATAGAACTACAACACCTGGTTAGGAAAGTGCCGGCACCCCCCTCTCTAGTATCCTTTGCAGTACACCTCGCCCGTTCTACTAGGCCGGGATTAGAGGAGACCGCATCAGTAGCTCAACGTTATGTGAGCTGGGGGAGCGGACCACGAGCTTCTCAGTATCTCATTCTTGGAGCGAAAGCTCGTGCAGCTTCTCGTGGTGATCCTATCCCTTCTTATGACGATGTTCGTGCAGTAGCACCTACTGTTCTAGCACATCGTATAGTACTCAACTTCGAAGCCGAAGCAGATGGACGTAAAACCCGAGATGTGATAGCAGAGCTGTTAGATGAAAAAGGAGAATGGAGATAATCATCAATAATGATATCCTCATTCAATCCCTGAACAACTTAGGTAACACATGATTTGGATACTGTTAATTGTAGCGGTATTCTCGCTACTTTCCTCAGCGTTACTTTCCGCAGCAGAAACCGCTGTATTTACTATAGGATATTCACGACTAAGGACCCTGGAAGAAGAAGGATTCCAGGGCTCTAAAGCACTTGCAGACTTACGAGTTATGCCAGAGTCAGCAAGATTTTCCTTACTAATACTCAATACTATTTTAAATACTGTATCAGTAGGTTTATCTGTTACTATAGGAATACTGATAACAGATACACCTGGTGGGCTGCTCGGAATCTTGATAGGTGTTATAGCAGTTGTAATTATAGGAGAAATAATACCACGATTTTTAGCCACAAAGCGTCCCCTGCGCTTGGCATTGAGCACTGCCCATCTCTTGATTTTCATTGAGAGAACTCTCAATAAGATTATTAATCCAATAGATCAATTGACCGATTTGATATTCAGCAGTAAAAATGATAAAGAAACTACAAATGATGAACGTGACGTCAGAGAAATAACTGAATTAGGGCAAAAAGAAGGGTTAGTGGGAATAGAAGAGCACATCCTTGTAGAAAGAGCTTTTCATTTAGACGAACTTACAGCATGGGATGTCATGACTCCCAGAGTTGATATCTTCGCCTGGAAAGATTCCCTGACCCTAAAAGAAATCATAGACGAATTAGAAACAGTTCCATATTCTCGAGTTCCAGTATATAGAGAAACTACTGATGATATATCAGGAATCCTATACGTTCGTGAGGCCTATGAGAATTACGTAGCAGGCCGCACCTCTATGACTCTCTCCCAGCTATCCCAGGATCCAATTTTTGTCCCGGGATCACTACCTCTGACACAACTACTCCGACAATTTCAAAATAGACGAATACATATGGGTATCGTTGCCGATGAGTTTGGAGGAACGGATGGACTAGCAACCCTTGAAGACATACTTGAGGAATTAGTAGGTGATATAGTCGACGAAACTGACCCGGACAACCAAGATATCCTTCACATATCACGTACCGAAATCGAAGCGGCGGGTAGTATTGATGTCCGAGATATTAAATACATATTCAACATAGCATTTCCACAACTCGACAACCGATCCCTCAATGGATTTATTCTCGAAGAGTTAGGATATGTGCCCAAAGTACAGGAAACATTCAAGTCTGGTGGATTGCAGGTCAAAATCCTTGAAGCCTCTGATACACAGGTAACCCGTGCTCTTCTTACAAAACTACCCTCAAAAAACTCAGAAGAGATAACCTGACTTCCCTATGGCCATCATCTTACCATTCAAGGGAAAGCAACCTAACATCGCCAGTACTGCCTTTATCGCTCCTAACGCTGTTCTCGTTGGAGATGTCACTATCGGTGAAGAGGCCAGCATCTGGTTCGGTGCAGTACTTCGTGGAGACGATCCTGATAACGGTATTATTATCGGGGCAGGTTCTAGCATACAAGACAACTGCGTGATACACGTAGGTGGATGGGGTGAAACTCGAATAGGTGAACAAGTTACGATAGGACATGGAGCCAAGTTAGAAAGTTGCGAGATAGGAGATAGGACTGTAGTAGGAATGAACTCAGTCATTCTTCAAAATGCCCGTATTGGTATAGAATGCGTGATAGGAGCAAACTCAGTAGTCCTAGAAAAATCTGATATACCTAATCGCAGCTTGGTAGTGGGTGCACCAGGAGTAATAAAACGTACTCTTGATGAAAATTCAGATTGGATAGCACGAGGAGGCACTCACTATATTAATCTATCAAGAGAATACCTAGAACAAGGTCTGGGGCAACCTGAAACCACTCTTTGTGAGCTTTGCGGAGGCCCTTTACTAGAACGTCACTGCAAGATCATCTGCTTGTCCTGCGGATATCAAAGGGACTGTTCAGATCCATAGACTAGCTGTTTTCAGTATTGGAATTCAGTTTTACTATCCTCATCTTGTGTTACAAGCCATAGGGGTTTAGCACTTACAGCTTGTACACTGGGAGTCAACCAAGGACTCAGCCATAAAACAGTTGCTGTTAATAGAATAATAAAAGTTGCTATTAAGCTTCCCTCTGGGCCAAAAACGCCACCTCCGAGCCAGTCTGGGCCCAAGCTAACCGCTTCATAGAATGGTGCATCCATCAATTCAAGGCCACTTACTGGAACATCTGCAATATATCCGTGAGCCCAGTTCCATCCCAAATGCGCACCCGTGGCCCACCAAAGACTACCAGTACGTATATATACAACCCCCAGCAGTATGCCAGCTGATATCAAATTCAGCATAGCAATACCAGTCAATCCAGGATTGCTAATATGAAGAAAACCAAAAACTACCGAAGTAACAAATATCGCCCATGCTGGGCCAAAGAACTCTGCAAGTGCTTGGAGAGGATAGCCCCTCAAGAAAGCTTCTTCCGCCGCAGCTGGAAGTGCTAGAAAAATGAGAGCGGCCCCTCCTTGTATGAACCAATCTGACCAAACTCCAGGTTCTTGATGCCAACTCAAACCACCACTTAATACCATTAGTATTACAACCACCAGCCCTAATAAGATACCAAACCCGAGTCCAGTAAAAGTTTCAATTAAAGAAACTCGATGCACATAAAAACCAAGAGCAGAAAAACCCCTCCCATCCTTAGATAGCAATATGTAACCACTGACTAGAGAACCGATCAACATAGCCCCAGAACTAATAAGGGCAGACGTACGGTAATAATTTTCATTAAACTGAAGAAAATCCTCTACCGCAAACCCTTTGGCAGCTAAAAAAACCTCCGTAGCAAGAAATCCAAGCATCTGGATTAATGATGTCAAAAGAATCGTAATCACAAAAAACAATAATATGCGCCATACGAGGCCAAGCCTGCCATCTTTACTCTTTAGTATATTTTCAATCATCTCACTTGTGTCGTAAGAGCGTAGAGAAGGATTGAGCCTGCCACGCCGACATTAAAAGATTCCAAGCCTAAGTCCATGGGGATAGCGATCCTGTGAGTAGCAGATGATAAAATTTCCGATCTTAGACCAGCCCCCTCATTCCCTACTACCAAAGCCCAAGGCAGGGCAGGTATAACTTCGCTAACATCCTGCCCATCAGAATCTGCAACTATAATTTTGACTTTATTGTTAGATAACCATGTATATACTTCATCCCATGGGGCCGGAACAATATCAACGTGAAAAATAGCACCGGATGAGGCTCTTACAGTTTTAGAATTCCAAGGATCCACAGATCCATCCAAAGCAATCAACAGTGAAACCCCAAATCCTCTTGCAGTTCGAATAAGGGTTCCGAAATTCCCAGGATCTTGTATCCCATCAAGAATCATAACTCGTTGATTTGACAATCCTGAAAATTCTAAGAGTTTCTGCTTAGGCTCTTCACATACGAGAAGAACTCCTTGCGGATGTTCAGTGGACGCTAATTTATCAAAGTTATAGTCATCAACTTCTTCACTGATTATTCCCCGATTAGAGATTTCAATTGCTAGATCCCTGCCTGCTTTAGTGTTCAAAAGCCTAGGAGAGCAAACCACGAATCGGAACTTAATATCTGATATGAGTGCTTCACTTACACAGCGCACCCCTTCCACCAAAACAAGACTTTCCCGTAGTCGGCCTTTACGAGCTTTTAGACGCTCTATGAGCATTTTTTTATTCTTAGTCAGCATAAAATTCTCGACAAAGACCTCTTATCAAAATTAAATGATAAAGATCATCGTGAATACGATAGTATTATCATAGATTGATAAGGGATTATTATAAAATACCAACAAAAGCAAATAACATCTTTAATATCAATGGATAAACCAACTCCAGTAGCCTTAACAATTGCTGGAAGCGACAGCGGTGGTGGTGCAGGAATACAAGCAGACCTTAAAACTTTTCATGCATTTCAAGTTTTTGGATGCAGTGCAGTTACAGCAGTAACTGCTCAGAACACCATCGGCATCGACGCTATACATACCATTCCTGACACAGTGGTTCGTGCTCAGATTGATGCCGTAGCCACCGATTTGTTACCACTAGCCGTAAAGACTGGCATGCTCGCTAATGCTAATCTGGTTTATACTGTAGCTGAAAGAATACGACACCATAGCCTCAAAAACTACATTCTTGATCCAGTTATGGTGTCCAGCACAGGTGATCAAATTCTCGATGAAGAAGCTGTGGAGGTCATGCGTAAAGAATTGATACCACTGGCCACCATGGTCACACCCAACATCCACGAAGCTAGTATATTAACCCAGAAACCTCTTGAACATATTGATGATTTTGAAGTTGCAGGTCGAGAGTTACTGAAAATGGGTGCTCAAGCAGCCCTCATAAAAGGAGGACACCTGAAAGGCAGTGAGGCTGTAGATTTACTTTTGACAGATCAAGGTTGCCGAGTTTGGTCTCGTCCACGCCTTAACATTAGGGCGGGCCATGGTACCGGTTGTACTCTATCAGCCGCTATAGCTGCAGGATTGGCACTGGGACAAACATTGTTAAATGCGACTGATGCTGGAGTTAACTTCGTCGCTCAGGCCTTGGCATCAGCCCTCGACCTTGGCACTGGATATAGTCCCATAAATCATTTCAACTCCGCATTTACAAAAAAATAACCCAGTTCAATCCATTATCTGTAATAATACATTTCTGGCAATATCCCTAATGATATATATGAATGGGAATTCATATATATCAGTCTAATATGATATCCAGATCCAAGTGGTGCCATTTTGACAGTGTGTATAATAAAAAACGCCATTTTGACTGCTTTTATAAGCTTAATAACGGGCATGAACATTGCATTTGCCATGCCAGAACAATATTCAAAGCAAAATAAATAAACCTCATTACATATGAGGCAAAGCTTATAAATAAAAGGAGTAGACATGGGAAAGGTAATCGGTATAGACCTAGGAACTACCAACTCGGTAGTAGCAGTAATGGAAGGAGGAGAGCCTGTAGTAATCCCCAATTCAGAGGGTGGACGCACCACACCTTCCGTGGTGGCCTTCACTAAAGAAGGTGAACGTTTAGTAGGTCAAGTCGCACGTCGACAAGCCATAACCAATCCGAATAATACCATCTTCTCTATCAAGAGATTTATGGGGCGTAAGGAATCAGAAGTAACTGAAGAACAAAAATTGGTTCCCTATGACGTGGAAACTGATTCTAAAGGTCTAGTTCAGGTGAAAGCTATAAACGCAGACAAGACTTTCACTCCTCCAGAGCTTTCAGCAATTATCTTGCAGAAGATGAGGCAGACCGCAGAGGACTATCTGGGTACAAGTGTAGATCAAGCCGTAATCACCGTGCCAGCCTACTTCAATGATGCTCAACGTCAAGCGACCAAAGATGCTGGAAAGGTCGCAGGTCTAGAGGTGCTTCGCATTATCAATGAACCTACCGCAGCAGCTCTTGCTTATGGATTAGACAAAAAGACTGATGAAAAGATAGCTGTTTTCGATCTTGGAGGAGGAACCTACGATATTTCGATACTTGAATTGGGAGAAGGCGTCTTTGAGGTAAAATCCACCAATGGTGACACACATCTGGGTGGTGACGACTTTGATCAAAAGATCATCAACTGGTTAGTCACAGAATTCAAGAAAGATCAAGGGATAGATCTATCCAAAGACGCCATGGCACTCCAACGTCTCAAGGAAGCTGCCGAAAAAGCTAAAATGGAACTGTCTTCAACTCAACAAACTGATATTAATCTTCCATTTATAACAGCCACACAGGAAGGCCCCAAACACCTCACATATACACTTACTCGTGCAAAACTCGAGCAACTTGTAGACGACCTTGTACAAAGAACTATTCCTCCAATGAAAAAAGCTCTTGAGGACGCAGGGATTAGTCCGTCAGACATTGATGAAATAATTCTTGTAGGCGGTTCTACCAGAATACCTAAGATCCAGGAAATCGTCACTGAGTTTTTTGGGAAAGACCCTCATAAGGGTGTAAATCCCGATGAGGTCGTTGGTGTGGGAGCTTCCATACAGGCAGGCGTCCTAGCTGGAGATGTTACAGACGTACTATTGCTCGATGTAACACCCCTGTCACTAGGAATTGAAACACTAGGTGGTGTTATGACAACACTGATAGGCCGAAACACAACAATACCCACAGAGAAGGCTGAGACATTCTCAACAGCAGAGGATAATCAAACCACTGTAGAGATACATGTGCTCCAGGGTGAACGGAAAATGGCTATCGATAATAAGACCATCGGCAAGTTCCAGCTTACTGGAATTCCACCAGCCCCCCGAGGTATGCCCCAAGTAGAAGTAACCTTTGATATCGATGCTAACGGTATTCTTCACGTATCAGCTCAAGATAAAGCAACTGGCAAGGAGCAAAAAATACGTATTGAGGCATCAAGTGGATTGAGCGATTCTGAGATCGACAAAATGGTAAAAGATGCTGAAGTACATGCCCAAGAAGACGAAGATCGTAGAGAACAAGTAGATTCTCGTAATCAGTTGGACTCTCTGGTATATCAGGTAGAAAAAGATTCAGATGAATGGGGTGACAAGGTGTCTGATACTACAAAAGAAAGTCTAAATAAGTCTTTAGAAAACGCCAAGGAATCCCTTAAGGGAGAAGACGTAGGAAGATTAAACTCTGCCCGGGAAGAACTGATGCATGCATTTAGTGCGGCTGGGCAGGAGATGTATCAATCCCAACAAGCCACCGAATCCGAATCCACTGATGAAAGTGATTCTAATACAGAGGACAACACGAAAGAGGATGGGGAGGTTATTGAAGCTGATTATGAAATCGTCGACGAGGATTGAGGATAGGATGATGATTGATAATAAGTATGTATAAGCAATCATCATTAAGCACCCTGATAATCATTTTAAGTGCGATTTTAGAACCTGTAACATCGGCTCAAGTAATAAGTCTAGGTGAAGTACTAGAATGGCAATCGCCACCACCTGACCATCGTATTTCTTACGGCCCGAATCCATTACAGTTTGGAAACCTTCGCATCCCCTCAGGTAAACGACCATATCCTGTCGTTGTATTCATTCACGGAGGCTGTTGGTTATCAGAATTCGATATCAAGCATGTTGGCCAAGCTGAAATTGGAATATCCGAAGCTGGTTACGCCGTCTGGAGTATTGAATATAGGAGGCTTGGCGACGATGGAGGTGGATGGCCAAACACATATCTCGATGTAGGGAAAGGTATAGACTATCTAAGGGAAATCGCAGATTTGCACACCCTAGATCTAAACCGTGTTGTAGTTGCAGGACATTCCGCAGGAGGATCATTAGCCCTCTGGGCAGCCGCCCGAGTTAAGATTGACAACCAGAGTCCTATATACATTCCAAATCCACTTCCTGTACAGGCAGTATTCGCACTGGCACCAGCTGCAGACCTAGAAGCTATTCAGAATCGTGGATCTTGTGGTAATGCAGTGGGGCGCCTCATGGGAGGGGAACCATCTGATCAGAAAGAAAGGTACCGTGCTGCCTCCCCCATGCAAATCGCTCCTATTTCTGTTCCACAGACACTTATTATCGGCGACCAAGACCACGTTTGGGGACCAGTGGGTAGATCCTATTACCACCATGCTGTTGCTTTAGGGGCAGATAATATCCGAATAGTAGATCTTCCCAACTCTGGGCACTTTGAGATGATATCACCATCTACAACAACCTGGCCATTAGTAATGGCCGCACTCAAAGAAACGTTTGAAAAATCAATTCCACTCGGTAATTAGGACAGTCCGATCTGATAATATTCCTCAAAAATAGGTTTATTAGGCAACCATAACTAATATGATATGCGTCCAAAACAATTGTTAAGAGCGGATCGTAATCGCCACCTATAGGGTAATAGAGTTTGGTATTACGGTAGGCTATATGAAATCAATAACAGAAGTAAGGAATTTCCTGACATGTATGATCCTCTACGCAAAAAAATCAATATAGTATTCTACTCATCAGTTGCCTGTTTGCTGGGGCTAGGTATCGCTTCAGGTATAGGATGGACAAGCAATACATATTCCATGCCTGCCATAGATACCCAACCACAGGTTCCTATAGAGTCTGTTAAGCCTGCAATGGATCTCAGCGATGCATTCATAAACGTAGCTGGAATAGTAACTCCCGCAGTAGTAAGGATTGAGGCAAGACGACAAGCTCAAGTTGATCAATCTCCTAACCAACTGTTCAGGAATTTCCCAGAGTTCAGAAACTTTCCAGATCAGAACCCCCAGGATCGACCTGATTTAATATCTGGAGGAAGTGGATTTATTGTTTCCTCTGATGGATATATCCTTACCAACAATCATGTTGTTGCAGACGCCAGTGCTCTGACAGTATTCCTGCAAGACAGAAGATCTTTCTCCGCGGAGCTAATAGGTCGAGATCCATTCACAGATGTAGCGGTAATTAAGATTGATGCTGATGACCTAACCAAACTTAATCTTGGAAGCTCAGACGATCTCCGTGTGGGTGAGTGGATCATCGCAATCGGCAATCCGGGATTCGGTGGAACCAGCCACCCCCTAGACTATACGGTGACCGTAGGAATTGTAAGTGCCCTCGGCAGACCTTTACAGTTACTGCAACGAGAACTGTACAGAGATCAAGAGACCCGGGAATCTAGAGGGTTCGCCATCGAAGACTTCATCCAGACAGATGCCGTTATTAATCCAGGCAATTCGGGCGGACCTATGGTAAATCTAAGAGGTCAAGTGGTTGGTATAAATTCGGCCATAGCAAGTAGAACTGGATTCTATCAAGGATATGGTTTCGCGATCCCAATTGACCTTGCCCAGAGGGTCATGGAAGATTTGGTCGAATATGGAAAAGTACGCAGAGCATGGTTGGGTGTAGCTATGACCGGTGTTGACGCTGTGTCCGCCGAAAGCTATGGCTTACCTACTGTTTCTGGAGTTGAGGTGACAATGATCACCAAAGGAGGACCAGCTGAAGATTATGGGATCATGCCCTATGACGTTATCGTAGCTATTGATGATCAACCCATAGGCCGAACTGGCCAACTGCAACAGAGCATAGCACGAAAGCGACCAGGAGATAGTATCGATGTTACGGTATACCGTAACCGTAAACGTCTAACCATCAATATTCGCCTAGGTGAGGCTCCCTTAAGCAGTGAAGTATCAACAGCATCACTATCCCCAGTAGAAGACGAAGAACGTATGGATCAGAAACTTGGTCTACGCATCGAGAATATGACCCGTGAATTCGCAGCGGAATATGGATACCAAGAGATTCAAGGTGCCGTCATAACAAATGTCCAAGTTAACGGTCCTGCAGGACGGAGAGGATTACTTCCTGGCTATAAAGTCCTCGAGATAAATAGACAACTTGTAGAAGATGCGGACGATGCCCAACTTATAATGGCCAAAGTGAACTCAGGAGAAATAGTAACTCTTCGTGTGCAAAGTTCTAACAGTCAACCGCAGGTTTTCCATATTCGTATTCCTGACTGATTTAACAAATTAAAAGCACAAATTCCCACAATCCTTAGTGCCATCTTAAACTTACCCTAAAAATCCCATCTGTTGATGGTGTTTTCAGGCTCGGTTATCTTTTTTGTCCAGTATAATTTTGGATTATTGGCGAAATTACTGGCGAAAGTGGCGGAACTGGTAGACGCGCAGGATTTAGGATCCTGTGGCTTTTTGCCGTGGGGGTTCGAGTCCCCCCTTTCGCATATATATATAAGTATGTGAAAACTATTCTTTCAAAAGCTGACCCTAAATGGATATCGACGGAACACAACTTAAAATCTCCGTAGTAGAAGGAGAGCGCTGGCGTCGTACAATGAACATTACTGTGCCAGTTGGAATGGTTAAAGCTGAAAGACTTCGTACTAAAGGAGAACTCGGCTCACGGTTAAAAATCCCTGGCTTTCGCAAGGGACGAGTGCCAGAAAACGTCGTAGAACAACGATATGGAGCTGCCTTAAATCAAAAGACACTAGATAAGCTGATCGAGATTTCATACCAGGAGGCACTCCGCCAAAACGGACTAAACCCGATCTCTGGGGGTGAAGTGGACAATGTCCATTACAAACCAGATGAAGATCTTAAATTTTCAATCTCATTCGATGTCAAACCCGAAATTGAGATTTCCCGAATCGGTGGTTTTCGAATTGAACGTCCTGCTATCGATAATCTCGATGATAAGATACAAGACGTCCTGAAACGCCTGCAGGAACAAAGCGGTACATGGAAAGATTCGGAAAATAATAACCCAAAAGACGGCAATCTAGTAAATGTTGATATAGAAAAGATTGGCGATGACAACAATGAAGAAACACACCCATATGAATTTGTACTCGGAAAAGGAGAAGCTATTCCAGACATTGAAGAGGCCATAAAGTCTCTAGATACTGGAACACACGGAGAGTTTGTGGTCAAATTCCCAGAGGATTTTCCGAAGGAAGAACGACAAGGCACAGAAGAACATTTGCGTATTCACCTGAATTCAATTCAAAACCTAGAGCTTCCGGATATAAACGAAGATTTTGCTCGTAAAATAGGAGATTTCGAGGGATTGGATGACCTTTCAGAAAAGATCAGGTCTGACCTCCAGAGCGAGGCTGAAAATCAGGCTGAAAGTGTAGTGCGGAGCAAACTTCTTGACTCAATACTTGAAGCAAATCCCTTTACTGTACCAGCATCTATGGTCGACCGTTATATAGAATCACTGATCGGAACTACAGAGGAAAAATCTCCTGATAAGTGGCAAGAAGAAGCAATAGAAAAAATAAGACCTCAAGCCGAACTAACAGTAAAGCGTATCTTAGTGGTCGACACGTTATCCGATATTCAAGGACTCCACGCAACCGAAGAAGATATCAATTATCGCATCGATGAGATTGCAGAAAAAAGTGGAGAGAACAGAGCTAAGGTCTATGCCAATATTGAAAAAAATGAGAGGATGAGAGCACTGGGGAGAGAGATCACTGAACAAAAGGTGTTCGAATTCTTAAAAGAACAATCAGAGATTATAGATAACTGAGTATACAGAGAATGGAGTAAGTATAGCCAATGCCAATCTATCCACCATATGTGATCGAGAGAACTAATCGCGGAGAGCGTAGCTATGACATTTTTAGCCGCCTCCTAATGGACCGCATTATCTTTCTTGGTACACCAATCGACGACAACGTAGCCAATATCATCGTTGCCCAACTTTTATTTCTGGATGCTGAAGATCCAGAACGAGAGATATATCTTTATGTGAATTCACCTGGGGGTGGTATATACGCAGGATTGGCTATTTACGACACAATACAACATATGCGTGCACCAGTCTCTACGTTTGCAGTTGGCATCGCAGCATCTATGGCGGCAGTATTGGTAGCTTCGGGGGAAAAAGGGAAACGCAGTGCTCTCCCTAACTCTCGCTTTATGATACATCAGCCTTCTGGGGGATCTCATGGCACAGCAGCTGACATTGAGATAGCTGCCAAAGAGATTCTATACACCAGACAACAGCTTAATCAGATACTATACAAACATACTGGACAACCTATAGAACGTATCGAAGATGATGTTGATCGAGATCGCTTTATGAGTCCAGAAGAAGCAGTAGAGTACGGATTGATTGACCGGATTCTTGAAGGCCCCATTACGAATACGAACAATTCTCGTCCCAAAGACTCTCATACAAAGGTTGATGACACAGATAAGACAGACGAAGATTAGAACAACCCAATACTAAAAAGGAAATCAAGATGTCTAGTGAAGATCAGCTACGTTGTAATTTCTGTGGAAAGTCTAAGGAGAGCGTAAAGAAGTTTATCTCCGGACCGTCTGTCTACATTTGTAATGAGTGTATATCACTATGTAACGAAATATTAGCAGAAGAAGAAGAAAGAGAAACCGCAGAAAATTTAGTCCCTACTCTAAAACCACAAGAAATCAAAGAAATACTAGATCAATATGTAATCGGCCAAGAACTTGCCAAACGCGCTCTATCAGTAGCTGTCTACAACCACTATAAGAGAGTTAATAATCAGGGTGTTATCAAAGAAGTAGAAATTGACAAATCAAACATCCTTTTCATAGGACCAACAGGAGTAGGCAAAACTCTGCTCGCCCAAACTCTCGCACGGATCTTAAATGTACCTTTTACTATCGCTGATGCCACAACCCTTACAGAAGCTGGATATGTGGGCGAAGACGTTGAAAATATACTATTCCGACTTCTACAATCTGCTAATTTCAATGTAAATGAGTGTGAGCGTGGAATAGTTTACATAGATGAAATGGACAAAATTGCTCGCAAATCTGAAAATCCTTCGATTACAAGAGATGTGTCTGGCGAAGGTGTGCAACAAGCACTGCTCAAGATTTTAGAAGGTACGATAGCATCAGTGCCACCTCAGGGCGGCCGCAAGCATCCACAGCAGGAATACATACAGATAGACACGCGTAAAATCCTTTTTATCTGCGGAGGTGCATTCGACGGCTTAGAAGAAATAGTAGAAAGACGCCTCGGCAAGAGACGTATCGGCTTCGGAGAGAAATCATCTGGGGATAAACAAAAAGAAATTCTCCGCCACTTAGAACCTGAAGATCTCCAGAGGTTTGGACTAATACCTGAACTAGTAGGGCGACTTCCAGTAACAGTACACCTGAATGACTTGGACGAAGAATCCCTTATAAGAATACTCATAGAGCCTAAGAATTCTCTTGTAAAACAGTACGAAAAAATGTTCGAACTGGAAAACGTAGGACTTACTTTCGACAAAAATGCACTTCGTAGAATAGCTATTAAAACTATGGACCGTGGAACTGGTGCACGCGGACTACGCTCAGTAATCGAAAACTTCATGCGTGACATAATGTTCGAAATTCCATCTCGTTCAGATATACGAGAGGTCGTGATCACGCCCGATTCAGTAGATCAAAAAGTGCCACCTCTTTTCTTGCTATCTCCTGAAGAAGAAAAAAAAGAAGCCTGATAGATAATAATATTCTAGTAGGGTAACCCTTCCCCACATGTGTTTCTAGGACTAGGATAGCAGACAAGCATCAAATATTGAGTCTGTAATACCTAAATAATCTATAATGCAAAGAGTCTAATGCCCACGTTAATAAGGGTTGACCAAAATTACAAAATTCCAGAACAAATCCCCGTAGTAGCTTTAAGGGATTTAGTATTCTTTCCCTATATGGTTCTACCTCTACTTATTGGCCGTCCCAAATCTTTAGCTGCTTTGGAGGATGCCGAATCTGGTGATGGTTATATGCTTCTACTATCCCAAAAAGATGTCCAGGTGGAGGATCCAACATGGAAAGACATATATAGTGTTGGTACAATTACAAAAGTCCTCCAAATATCTAGAATTCACGAGGAAAATACACGTGTAGTACTCGAAGGCATCGGTCGAGTTAAAGTAGATAAATTCCTGTCATCCGAACCTAGCCTCAAAGCATTAATTGAACCTTTTGTGCCCGAAGAAAGAGATACAAATAAAGAATCTAAAAAGAGTGAAACACTAGTTCGAAGCGTTGTAAGATTATTCAATCAGTATGTACAGCTCAGCGATCGCCTTCCAGATGAACTGCTAGGATCTATATCGATGGAAGGAGATCGGATTCGCATGGCACATATGATATCCGGACACATTCTCATTCCTCCAAGTGAGAAGCAGGAACTACTCGAGGCACCCAATTTCACAACTTATTTCGAACTCATCAAAGAAATTTTAATCCGTGAGCTAGAGATCCTACGCATTGAAGACAATCTCGATGCTCAGATTCAAATGCAAATGGATTCAGATCACCGTCAGTCATACCTACAAGCACAAATGAAGGCTATTCAGGATGAGTTGGGATCAAGTAGCAGTGACGAATGGTCAGACCTATCTACTAAGCTAGTTTCGACTAAACTGCCACAACATGTTCAAGAGCGTGCTGAAAGTGACTTACGCCGACTGAAAAAAATGAACCCCGTATCTCCCGAAGCATCTGTAATTAGAACATATCTCGATTGGATCCTAGGGCTTCCGTGGAACGAACGGAGAGAAGATAATCTTGATGTTGAACATGCAGCTGGGGTTCTAGATCATGCTCATCACGGCCTTAACGAAGTCAAGGAACGCATATTAGATCACATTGCTGTCCTATCACTCGTGGACGAGCTAAAGGGACCGATTCTCTGCTTAGTAGGGCCTCCAGGAGTTGGTAAAACTTCACTTGGAAACAGTATAGCCAAAGCACTGGGAAGGGAGTTCATACGTATAAGTTTAGGCGGTGTTCGTGACGAGGCAGAGATTAGGGGTCATCGACGTACGTACGTTGGAGCACTCCCCGGTAGAATTATCCAAGGCATGAAACGCAGTGGCACAGTAAACCCGGTTTTTATGCTGGATGAAGTAGATAAATTAGCTCATGATTTTCACGGAGACCCTGGTGCTGCCTTACTTGAAGTTCTCGATCCAGAACAGAATAAAAATTTCACAGATAACTATCTAGAACTGGAATATGACCTTTCCGATGTATTCTTTGTGGCGACAGCTAACACAATATCCGGGATTCCAAACCCACTTCGTGACCGTATGGAGATTATTCGTCTGCCAGGTTATCTAGATACAGAGAAACTGGCTATCGGCCTACGTTTTATCTGGCCTCATCAGGCAAGACGTCATGGACTGGATCCTGAAAAAATATCACTCACAAAAGAAGCTATTAAAGAGATAATAACCCTGTTTACCCGTGAAGCAGGTGTGAGAGAATTAGATCGTCGTATATCTCATGTTGCTCGGAAACTGGCTCGCAGGCAATCCCATAGAAATATGGTAATAGATAAATCTATAGAAATTTGCACAGGTGACCTCAAAGAACTTTTAGGACCACCCCGTTATCTGGCCCGTAACAAAGAAGGTGAAGAGAAAAGCTATGGAATTGCAAACGGACTAGCTTGGACTGAAGCCGGAGGTGAAGTATTAGACGTGGAAGTAGCTGTCATTCCTGGAAGCGGTCAAATACAGCTTACAGGAACCTTAGGTGACATTATGAAAGAATCTGCATTCGCTGCAGTCACTTATGCTCGTTCTAGAGCAACCCGGATAGGATTGAATCCTAATTTTCACAAAGACGTGGACATACATATACACATACCCGAAGGAGCTACTCCTAAAGATGGTCCTTCTGCCGGCATAACTATCGCCACTGCATTGATATCTGCTCTCACCGGAAGTTTTTCACACAGTGATATTGCCATGACCGGAGAAATCACATTACGAGGACGGATCCTGCCCGTGGGTGGAATCAAGGAGAAAGTTGTAGCTGCACTACGTGAAGGACTTAAAAAAGTTATTTTGCCATCTGGGAATTTAGTCGAAATTGAAACATTGCCTGATGAGATTATTAATAGTATAGAATTCGTTGCCGTAAAAACGATGGATGAGGTTCTTATCGAAGCCCTGTCTCCACTTCCAGAATTCTCTATAGGTCTTATGGATAACGAAGAGGCCCTGCGTACTCAACTCTCACAGTAATATGAAGATCAGCACAGTAGATTTCGCGAAGAGCCTTTACACACAAGGAGAAAATGTCCCCAGTGATTTTCCACAGGTAGCATTCTCTGGAAGATCCAACGTTGGGAAATCTTCGCTGATAAACGTCCTCCTCCAACGAACACGAAAGAAGTTGGCTCGTGTATCATCAACACCAGGCAAAACACAATCTCTGAATTTTTATCTAGTTAACAACCACTTCTTTCTAGTTGATCTCCCAGGATTTGGTTACGCAAAAATATCTGTAAGCATTAGGGATTCTTGGAAGATTATGATCGAACAATATCTACAAGAGGAACAGATGTTAAGAGGTGTAGTCCATTTAGTAGACGCACGCCATGATCCAACAATGATGGATCAACAAATGATTTCTTTTCTGGCCACATTGAACCTGCCAACATTAGTGGTATTGACCAAGATAGATAAACTAAAAAAAACACAGCGATCGAATGTAATCACAACAGCGATTAACGACCTGCGTCTGGATGAAGATCAATTGCTTTTGTTCTCATCTAAAACTGGTGAGGGAAGAACTGAGTTGCTTGATGCACTGGAGGTTCTTGTAGGATCTAAAAATTCATACTCAAGTTCTGGGTAAAACATATTAGTTGCTCTTCTTAAACTAATGATCTATAAAATCATTAGTTTTCATCGATCCCAAATTTCTTGATCTTACGGTATAGAGTACGCTCGCCAATGGCGAGCAACTCTGCCGCTTTACGCCGATTTCCTCCTACTTTAGCCAGCGCCATAGAGATTGCTTCTCTTTCAAGGTCATCCATGGTCATTCCTGATTCATAAATAACCGAACTAGGTTGAATCACTTCTGAATCTTCAATATCGCGCGAAATCTCTGAATATGACTTATCTGTTCCTTCTGCTACCCATTCGTCTCCTAAAGATTTGTCTCGATGTCTTACCTTAATCTCCAGATTTTCATCATCCACAGAGTAATTTTCAGTAGTAGATGAAATGACTGCATTTTTATCCCTATATAAGTCAAACTCCTTCCTAAGGTCATCTACATCCATACGAAGATCGACAAGGGTACGAAAAATGAACTCCAGCTCAGGTCTCAACCCTGGCCCAGTAGTAATATCAGTAGACTGAGAGCTTCCCTGATCAATGGGTATTAGTGCACCTAAACTCTTATCTATACTGCGAATTTCCTTAGGAATATCTTTGGGTAGAACTTCTCGGCCAGGAGCTAGGACTACCATACTCTCTATAAGGTTGTGAAGCTCACGAATGTTTCCAGGCCAATGATATTCCTGTAATATCTTCATCGCCTCTGAAGAAATGCCTTCGAACGTACGATCCAGACGAGCACAGGCATCCTCAATAAAAGTTTCGACCAGAATAGGTATGTCTTCCCAGCGTTGTCGAAGCGGAGGGAGTTCAATATGGAGAACGTTTAACCGATAGTATAAATCTTTCCTGAACTGGCCTACAGATACTAGTTGCTTCAAATTTTGATTTGTAGCTGCAACTATACGAACATCAACATTAATAACAGATTCCCCACCAACTTTATGAAACTCTTTCTGTTCCAGAACACGAAGGATTTTGGTCTGGGTGGTCAGGGGCATCTCACCAATCTCATCTAGAAATATCGTACCACCATTTGCAAGCTCAAAGAGGCCTTGCCTAGAATCAATCGCTCCGGTGAAAGACCCTTTTTCGTGACCGAAAAGTTCACTCTCTAATAACGTATCAGAAAGAGCAGCCACATTAACAGGTATAAACGGTTGATGCCTTCTAGGAGAGAGATGATGGATGCCTCGGGCAATTAGTTCTTTGCCCGTACCAGACTCTCCTGTAACAAGGACAGTAGAACTTACTGGTGCAAATTGAACTACTCTTTCCAACGCTTCCTTCATAGCATCTGTCTCACCCACAATACCGGCCATGGCTTGCAGGTTCCGACGCTCGATAACTGAACGAGCCACAAAAACCAATTCATCAGCTCTAGTATCTGGTGTGAACACCTCTGTATACTCACTGGAAAAACTGGATATAGATTCGACATCCTCAGTGATAGCAAAAACAGGTGCTTGGGACAAAACACGAGCTTGCTCACTAAGATCGTAGGCAGAACGAGAATCAGATTGAGCAGTGATTATTAGAAGTTGTATTGGCACTTCACTGCTTACATCTTCTCCCGGGGTCACTAGATCAACCGTATATCCAGATTCCTCTAAGACAGTTCGTATTTCTCCTGCACGCCCTAAGTCATGGGTTGATACTAAAACCCTACCTTGGATATCAGAACTCATCTTTAGTCTGCCAATTTATGATGTACAGTATTGCCTTTTATAAGATCAACCACGTGTGACAAGATCCCCTCCAGAACTTTTAGGCCGTCCCGGACACCCCCAGGGCTTCCAGGGAGATTAGCCACAAAAGTTTTCCCTCGTGAACCAGCGAGTCCCCGTGAAAGCACGGCACTGGGAACCTCTGGAAGGCCATTTCGTCGCATAGCTTCAGCCAATCCTGGTGCTTCTTTATCAAGCACAATCCTAGTCGCCTCAGGAGTAACGTCTCTAGGTGAAAATCCAGTGCCACCAGTTGTTAGCACCACATCAACCTCTCCAGAGTCAACCCATGTCACAAGCTGAGACACGATTTCTTGGATCTCATCGGCAACAATTATTCGATCTACAATTTCATAACTGAGTCTTACGCACCATTTTGCAATAATATCTCCACTCTTATCATCACGTTCGCCTTTGAAACAACCATCACTAACAGTCAAAATAGCTATTCTCATAACCTTGATTCCACATCGCTCAGCGACGTACTGACCCTCCCTTATAGAAAGGCAAGCTCTGCACAACACCCGAAATCACTTTATTCCTCACCCGGATTCCAAGATTAGTACCCGGTATAGATAAATTGCTAGGCACATAACCCATTGCAATGCCATAACCTAAAGTAGGGCTTAAAGTACCACTCGTGAGTTTTCCAACTTCTTCATTATTGTGCACAATAGGATATCCAGGACGTGGAAAGCCACGTTCTGTGAGTTTTATCCCTACCAGCTGACAGGACACACCATCTTTAGTCTGTCTGACAAGAACATCCCGGCCTAAAAAATCTTTTTTGTCCAGCTTAACTAACCAACCTAAACAGGACTCTAGTGGAGTGTGATCAGTATCCAGATCATTACCATAGAGGGCGAACCCCATCTCTAGACGTAGAGAGTCACGAGCCCCGAGACCAGCAGGTCGGATACCTATATTTTCCCCAACTTCTAAGAGCTTATTCCACATTGCAACAGCATCGCTTGACGCTACATATATTTCAAACCCATCTTCACCAGTGTATCCAGTACGACTAATGATTACTGAATGACCTCCGACATATCCTTCAATGAAACGATAGTACCTTAGTTCATCAATTCTTACATCTGTTAATGAGACAATGATTTCATGAGATCTAGGACCTTGGAGTGCAATAAGAGCAATATCCTCAGATTGATCTTCAAGCTTCAATTCCAAGCCATCAGCATTACGATTCAGCCAATCCCAATCCTCATATCTACGCGAAGCATTTACAACAAGCATGTATTGATCTCTCATACGATATATGAGGAAGTCATCGATAATCCCGCCATTCTCAAGGCAAAGTGCGGTATATTGGCATTGGCCTACCTCTAGGTTTGACGCATCGTTAACACTAACCTTTTGTATAAAATCCAAAGCTTGAGGACCCCAAGCCTTAAATTCTCCCATATGTGATGCATCAAATAGTCCGGCTGCCATGCGCACAGCTTCATGCTCAACTATGATCCCGTCCTTATAGTGAACAGGCATCTCGTATCCTGCAAAAGGAACCATCTTACCACCAAGTGCAATGTGCTCATGGTACAGTGGCGTCCGCTTCAGAGTATCTTCCATTTTAACTAGGATCCGAATTTCTGAAATCGTTAAATCGTTAATATGAGACTACGAATAACCTGTTAGAATAATTAATTATTAGAAAAAATAAGGTATCACAAGGAATATACCCTGGGTAGAGTTTCCAGCCATTATGGCAGTCTAGCACAACTACCTAGAAAAATAAAATCAATCCAATATAGTTTTTAACAACAAACAATTAGGATCGTGGATGAGCTTCACGATATACCTTAAGAAGCCTTTCCTTGGAAGTGTGAGTGTACAATTGAGTGGTGGACAAAGATTCGTGGCCAAGTAACTCTTTTACAGCCATCAAATCAGCTCCAGCATCTAAAAGATGAGTGGCAAAACTGTGACGGATTGAGTGTACACTCAATCCATCTCCAATAGCTGCATCGTTCAGAAGACTCCTTACAACCTTCTGGATAGATCGTCTTGAGAGCCTCTGACCCTTGGGATTAAGAAAGAGAGCTTCCTCATATAGGGATCTGGATTTCTCGGCAACCTCTTTACGAAAAGGAAAGTACCGATCCAAAGCTCGATCCGCCGCACTCGTTAGAGGAATAATACGTTCCTTTTTCCCTTTGCCCATAACTTTGAGTTGGTTCCTTGAAGAGTCGACATCGAGGACATTCAAACCATGGATTTCTGCTAACCTTATACCACTTCCATATAGGAGTTCAAGGATTGCTAGATTCCTTGTACCATGATGTGTTTGTTCGGCCGCTTTTTTCTCTGCCACTGTAAAAACAGGCATTAAATCAGATTTGCTGACGTGTCCAGGAAGTTTCTTGTCAAGTTTAGGAGTATGAAGAGTTCGGGTAGGATCCACACTAATCTGCTCTTCAAGATTAAGAAAGCGATAGAAAGTTCTTACAGCAGAAAGTTTTCTTGCCACTGTACGCCTTCCAAGACCCTTGCGTCCACACCATCCCATAAAACCACGCAAATCTAGGCGGTCTATCCCAGACCAATGCCATTTACGTCCACCAATATGTTCGTCCAAAAATGTAATAAGATCGGTAATATCTTTTTGATAGGATATCACAGTACGTGGAGAGAGATTACGTTCGTGCTCAAGATAGCGGAGGAATTTCATGACGTTTTGATCCATCTTAGCACTCAAATGTCTTATCACCCTATGGACATTTCAATAGAAGAATATGATCGGCCCGCTATACCGTTAGACTTCATCCAATTTTCAAAATCCAAAGTAGCTCTCTCAGCTAACATCTCCCGCTTCTGATTCTTGTTTTTTACAGGCTTGTCCAGAGGATCGACCAATCCCCAATTAGAGTTCATAGGCTGAAAACTTGAAGGGTCACTATCTCTAAGGTATCTATACAAACCCCCTATCATAGTTGTAGGGGGAGGAATTACATCTTTTTTACCCGAAAGCAACCTAGTGATATTGATACCTGCTAGTATACCACTTGCAGCAGACTCTGTATAACCTTCTACTCCCGTGAGTTGCCCAGCAAATATAAGGTTCGGATATTCTTTTAAAGAACCATAAGGAGTCAGACAGCTGGGAAAGTTAAGATAAGAATTGCGGTGGATTGATCCCCACCTTAGAAATTCGCAATTGGCAAGTCCAGGAATAAGCCTAAATACCTTTTTCTGCTCTCCAATGCGGAGCCTGGTCTGAAAGCCAACTAAATTCCACATCTGTCCAGCTCGGTCTTCACGTCGCAACTGAACTACAGCGTAAGGACGCTTTCCACTACGAGGATCAACGATCCCGATAGGTTTCATAGGACCAAAGCGAAGTGTGTCTTTACCCCTAGATGCCATAACCTCGACAGGCAAACAACCTTCAAAATAAGGAACCGCATCCCAATCGTGACTCTCACTCACATCTGCTCCGACTAGAGATTCGACAAACTCTAAATAATCCTCTTTAGACATGGGACAGTTGAGATAATCATTGTCTTCTTCAAAACGACCTCCCTTAAAAACAACTTTACTGTCCAGAGAATCATGATGAATTATCGGTGCGATAGCATCGTAAAAAAATAGGCCTTGGTCACCTAAGGCCTTCCGAATATCATCGCTCAGTGAATCAGAAGTTAGAGGGCCAGTAGCAACTACGGCGGGTTCTTCCGGTAATTTAGTAAACTCTTTACGAATAACTTCTATTTTGTTGTGTGAGGTGACCAACTTGGTCATGTTTTGTGCAAAAAGATTCCTATCAACAGCCAAAGCAGAACCCGCAGGTACACTTGTCGCATCAGCCGAATCGAGAAGCACGGAACCAAGTGCACGCATCTCTCTTTTAAGTTGTCCGTGTGCGTTAGTGGGATTTTTGCTTTTAAAAGAATTAGTACAAACGAGTTCGCCAAGATTATCACTCTTGTGAGCTTCTGTTTTCCGTAACGGCCTCATTTCGCACAATGTGACAAAATATCCACGGCTTGCGATCTGTAAGGCGGCTTCACAGCCAGCAAGCCCACCCCCTACTACAATGACTCGATCCTTCACAATTCCTATACGATCCCGTTTAAAAAACAGTTAATTCTTACGACGCCTGCGACTACCGGACTTCTTTCTAATAGCTGCCTGAATAAGAAGTTCAACGGCCTCATCTATGGTTAAATCTTCAGGCTCTTTGCCTTTCCCTAGGCTAGCATTCACCTCTCCGTCAGTAACATAAGGACCATAACGACCAGAAATAACCTCCAGAACAGCGCCTGATTCAGGATGTATACCAAGCTCTTTAAGTACAGATCTTCCAGGTTTCTTCTGATTTAAGAGTTGAACAGCTTCTTCGATATCTACTGTGAACACATGATCTTCCTTGGAAAGACTTGCAAATTTCTTTCCTCGACGTACAAAGGGTCCATATCTCCCGATTCCGGCCACAACCTCTTCGCCGGAAACGGGATCTATACCTAAAGAACGAGGCAAGGAAAGCAGACGAAGAGCTTCATCAAGTTCTACATCTTCAATATTTTTATCTTTAGCAAGGCTAACTCTTTTAGGTTTTTCGCTATCTTTACCATCACCAAGTTGAACATATGGACCGTAAGGTCCTACCTTAACAAGTATGGGCATCCCCGTATCCTTGCCGCTATCCAAAACAATTTCCTCTGCAGGCCCATCCAGTGGACGAGTACCTGTACAATCAGGATACCCTGAACATCCTAGGAAACGACCAAAACGGTTCCAGCGAACTTGCATGGGACGTCCACAAACATCACAAGTCTCCCCTACTACTGCGAGAATCTCTTTGACTATTTCCTCAGTACGAGATTTGCCCTGTTCAAGTTGGATTTGAAAAGGTGGATAGAATTTACCAAGCAAGGCTTGCCACTGGAGATCCCCCTCTTCCACTCTGTCCAGTTCATTTTCCATTTTGCTTGTAAAATCCACATCAAAGATATTTGGGAAAACCCTACTAAGAAGCTGGGAAACCGTGTCTCCTAGGGGAGTTGGACAAAAGCGTTTTGCTTCCAAGTCTACATATCCACGATCCTGAATAGTGGAGATTATCTGGGCGTATGTAGATGGTCGACCAACTCCTAATTTCTCTAATTCACGTACGAGTGAAGCCTCGCTAAATCGAGGCGGAGGTTGAGTGAAGTGTTGTTTAGGATTGATTGCTTCAAGAGCAGCTTGATCACCTATATTCAGATCCGGTAGCGGATCCAGATCATCTAGACGACGATGTTCTCCATCCTCTGTAGCTTCAAGATATAGACGTGTGAATCCTTGAAACTTTACTATAGATCCAGTAGACCTAAAAATATATTCTCGCCCACTAGCTCCTTTTAGATGAAAATCTACAGTAGTCGTATCATGAATAGCAGACGACATTTGGCTCGCCACAAAACGAAGCCAGATTAGATCATACAGACGAGCCTCATCATGCCCTAAGAAAGATTTTATATCATTTGGATGTTCAGCCACATCAGTAGGACGAACCGCTTCATGAGCTTCCTGTGCACTTTTCTGCCGCTTCCCTGGCCATCGCCTTGGTTTATCAGGAAGATATTCATCACCTATATTTTCCTGAACCCATGTGCGAGCTTGATTAATAGCTTCGTCAGACACTCTCGTGGAGTCAGTCCTGATATATGTGATTAGGCCCACGGGGCCACGTTTTCCCAGTTCTACTCCCTCAAAAAGTCTCTGGGCAATAGTCATAGTTCGTCTTGCAGAGAAACCAAACCTCTTAGCGGCTTCCTGTTGGAGCGTAGACGTAGTAAAGGGTGGGGTTGGATTCTTCCTACGCTCTCTTCTCTTAACATGAGTTACACGAAAATCAAGTTTTTTGACTTCCCTAACTACTTCTCCTGCCAATTCTTCGTTACCCAGGGTAAAAGAACTGCCATCTATCTTGTGCAACTTTGCCTCGTAGGATCGACCGTCTGCTACCTGGGTAGAATCATCCATTTCGTGGAGAACAGCTGTGACAGACCAATACTCTGTAGAATCAAAAGCTTGGATTTCACCTTCACGTTCACAGATAAGCCTCAGAGCGACTGTCTGGACACGCCCGGCCGAAAGTCCTGGACGAATTGGTTTCCACAAGAAAGGGCTGACTTGATAGCCTACCAATCGATCCAAAATCCGACGAGCCTGTTGTGCTTCCACCTTATGCATATCCAACTGCCCTGGATTTTCTAAAGCTTGTTGCACAGATTTTTTAGTGATTTCCCAGAAATTTACCCTTTGAAATCGTCCTTCGTTTTCCTCTATGCCGAGTTGATGTGCCACATGGTAAGCGATAGCCTCCCCTTCCCGGTCCGGATCAGTTGCAAGTATGATATTACTCGCTTTCTTAGCCTTTCCCTTTAACTCCTTTATAATCTTACCTTTACCCTGGATTGTGACGTATTTCGGTTCAAAACCATCATCTACATCCACACCCAATTCTTTCTTTGGAAGATCACGCACATGGCCCACTGAAGCGGCAACGTCATAGTCACTCCCCAGATAACTACTAATAGTTCTTGCCTTTGCAGGAGATTCCACTATGACTAAGTCTTTAGCTTTGAGCATTATAACAATCTATTCTTGATCTTTTTGATCTATAACGATATTCATGATTTTCGTAGCTAAGTTAGAAGTATAGCAATTATCTGAGTTTAGGGTTATTTGTGCTCTTCCGTATAGGTCTTCACGTTGTTCTAGTAACTTTATAGCACTACCTAAAGGATCTTCACCTTCCAGCATAGGACGAGTCGGCCCTCCGCTAGATGCACGTTTAACTGCAACCTCAGGTGATACTCGCAACCAAATACTGAGGGTGCCATCAGGTACACACTCCCAGTTTCCTGGTCTCGATGGCCAACCACCCCCACTGGATAAAACAACCTGTTCTTCTTGGAACAACTCCAGGGCCAAATCTGACTCGAGTTTTCTAAAGTGCTCTTCGCCATCTCGACAGAATATCTCTGAGATCGTCACCCCGGTCCTGTCCTCTATAATAGAATCGAAATCGTGAAACTTCCATTCCAGTAAATTTGCTAATTCTTGTCCTACACTAGTTTTTCCGCTAGCCATAAATCCAACAATTAAAATGCGGCGAATAGGATCAACGGCTACCATACCCACGCTCACTTAGATATGTAACGTAGGAATCGAAGTTGCGACGAAGCTCACTCATGGAGTCTCCTCCAAATTTCTCGAGAAACGCTTCCGTAATAACAATGGCAACCATGGCTTCGCCCACTACAGCTGCAGCAGGAACCGCACACACATCACTTCTTTCAACAGCTGCATCCGCAACAGATCCATCACGCATATCCACACTGGGCAAGCGTTTACGTAATGTGGAGATAGGCTTCATCGCTGCTCGTACAACTAGCTGTTCTCCTGTCGTCACGCCCCCCTCTAAACCTCCAGCTCTATTGGATGTGCGTCCGATACCACCAGATCTACTAGCTTCCTCTCTGGCAACTATTGGATCATGTACTTGTGAGCCTGGATACCGTGTCCCTTCAAAACCCATCCCAATCTCCACCCCCTTGATGGCATGTATAGACATTACTGAGCCGGCTAAACGACCATCGAGCTTAGCATCGTAGGACACATAGCTACCTAAACCAACTGGAAGTCCCTGAACAACAACCTCAAATATTCCTCCGAGTGTGTCTCCATCCTCTTTAGCCTGATCAATAGTTTCCATCATTTTAATCGCAGCATCGTTATCTAATGTGCGTAGTGGAGAATCATCCACAGCTTTGTTAATATCTTCAGGGAATTCGGAAGGAGCTTGGGCATTCACTGATCCTATAGATGTAACATGGCTCCCGATACTTACACCAAATTGTGACAAAAGAGTTTTACAAACAGCGCCACAAGCTACTCTGGCAGCGGTTTCACGAGCACTAGCACGCTCAAGGATATCACGTGTATCACGACGATCATACTTAAGCAGACCTACTAGGTCAGCATGCCCAGGCCTCGGTAAATAAAGAGCCTTCAGAGCTTTAGGATTACCATCAGGATCAGGTGGTAACGGAGACATCGCCTCTTGCCAATTTTCCCAATCCCGATTCCAGATGATCATGGAAATCGGAGATCCAATAGTTTCCCCTAAGCGTACCCCCGAAATAAGTTCAGCTTGATCTGATTCTATCTGCATACGACGTCCACGTCCGTACCCGCCTTGACGTCGCTTAAGCTCAGGGTCCACATCTCGCTTCATTTCTAGAGGTAACCCTGCAGGAATCCCTTCCAGAATCGTAGTGAGTCCACGACCATGCGACTCTCCTGAAGTACGGAATGAAAAAGATTTCATATGATTGGCTCCTGAGCATTATCTATCCTGGGACAAACCCCAGGATAGTTTGGAACGATAAACGGAACCCCCCCTAGAAGTCTACCCACAAGGTTTCCTGATCCGAGAGAAAACAATTATTACTACACAGACAAATTTTATCTTAATACATCAAGATTATGGTATCCTGCTTTCCCAAGGTTGGATCTGGGGAGGACTCCAGGGCTCCAATTGGGAGCCTATAAGGTTGGATCGTAAGATATGGTAGATAGCCGCTAAACCATCCTTCCATGTGATCTTCTTTCCTTCAGCATAAGACCTGCCGTTATAGCTGATAGGCATCTCATATATCCTAGCCTTAGCCTTAGCAAGAAGAGCTGTAACTTCAGGCTCGAATCCAAATCGTTTCGCACTCAAAGGCAAGGACTTCAGTAAATCTGCATGAACAATCTTATAGCACGTTTCCATATCCGTAAGATTTAGATCGGTGAATATGTTACTAAGTAGGGTTAGAAAACGATTGCCTATCATATGCCAAAAAAATAAGACCCTATGAGGCCCTCCCAGAAAACGTGATCCGTAAACAGCATCGGCCTTACCTGATAGAATAGGCTCTATAAGCATGGGAAGTTCAAAAGGATCGTATTCTAGATCCGCATCCTGGATGGCTATTATGTCACCTGTGGCAGCTTCAAATCCAGCCCTCAAAGCAGCACCCTTGCCTTGATTAACTTCCTGAAACAACAAAACATTTATAACACCCTCTAACTTGAGATTATTGAGCAGATCACAAGTGCCGTCTGTAGAACCATCATCTATAACGACGATTTCGATATCTAAAGGAACCTTGTGAACACGCCGGATAATTTTATCTACAGTGTTGATTTCGTTGTATACGGGAATGATGACTGAAAGCTTTACATATTCCCAGACAAGATCAGAGTGTTCTTCGGATTTAATATCAAAAGATCTTAGTGCATTCATAGCATTCATCCGAAAATATGAGTTACTCTGGACGTTTGAGGATTTTCACTTCTCCAAGCAATGTGTAGGCTGGGCCCCACAATCTTCCCACAGGCCTCAAGGCTTCGCTGTCCACAAATGAAGAGTCCCCAATAGTCGGAAGGCTTGGATCCAGACGAACTGCTACTACCTCGCCTATAATCATATTAACTCTACCAAGATCCACTTCCTTAAAGAGTTGACATTCAAAAACAGCAGGACAATTAGCTACATAAGGGGCTTCCACCGAATTTGCAGTAGCCACAGGCAAATCAGCAAAAACAAACTCATCCTGATCAGGGGGCAAACTTGCCGAAGTTTTGTTCATAGCAGCCAAATGCATTTCAGTAACAACATTCACGCAAAATACACCCTGCTGGTGTATGTTCTGTAGAGAATCCTTCGCAACACCACGTCGCGTGCCAATTGAAAGACTTACCAACATGGGTGAAGCAGATACAGCGGCGAAAAAACTGAACGGAGCGATATTAAGCGTACCGTCTTGTCCTCTAGTAGACACCCAACCAATAGGTCGAGGAACCACTAGAGAAGTCAGGATCTGATAACGCTCAATCTCATCTATAGCATCGGTAGAGATCACCCTGTGCTGGATATCCTCTGGAAATTCAGGAGTCAAATCATCACCTCGAAGGAACCGTCAGTACTTGGCCAGGGAAGATACGGCTTCCTCGAATCCCATTTTCAATTCGAATTTGGGATACAGTACTGCCGTATTTCTGGGCTATTTCCCATATCGAATCACCGTTTTTAACTGTGTACCGCAATGGGCCAGAGAGTTTATTGTCAGATCTGTCCCTAGAAAGAAGTTTTTCCACGTATTCCCCGTATTGACGAGGGAACACTGCCACATGATAGTGGGCTGGTGCTCTCTCACGGGTAACCTCTAAAACTCCCGCCTTCTCCAAGTATAAAAGAGTGCTTTCAATCCACCAGCGACATTTTGAGATTCTACTCCTCCTAAAATCAACAGCCATGCCAGTAGGATGAACAGAAAGAGGAGAAGAGTTTCTTGGTTGATGAGTCACGGGCCTGGTAAGGCTTGTAACTACAAGCTTTTCTCCACATGCTCGGTGATACTGATTTCCCAAACGATTAAGAAAAGTAGCTACTTCTGGACGGGCATAAGGAAAAGAAACACTATGAAGAGTATAGTCCTGATTAGGAAATATCCTCACTAGATAACCAGCTTCTACAAAACGCTCAACCTGCGCAGATGTAGCAATGAAGGTAAAATCATGATGCTTAGCCTGTTGGTGAACACGATTCACCGAAGCTTCAGAACCACCAAGACTCTGGCATTGAACTTGACCGAAGCCAAGTAATATGGAAACGGTGAGAACTATTGATAAACGCATTAGCCTCAATATCGTTTCTTTTTCAGATTTTGATAACCATTTAAGATAATTACCCAATAGCTGAATTGAATTTTGAGGCAACCACATCCCAGTCAACAACATTCCACCAAGCGGTTATATAGTCCGGCCTCCTGTTCTGATAGTTTAAGTAATAGGCATGCTCCCATACATCTACGCCTAATATAGGATTTAGGCCTATAGAGACAGGGTTATCCTGGTTAGCCGTAGATATCACCTGGAGGTTGTCATTGGGGTCAACCACAAGCCAACCCCATCCCGATCCGAACTGTCCAGCAGCGGTTTTCTGAAAGATCGTCTTGAAGGCATCAAAAGATTCAAACGCAGTGTCTATTGCTTCTGCCAATGCCCCCGAGGGTACGCCACTGCCACCTGGCGTCATCACTTGCCAGAATATGCTATGGTTAACAAATCCACCGCCATTGTTGCGAACTGCAGTGCGTATCACCTCAGGTAAAGAAGACAGATCTTTTAGCAAATCTTCTCCAGTGAGATTATGAAGATCGGGATAACTTTCGAGTGCAGTATTAAGATTGTTTGTGTAACCTTGGTGGTGCTTGCCATGATGAATCTCCATTGTTCGAGGATCGATGTGGGGATCCAGCGCATCATGATCGTACCCCAGGTCGGGAAGTTCAAACGGATATGTCATAAATTTCTCCTTATAATGGTCGTGTTCTTCTAGATCACAATCATCTGAATTTGTACCTACCCTCTATCGCGTAGCCAAGGTTTTCTTTGAAAGTAGCTGTCAGTGAGCTCTTTTACCTTACCTGAGAGCAGAACCAAAGCTATTAGGTTAGGTAAAATTACGATGCCAAGAGCGACATCGCCTATCTCCCAAGCCAGATTCAGAGATATAACTGCCCCCAGAAAGTGCATGATCAGATAGACAACCTTGTAGGGTCGAATAGCATTTTCACCCATGAGATAGTTAGCACAACGATCTCCATAGTAGCTCCATGAAATAGCTGTAGAGATCCCGAACAGGAATACTGAGAAGATCACGACATAGTGGCCCCAGTCTCCCAATGGAGACAATCCTTTTCGGAAAGCATACATAGTGAGAGGTGCGCCACTCTCAATTGCCATGCCATATAAAGATTCGTAACTAGTACCAGACCCATCTACAGCTTCACCTCTCAAAGGGAAAATAGAGCCTGAAAAACGCTGTGTCATAGCTTTGTCGGTAAAAAGGTCATCCACCGCTACTTCATGCCATGCCACCAAAGCAGTACTCCCTGAAATGTGACTGCCATCCTGAACATTTATTTCGGCCGGAATCTCTTCTAAAGTAGAATACCCTGATTGGGAATCTCCCGATACCCAACTGAGATCTCCGCCAGCAAGGGTAATCTCAGTGGAAATACGCTCTGTATAAACACCTGTTATGATGATGACTAATGCTGTCATAGTGACAACAACTATGGTGTCAATGAAGGGCTCCAGAAGAGCTACCACTCCCTCAGAAACTGGCTCATCTGTCTTGGCCGCTGCGTGGGCGATAGGTGCTGAGCCCTGTCCAGCTTCGTTGGAGAAAAGACCCCTGTTAACACCCCACATCATCGTAACAAGAATAGCTCCGATCCCCGTACCAGCCACACCAGCAGTAGGATTAAAAGCTTCTCTGAAAATAGTAGCAAAAGCTGGTATTACATCGCCGATATTAAGGAATATGATGACCAGCGCACCTAGCACATAGATTGCAGCCATTAGGGGTGCTAGGATGCTCGTGATACGTCCAATCCGAGTTATCCCTCCTAGTATCACTGAGGCTACAACCGTCACAGTGATGACACCTGTAATCCACTGGGCAGTTCCAAAAGCAGTCCCAATTGTGTCTGCTACAGTATTAGCCTGAATGGCGTTTCCGGTCAGAAAAGCTGTAAAGCCTAGAGCGGTTGCAAAGAAAACACCCATCCATTTCCAGCCTGGGCCCAAACCTCGTTCGATGTAATACATCGGCCCACCGGATACAGTGCCAACTAACTGATCTGCTCCTTTATGAACCGATCTATAATATTGTGCCAATGTGACTTCAGTATACTTCGTTGCCATCCCTAAGACTGCCGTCACCCACATCCAGAAAAGCGCTCCGGGGCCACCCCAGTGAATCGCTAGTGCCACCCCAGCAATATTACCAATACCAACTGTAGCTGAGAGAGCTGTGGTCAAGGCTTGGAAATGTGATACATCACCAGGATCATTAGGGTCGTCATATCGGCCGGTGGCAACTGCCAGGCCATGACCAAAGCAACGAATTTGAATAAACCCTAGACGGAGAGTAAGGAATCCACCGACCCCTATTAGAGCTAAGATGACAATGGGGATACTATCATCACCCATAGGAATTCCCCATTCCCATACAAAAGCCCGCAGGCTACTGACTAGCTTCTCAAAGCTTTCCACTTGTACTCCCTTCTAGGGTAAGAAAACGAGGAAAATTGTGGGTGGATCGAGTTAGGGCAAGCCGAACCCAACAAAAAGTCGTCAATTCGGAAGCATTTTGCCAAGAGGACGACCACCAAGAAGGTGGAGATGGAGATGATAAACCTCTTGACCTCCATGGTCCCTACAGTTGATGATAAGCCTATAACCTTCCTTGTCGATATAATCTTTTTCGGCAAGATTGGAAGCCACCCGGATCATACGTCCAAGAGTAGGTTCGTCTGACTCGGTTACATCGGCGAGAGTCGGCACAGGGTCGTTAGGTACAATCAGAATATGGGTTGGTGCTTGAGGTTGGATATCTCGAAATGCGGTTACCAGCTCATCCTGATATATCAATTCAGCCGACACTTCTCCACGAACGATCTGACCGAAAATAGTGTCTGTCATACTATGTGCTCCTTGTCAATTCAGAACTTTTCGTTTTAATGAGATACAGATATAAGAGAAAAATGAATTACAAAATAGTCAAAACCCAAAACATCATATGTCAGCAACCCTGGGATCGGAAGACAAAGTATGGTGTAGGGATGTGCGGATGAGCATTATAACTAGATATATAATCCGTTCTCACTTGGGACCGTTTATCTTTGCGTTCTCAGCCTTAACTGGGCTTCTCTTTCTGAACGCTGTCGCTCAGCGTATGGAAAATCTTGTCGGGAAAGGCCTGCCGTGGAGTGTGATAGGAGAATTCCTTCTGCTCTCTCTGCCTCATATAATTGCTCTTACTCTACCCATGGCGATTCTTGTATCAGTACTCTACACCTTCAATGAGCTTACTGCATCTAACGAGATTACCGCTATGGCCGGAGGTGGAATCAAGCCCATACGAATGCTGACTCCTATTCTTGGAGTTAGTATCATCCTGGCAGGTGGAATGTTCTTTTTTAACGATCGAGTATTGCCAGAAGGAAATTACCGACTAAAAAACCTCATAATAGATATCGGGAAAAAGAGTCCGACCCTTGATCTTAGAGAGTTGGTCATAAATCAAATCCAGACGGAATCCAGATCTGGAACTGTATACCTACAGGCGGCTACTATCGACCCCGTCACCAACGAAATGACTGAAGTGGTTATATACGATTTAAGCAACCCCTACTCATATCGAACCACTTATGCTCTCAGTGGGAAAATGGAATTTAACAAAGAACGTACTGACCTCTACTTAACTCTATATGATGGTGAAGTACGAGAAGTAGGATCTGATCGATCTGGCGAATTTAAAAGGTCTGAATTTAAAACTCAGATACTACCCCTAAGAGGTGTTGGTGACCATTTAGAACGCCAACAGGAAGGAACTGTTAGAAGTGATAGAGAGATGTCTGTTTCTATGCTTTGGGATGCAATCAAAGAGAGAAATACAAGAATCAATCTTACCAAAGAGAGCAACTACGAACGAGCTCGAATAGCTCTCGATCAGACTCTTGGCTTAACTCCAGAGGGTTCACCAAAACTTTATTACTCTAATGTTGATGAAAAAGGGAAAATTCCTGGGGAAGACTTCCTAACTGATAGCGACGAAATGACTCAGCAACTTACTGTGGCAGTTCGTCAGAATTATCAACAAATCTTAGCACTTAATTCTAACATCAATCGATTGTGGGTTGAGATTCACAAGAAATTTGCCATAGCATTCGCATGCATAGTATTTGTTTTAATTGGTGCTCCATTGGCAATCCGTTTTCCACGTGGCGGAGTTGGCATGGTAATCGCCATCTCAGTGGGTATATTCGCCGTATACTGGGCCGGACTCATTGGTGGTGAAAACCTTGCAGATGAAGGCATTATACCACCTTTCTGGGCTATGTGGGGAGCTGATCTGGCTTTTTTAGTTATCGGAATATTTCTAGTAACACGCATGGGTAGAACAGGTGGCCATAGTCGAGGTGGAAGATTGGATGAAATCTTTTTCACCATAGGAGACTTTTTTCGACGTGTGATTAGACCGGAACAATCATCAGCATGATCCGCATACTTGACCTTCTCATCGCACGAACTTTCCTGCGCATCTTCGCTTTATTTATTATAGGTGCACCTCTGCTATTTATTATCGGCAACATCATTGAAAATGTGGACAGTTATTTCGAACGGGGTCTTACCGCCAAAGAAGTAGCCTGGGCATATGTTTACCAACTTCCAGAATATATATCGTGGTCGTTCCCTATCGCTGCCCTCATAGCAGCGGTATTTACAATACATTCTATGACACAGAATCGGGAAGTGATGGCTGCCAAAGCCGGGGGGATCTCGTTCCATAGACTCATGGTCCCCCTTATTGCTATGGGAATTGTCCTAGCAGGAGCCAGTCTCATACTCAATAATGCAGTTCCAATTGCAAAGCGACGTGCAGGACAGATACTGAGAAGTGAAGATCCAAGTAAAAGTTGGCGAGCCGACTTCGTATTTAAAGCCGATGACGATAGAACCATCATGATACGGAGATTGAATGTTTATCCCGCAGGTATGAATAACGTAGTCATGGAGGTTCCAAAAAAGCTGTCGCCAGAACAACCAGCAGAGCATATTTCTGCCAAAGAAGTATCTTTTGACACGACCAAAGGATGGACTTTCAAAGATGGATATCTAAGGATTTTACCGGATGATCGTCCAGATTTGACTTTTTATTTTGATTCTCTGCGTGCACGAGGTTTCAGCGAGTATCCAGTTGATCTTTTAGAACAACCAAACGACGAAGATGAGATGACAGTAGCAGAGATTGATCGTATGGCAGCTAATATCAGTCGATCTGGAGGAAATCCTAGTGAGCTCCTCGTAAAGCGAGAACAACGCAAGGCTATAGCTGTTGCAACCTTAGTTATAATCCTATTTGGTGGACCACTGGCCACAAGCTCTCGGCGTGGTGGCACCGCTTATGGCATTGGTTTAGCCTTGGGGTCAACAATTCTTTATCTACTTATTTTTAGACTTTCCGGAGCTGCAGGGCAAACAGGTGTAATACCACCGCTTTTATCAGCATGGCTGCCTAATATAATTTTCCTGGTGTGCGGTCTTACTCTACTTAAACGTGTACGCACATAGATCTACCCCTTCAGAAGTCTAATGGAATAGATCGGTCATCCTAGAGAGAATTTTTAAGTAGTATCGAAATCTTCTAAGAATTTCAGAGTTAGTTGGCCACGGCATATCTCTTGAGCTGGTCCATTTAGAGTAATGCCAGATTCATCATTTAAGGTCACATTTAGAGTGCCTCCCTCCATGTTAACCTCATATGAACCAGGCTCACCCCTACCCGAATCAACTATAGCTGCTACAACAGCACAAGCAGATGTACCAGAAGCAGAAGTGGGGCCCACACCCCTCTCCCAAACGAGAACTTCTACCAATCCCTTATCAATAATGCGTGCCAGTTGTACGTTGATTCCATCAGAAAAAGCACTGTGGTTTGAGATTAATGGCCCAATTTCATCTAATTTTTCATGCGACCAAATTTCAGGGAAAATCACAGCATGTGGATTGCCAATAGAAACAAGTTCTAGAAGATGCGATCCTGCAGAACCAAGATCGATTCGTCCTTCAGAATCGAGCGCAGCCAGATCTAGGCCTACCACTTCAGAACCATAAACTGGATAGCCCATATCTATTGATACGTTGTAGATACCCCTACTATCAAATCCAATAACATGTACCCTTACAGTGTCTCCTCCCACCTCAACATCGAAAGGCTCATCCCCCACAATGCCCTCTGCAACCAAATACGATGCAAGAATACGTAATCCATTGCCACTACGTTCAAACTCGGAGCCGTCAGGATTAAACATACGAAGACGAAACGGCGGTCCTTTACGATCCAGAAGAACCACTACTCCATCACTACCTGGGCCCCTCCAACGGTCACAAACAACTGCTATACTCTCTGGTCTCATGACCCAATCATCACCTACTTCAAATACAATGTAGTCGTTGCCAAGGCCATGGCCTTTGAAGAATCTAGCCCCCGCTTTTAGGAAACCGTCTCCTGTGATCATTTAGAACCTATCTCAACATTAAACATTTCTAATCTAAGAATTCCCTTCTGCTGTCATTACATTTTCGTATCCGTCGTTATCCCTATTTTTATCTCATAGTTTCAATAACTTCGCCGAGATAAGTAGTGACTTCAACCTCAAGCATTACCTAAGATCATTTCAGAACCTGAATTTATTATAGACTAGGAATTACAGATGTAATACACTAGCTTTTTTCAACAAAACAAAATCGGGATAATTTGTGGCCTATTGCGACCCGATATAAAAACGCTAACAAGCCAAGCCTCGACGCTGTGATTTTGCGGCGAGGCTTTGATTTTTAGGAATTTCTTATGACAATCTACACGAGAGTTGTAAAACTTTTCTGATGAATGATTCCAATCGAGACCACAACCGTGTTCTTGCTCTAAAAAAAGCTATAGCTAGACGCATATTGGTTCTAGATGGGGCCATGGGAACCATGATTCAGGATTACGGATTATCAGAAGAAGACTTCCGAGGTGACGTCTACAAGGATCACCACGTACCGCTAATGGGTGCCAACGATCTGCTCTCAATCACCCAACCCGAAGTAATTTATGAGATACATAAAGAATATCTAGAAGCAGGATCAGACATTATTGAAACAAATACATTCAATGCTCAAGCCATCTCTTTGTCTGACTACGAACTTGAATCTGATGCTTACCGTATAAATGTCTCCGCAGCCATCTTGGCCCGGCGAGCAGCTGATGAAACCACTTCTCAGGATCCTGAAAAGCCCAGATTTGTCTGTGGAATCATGGGGCCTACAAACAGAACAGCCTCTATCTCTTCTGACGTTGAAGATCCATCTTTTCGAGCTGTCAATTTCGATCAACTAGCCACAGCATACAAAGAACAAGCAAAAGGTCTACTGGAAGGGGGCGTAGACCTTATTATGGTTGAGACCATCTTCGATACCTTGAATGCAAAAGCAGCTCTCTTCGCTATCTTAGATATCTTCGATGAGAGAAAAGAGCGTGTTCCTGTGATGGTGTCGGGTACAATCACTGATGCCAGCGGACGCACCTTAAGCGGCCAGACCCCTGAAGCTTTCTATCACTCAGTTCGTCATGCAAATCTTTTCTCAGTGGGATTTAATTGTGCATTAGGTGCTAAACAGCTACGGCCCCATTTGGAGGCACTGGCTCAAGTGGCAGAGCTACCCGTGAGTTGCCATCCCAATGCTGGATTACCAAACGCTTTCGGGGAGTACGATGAAACACCTGATACTACTTCTGAGATCATTCGTGAGTTCGCAGAATCAGGACTTGTAAATATTGTGGGTGGTTGCTGTGGAACAACGCCTGAGCATATAAAAGCTATATCAGAATCAGTTTTGGATTTAACTCCCCGAAAAATACCGTCTTTCCCTCCACACTGTCGACTAAGCGGCCTGGAGGCTCTGACTCTAGAATCAAACTCTCTCTTCGTAAACATCGGTGAGCGTACAAATGTTACAGGATCTCGTCACTTCAAAAATCTGATCATTGACGGTGATTACGAGGGGGGGGTGGAAATAGCCCGGCAGCAGGAGCAAAGTGGCGCTCAAATGCTAGACATCAATCTAGACGAAGGTCTCTTGGATTCAGTAGCCGCAATGAATCGCTTTATGAACCTACTGAGCTCTGAACCTGATATAAGCCGTATCCCTTTCGTTCTGGATTCATCACGCTGGGATGTACTGGAGGAAGGGCTCAAGTGTGTTCAAGGGAAAAGTATAGTTAACTCAATAAGCTTAAAGGACGGGGAGGATTTTTTTATCGAAAAGGTCAGACTGGCACGCCGTTATGGGGCTGCAGTAATCGTCATGGCATTCGATGAAGAAGGACAAGCCGACACCGTAGAAAGTAGATTTTCTATTTGTGAACGTGCCTATAAGATTATGGTTGAGAAGGTAGGATTTCCTCCCGAAGATATCATCTTTGACCCCAATATCTTTCCGGTAGGAACTGGGATTCAAGAGCACAACAATTACGCTAAAGACTTTTTTGAAGCAACACGTCAAATCAAAGAACACTTAGCTCATGCCTATGTTAGCGGAGGTGTAAGTAATGTCTCATTTGCCTTCCGTGGCAGTACACATGTACGTGAAGCTATGCACTCCGTATTCCTATATCACGCTGTTAGGGCTGGCCTAGATATGGCTATTGTAAACGCAGGAGCATTACCCGTTTACGATGATATCCAACCCGATCTTTTGGAGGCCATAGAAGACATACTCTTGAATAGACACCCCGATGCCACTGAACGTATGACATTACTAGCTGAGCAGTACTCCAATGCTCCAGGAATAGATAAAGAGATAGAGACTTGGAGATCGGAATCAGTTGAAAGTCGTATCCGGTACTCCCTAATACATGGGATTACTGAATATATCATAGACGACACCGAGGAAGCTCGTCAGAAGTCAGACCAGGCATTAGAAGTAATAGAAGGTCCACTTATGGATGGCATGCAAGTAGTAGGAGATCTATTCGGATCAGGTAAGATGTTTCTTCCGCAAGTTGTTAAAAGTGCCCGTGTGATGAAAAAAGCAGTTGCTCATCTGGAACCCTTTATTGATGCTGAAAATACAAATGGAAAAAGTATAAAGTCTGCAGGTAAGATTATATTGGCCACAGTAAAGGGAGACGTGCATGATATAGGTAAAAATATAGTCTCAGTAGTACTGCAGTGTAATGGATATACGGTAGTAGATCTGGGTGTTATGGTTCCAGCCCAAACTATTCTCGGAGAAGCACAAAATCAGAAAGCTGATGCTATCGGCCTGAGCGGGCTAATCACACCATCGTTGTTCCAAATGGCCCATGTGGCATCTGAGATGGAACGCTTGGACTTCGATCTCCCTCTGTTAATCGGAGGGGCCACCACATCTCGCAAGCATACTGCAGTCAGAATTGATGAGAATTATCATGGTCCAACAATCCACGTTACAGATGCGTCACGATGTGTACCCGTACTCCGTAAAATCCTTAATGAGGATAGTCGCGAAGAATTCATTAAAGATTTAGAGGATACCTACAGGCTTGAGCGCAAAAATCACGCTGCTAAGAGCAAAAAATCACGCCTGATCCCACTAGAGAAAGCACGAGATAATAGATTAGATGTCAACTGGGATAACAACGGATTGGTAATTCCCCAAGATATTGGAATTCATTTTTTTGAAGAATATCCTATATCTGAACTACTAGATTACATCGACTGGACTCCCTTTTTCCAGGCCTGGGAGATCAAAGGAAATTTCCCCGCAGTTTTGGAATCATTAGATACCAGAGATCCTGCTAATAACCTGTACAACGACGCATTAAAGCTACTAGATAGAATCGTGGAAAATAAACTTATCCGTGCAACTGCTATATCTGGTCTGTTTCCAGCCCAAAGTGTTGGGGACGACATTGAGATTCAAGACAAAAATAATCAGTGGAAGACGATCTACGGACTCCGGCAACAATTTTCAAAGCAACCTGGCCGTCCAAACTTATGCCTTTCTGATTTTGTCGCACCCAAAGATTCAGGAATCCAAGACCATATGGGTGCCTTTGTAGTAACAGCAGGAATAGGTCTGGATAAGTTGTGTGAATCTTTGGAAAAAGAAGGGAACGATTACGAAAGCATCATGGCTAAAGCACTGGCAGATCGTTTAGCAGAAGCACTAGCAGAGCGTATGCATGAGATGGTTAGATCTGAGCTCTGGGGATATGCTAAGAACGAGAGACTATCAAACGAAGAACTTATAGCAGAAGATTATACGGGAATCCGACCGGCTCCTGGCTATCCGGCTTGCCCAGATCATACCCAAAAGAGAACCCTCTTTGATTTGCTGGACGCAGAACATAAAGTCGGAGTACACCTGACAGAAAGTTATGCTATGCTACCTAGTTCCTCCGTAGCAGGATGGTACCTTGCCCATCCAGATGCCCATTATTTTGGGGTCGGACGCATAGGTCATGACCAAGTAGCTGACTATGCAAATCGTAGGTCGATAACAATCAAAGAAGCCGAGCAATGGCTACTACCTAATTTGGATTACGATCCTGGGAACAAGGATTCATAATTTTATAGGAATCCTAGCAGATTTCTTTCTTTAGATGACAGAGGATTGTTCTAAAATTTTTTTAAGACGGTCATGTACTCGCTTATAGCCAAGGTTGCTCAGGTAGATATTCTTAGCGCCGACACCCTTAAGTGCTCTGATAGTTCTTACTACCACTGCTTCTGGTGTATCTCCAGCATCGAACTCACGGGTAAGTTCATCAATAGGAACTGGTAAAAAATCATCCAACCTCTTCAAGGTTACAGGTTTAGCATTCCAATAGTAGAAGACACCAAACAAACCTGGAATTTTCACATTACGCTTATCACACTCTTCGAGGAATTCCGCTACTAAATCCACACTGTGATGTGATACAATCTGTGTTAGATAGAAATCTGCTAAAAAATCTCCTGAGGTCAGATAATCTATCTGTTTTAATAAATCTTTGTGTGGGTTAATCCAGCCACCCAGGGAAATTTCAGGTTGACGTTTCCGGATCTGCTCACGGAGAAAATAAGAGTGAGGGACACACCTAGGTAAACCGACCGACTTATCGCCACCCACTACCACTATGGATTTGCATCCGAGAGAATGGGCTCGATCAGCAAAATTTAGGCAGTATTCTAAAGTGTGTTTACAAGTTAGAAAGGGGACAAATCGTGAGATTGGAATTTCAGAGCCCATGTTGGCTTCCAAATAAGACAAGCTCTCCTCTTCACTCAACCCCACAGCCTGATCTGTGAGAAACACAAAAAAATCATTAAGAACTAGATCTTGCATGGAATAGTTAATAGTAGCCAACCTATTAGTATCCGATGATTCTATAATATCTTTTTCGGGAGGACGAAGCTCTATCGTAGTAACTGAGCCAGGTCTTCGGAGTCTTTCTGCTAAATTCAACTTCGAGGAATCTGTGACCTCGTTACAATTCATCTGTGACATATTCATAATTAATCTCTAATAGATCCAACTAGAGATTCGATTTCTTCAGCAGTTACAGGCAAGGATGCAGTAAGTACTTCATTGCCATCGGATGTCACCAAGACATCGTCCTCAATCCTTACACCTATCCCTATATATTCAGATAAAACTTCATCTTTAACTTCAATGGAACTAACAGGGCTTGGGATAAAATAAAGACCAGGTTCAACTGTTAGGACCATCCCAGGTTCTAGAATGCGTGGCTTTTTTCCAAACGTATAATCTCCAACATCATGAACATCTAAACCTAACCAGTGCGAAGTCTGGTGCGGGAAAAATGGCTTATAGATCTCGTCCTCAATGATTTTGTCTTTATCGCCATTGAGAATGCCCAATTCCATAAGACCTTGAATCAACACATCTAGAGAATTCAGATGTATTTGATCCACACTGACACCAGGACGAATAGTTTCAATTGCCTCACGGTTTGCACAAAGCACTATCTCATAAATATCATTCTGCCTATCCGAGAAACGTCCCGATATCGGTAAAGTCCTAGTAATATCAGCATTATAGAGATCTACCTCAGCACCTGCATCCACCAAAACAAGATCCCCATTTTCAAGAGTACAATTGTTAGAAACATAGTGGAGGATAGTGGAATTAGATCCAGATCCGACAATTGTAGTATATGCTGGGCCCCAGGCACCCCTCTTTCGGAATTCTGAATCAAGTACTGCCTCGATCTCCCATTCTCCCACTCCCGGTCGAATAGCAGGTAACATTTCCTGATAAGCTTGGACGGTCACAACCGCAGCTTGGCGTATTCTTTCCACCTCTTCTGGATCCTTAACGATACGCATAGGATCCAATACCATTCCGGGATCCGCTACTGACTGTGGTCCTAAAATTCTGCGAGAACGTCCTATTCTAGCTGTAGTAAGAGATTGTATGACAAGTTGTTCTATGCGAGATCCAGATCCGAGCCGAAAAAAAATTGTTTCGGCTGGCGACAATAATCGTGGTAGGTATTTTTCGAGATCTTCCAAAGAATATACCTCGTCAGCACAAAAAATATCTTTAGCTTCATCTAGCCCCAATCTTTTGCCATCCCAACGCTCTTTTTCCTCATCCCGAGGTTGGATAAAAAGCACAAAACTACCACTGTCTCCGTTGGGATTTAAAACAGCTAGAGATCCAGGATCTACTACTCCAGTAAGGTAGAATAATTCACTGTCCGCTCTGTAACGGAATTCTGTATCCCTTGATTTCATGCTCACAGGTGCTGCTGGAAGCACCATTACCGATCCTTCCATATTCTCGAAAATCTTCTTGCGCCGAGCACAGAATATTTCCTGAGAAAACCCCAGCATAGGTTCGTAGCAATGATTCAAATCTCTTCTCCAACGTTACTATTAATTCAACTTTACAGCAGATCTTTCATTAACAAGCCAGTAATGGAACCAACTACGGATCCTTTCTAGCCGATCTACCAATAGCCACGGCTCACCTGTTCTCGACAAGCCGTGTGAGGATCTTGGATAGCGAACCATCTCTACAGGAACTCCCAATTTCTTAAGAGACATAAACCATTGTTCTCCGTCACCAATAGGTGTTCGAAAATCTTGCTCGCTGTGAATAATCAGAGTAGGAGCAGTAACATTTTCAACATAAGAGATAGGAGATAGACGCCTATATAGATCTCTCCGCTCCCAAGGTTGCCCATAGAATTCCTGTCTGGTCAGCTCCTGGGCATCCGAGGATCCCCACCAACTCTCCCAATTAGATATAGATCGAGAAGTAACTGCAGCATGGAAGCGATCTGAGGTAGCAGTAAGCCAGTTAGTCATGTACCCCCCATAACTTCCCCCAGAGACTCCGAGTCTCATGGGATCCACATCGGGGTACTTAGCCAATACTGAATCTATCCCCGACAGGAAATCTTCACTGTCCATAATACCCCACTGCCCTCTCGTAGAGTATTTGAAGTCATGACCGTATCCGCTCGATCCTCTAGGGTTGGAGTATAGGACAAAGAAACCCGATGCTGACAAAACATGGAACGTAGGAAAGAACGTATTGCCATATGCACCATGAGGCCCTCCATGGATCTTCAAGATCAGGGGATACTTCGGACCTGGTTGGTGAATAGTATCAGGAGTAGAATAATAGTTTACTGGTTTAATAACCCATCCTTCGATCTTCACACTATCACTTACAGTCCAAGTGATATGTTCAGGTGTTACCAGGGCAACATCAGACATCCAATATTGGTTCAGCATGGTCGCTTGACGTTCTCCGGTACCATCCCCACGTGCAATAAATAGTTCAGTAGGATTCACGGCATCAGTAGCTACATAGGCCATTATGTGACCGCGCTCTGAGAATGAAATGCTACTCAGACGTCGTTCGCCACGGGTGACTTGAGTGACAGGGCCTCCAGAAGCGGGTACTCGGAAGAGATGACGATCCCCTCCTGTTGATGCTTCAAATAGGATACCCGTTCCGTCTGCAGTCCATTGCGGAAAACCAGGGTCTAGATCCCAGTTCACAGTAAGATTTACAGGAGAACTTTTGAAACGGCCATCTGATCCGATATCCACAACCATGATATCCCTATGCCCTAACCGTTCAGACATGTAATGGAATGCTAGACGTCTCCCTTCTGGAGAAGGAGATGGTGATCTTTCGGATCCTGGGTTGGCAGTGATTTTAGCTACTGATCCATCAGTGACACGTACAACCCAGATGTCCTGAGTAAGATTTCTGTTGTCTTCATCGTTCTGTAGCTCGTCTCCAGTGAAAAAAAGAACGTTGCCATCAGAAGACCAAGTCACAGAAGATTTATCAAAGGGCAGATCTGTTAATTGGCGAGGGACTCCGCCATTAGCAGAAACTAGATAGAGATCCTCAACATCTTTGACAGATGGATGAGGCAAAAATGTAAGCGTTCCATCACTTTTATAGCGTGATGACGTTATAACCCTGCCATCGAAACGCTCGGGGTTTACATTATTCGAAATGGCATCAGGTGCCACCCATCCTTCTTTTTCTACCACTGACAGGTTTTCTGGACTAGACAGATAGGCTATCCACTGACCGTCTTGCGACCATACAGGATTACCTCTTACACCATCAATATGAAAAGCTTCTCCACCTTTTGCCGTCACTCTTACAAACCAAGTTGAATTTTCATCTTTCCCACGCTTTGAAGTGAAGGATAGAAGAGATCCATCAGGTGACCATATCGGAGAATGGGAATCTTCCGTTGGATCAGTAAACCGATATGCATCACCAGCAGGAAGTCCGTTTTCAAGCGACTGCATCCAAATCTCACGCTGTCGCCTATTCTCATCCTCAATAATGGTTGTCACCGTGAAAGCCACTAGATCTCCAGGAGGCGACACGGATACGTCATCCACTGTTACAATTTTGTAATAGTCCTCAGGCTGGAAACCACGTCTCTGGCCAAGAATGGGATTAAATCCGCCCAGGACAAGTGAAGACAGTAAGACTGATATAATCAGTATATCAGTCCTTATATCTACAGGACTTTTTCTATTGGTAGCCCAAACACGTATTAGGTCTACTATATTTATAGGATGTTCTGCCACCATATTATCCGTATCATTTTCAATTAGAGAATTATCTAAAATAAACTTTTAACTGCAAAACTAATACCAATACTTACAGTAGCAGACTCTTATAAGTCATCTGTCCTAGGAGTTTGGATAAATCTAATTCCACTGACAAGCAACTTACTTAAGTCCTAAACTATCTCGCCAACGATGGTGTAAACTCGGCAGTATTCTTGGTAAACGAAAAAAGTTTGTATGGAAAGCAATATAAAATTATGTGGTGTAGAAAACCGACTAATACCTATGACTTATAATTGTGTCCTGAGCTCAAAAACTTGGCAGACAGGTATATTGATCCTAGCTATCACCTTATTCAGTGGAATCATTAACGTCATTTTTGCTCAGGAATATCCGGACAGCGTAGTACCACTCGATTCCGTAGTTGTAACAATAACCCGAGGCACCGATGCGATAGGACAGATACCTTTTGCAGTCTCGGTCCAGGGGCAACGAAATCTTCAGCTCGGCAATACCGGATTTTCACTAGAAGAAGCCCTCCAAGGCATCCCTGGTGTGCAAGTGCAAAATCGCTATAACTATACGGTAGGTGAACGTATATCTATACGCGGACTAGGGGCACGAGCACAGTTCGGAGTGCGCGGCATAAAGATCTTCGTGGATGGCATTCCGGCAACCTTGGCAGACGGACAATCCACCCTAGACCATCTAGACATTGGGTCACTGGGACGAGCAGAAATTATACGAGGACCAGCCTCCGCAATTTACGGAAACGGAGGCGGAGGGGTGATTAGCTTTGAGACTGTACAGCCAGCTGATGTTCCTATACAACAGGAAATTAAAGCAATCTCAGGTGGAAACGGCCTATTGCGCCTACAGAGCACCACGTCAGGAACGTCCAACAAGACCTCTTATCTAATTAACATCGCTAATCTTTCTTACGATGGATTCCGCATACATCCTAATAACCCATCGGATTTCTTTGGAGGCGCAGATCGACTCAATATAAACACACAGATACGCACTGAATTGGCTGGAGGGTCTCTTAGTGTGACAGCGAATATGTTTGATCTGGACGGAGAAAATCCTGGCCAATTAAATCGTTCAGATCTGGAAGCAGGGCTTCTATCGGCCAGGAGTTTCAATGTGAAGCAGAAATCCGGTAAATCTGTCCACCAAGGGCAACTGGGAGTTGCATGGTCAGGATCTCTTGGAAATTTAAGCACCCGAATATCGGGATGGGGTTTATTTAGGAATATGGACAATCCGATTCCTCCTAGGATCATAGACTTAGAACGCAAAGCCTGGGGAGGACGAATGGCCATAACCTCACAGACTTCCGACCAAGACAGTAAGATGACATGGACAGCCGGAATCGACGTGGACTTTCAGCGAGACAATCGCCTGAACTTTGAAAACAACGGAGGTGCAAGAGGAGCTTTAACTTTAGATCAACTCGAAACCGTATCAGCCACTGGTCTTTTTGTTCAGATTAGGACACCACTGTCTGAGCGACTTTGGGCATTAGGAAGTCTGCGCTATGATCGCTTCCATTTCGAGGCAGACGATCATTTGATCACAGATGAAAATCCTAACGAGTCCGGGAAACGAACCATGGAGGCTATCAGTCCCACGTTAGGAATAGACATACGGGTTAATCCAAATTTAAATCTCTATGGAAACGTAGCTACATTATTGGACACACCATCTACTACAGAACTTGTAAATCGTCCTGGTGGCGACGGTGGCTTCAATCCTAATCTGGAGCCACAGAAAGGTGTTAGCGGAGAGATAGGGATCAGAGGTCAACTTAAAACCTTTTTGGGTTACGAAGGCAATATGTTCATAACCAGACGAACCAATGAGCTCGTACCATTCGAAGAAGAGTCTCAACCAGGTCGTACATTTTTCCGTAACAGCGGATCATCCAAGTATCAAGGATTGGAAGGATCAATTCACGCAATACTTCCCAAAAACATTTATACTAAAGTTACATACACATTTGTGGATGCAATTTTTACAGATTTTGTGCCGGGCAATAGCGATGGTAAGGTGTTCAACGGCAACAAGATTCCTGGACTAACAAGACACCGACTGGACGGCTTACTCAGAATGACAAAAGGATCATGGTTCGGTGAGATCAGAGGTGACTATGTCGGAGGAATCGCAGCAAACGACTCTAACAGCGAGTTCAGTTCTTCTTATTCCCTCTGGGAATTGCGTACAGGTCTGAATGAGTTGCACTTAGGCAGAATGGTATTGTCTCCTTTCGCTGGAGTTACCAATCTCTTCAACAAGATCTACGCAGCGGCAATTACAGTGAACGCTTTCGGGGGGCGCTTCTATGATCCCGGTCCTAGGAGATCGTTCTTTACAGGAATGAGAGTAACTTTCTAGCATGAACTTCCACTTAACTACTAAGTCCTTCGGCCATCTACCTATTATTCATCATCTCTTAATTTTTTACCTGATTTCCAGCAGCCTGGCTTATGCTCCTTCGCATATTGGTGCCCAATCTCCGTACGAAAAAGACCAAATGGGATTTCGGATCGGAGTTACAGCTGGAGGAATCGGATCATGGGGTATCTCTTTTGAGTTACGCCGGGGTAACCGCAGTCTAGACTTAAACTTAGCCACATTCGATTTTAAGGATGTGAGCTTAGCAGTCACTGGAAAACAGTACCTGGGAAATCGTAAACTCCAGCCATTCTTAGGAATTGGTATATGGGGGGTAAATGCATACCCTAAAGATCATATTGAGCGAACAGGCAGAGCACTGCTACTCAGAATTCCTTTAGGGGTGGATTGGAGATTAGCTGATGCTCATTCCCTGGGAGGGAGTATTGCACTCAATGAAGGCCTATGGGTTCAGCGTGCCAATCAGAAAGATGATAGACCTATAAGCCGTAGACCTGTCTTCCTGCCAGGCTTTTACTACAGAGTCCTTAGTAACCCGTGACCGATTCCGTAGTTGCAATTACGAAATGTTCTCATTTATCTCTTGCAGTAAGCTTCAAAATTTTTTGCATAATCTGCAGCTAACTGTGAAAAATATATGGCGCCTTGAGCCATTTTATCTGCACCTTCTTCATCACCTGCATTTCGCATTCCATCTGATTTTTCTAGTAAGTCCCCAGCTGCTAGCAAGAAAAATCCGGATGCTGCACTTATTTTTCCACAATCCTCCGGCTTCCAAAGCCCTATAGCTGATCCTCTTTCCTGTACTGAACCAGCACATCCTAGTAAGGGGATCAGTAGAGTTATTAATATGGTTAAGTTTTTTCTTACATTACTCATATTTTCTCTTCCTTAGGGTTGAGTGGGGATAATTCTAACATTTATTCCCGTAAGGAACCACCATCTCTATTCAGGAACTTCCCAACTCTGTTCCCAAAAATCTTCTTCTTCCTCACGGATCTTATCCAGGTCTAGAGGTGACGGATCATCGGTCAGAAAAACACCGGTATCTTCGATACGCCGGATTTTGTCATCATCGATTTGCGGGGGTGTGATTTTCAATGATTTCCTTATTCGAATACGCATTGATATCCAAGCATATACAGCGATAACGCCAAGAATAAACCAGAGTATAAGCCAGCCAAATCCCATAATGATTAAATAATAGGGGAAGCACCAGCATATTTGAGCCCGCTGCCAGTATTAAAAAGCACTACCTCAGCATTGGAATCGAGAGCCCCCATTTCCATAAGTACAGGAACTGCAGCGGCTACCGCTCCACCTTCAGGAGTAGCAAAAATACCGGTGTCCTTACCAATTATATCTACCCAATCTGACATATCATGATCTGTTACAGCTACAGCCGCTCCTCCAGACTCACGCACAGCACGGAGAATCAAAAAGTCTCCAACAGCGGCTGGAACCCTGAGGCCCGATGCATAGGTTGCCGCATTATCCCAAGTAGCGGCCTCCAAGTCTCCACGTTCCCATGCAAGAACCATAGGAGCACATCCAGCAGCTTGAATTGAAAACATCTTAGGGCGCTCTGGGCCAATCCAACCAAGCGTTTCCATTTCATCGAACGCCTTCCACATCCCGATGAGACCCGTTCCTCCGCCGGTTGGATATACTATTCCATCTGGCAGACGCCCTCCGAGCTGTTCGAAGATTTCGTAGCCCATAGTCTTCTTGCCTTCCACTCGATAAGGCTCCTTTAGGGTAGATAGATCAAACCAGCCATGATCTTCTACCCCCTTTTTCACTAACCGTCCACAATCTGTGATTAGACCATTAAGAAGTTGGAGATCTGCCCCAAGCGATCTTATCTCAGCAAGGATAGGAGAAGGTGTGTCCATAGGCACAACCACATGGACCGGAATACCTGCCGCCGCACAGTAGGCAGCTGCTGCACTACCAGCATTGCCAGCGGAAGGAAGTGCAAGTTCAGTGGCTCCTAATTCTTTAGCTCTAGAAACTGCTAAAGAAAGACCACGATCCTTGAAACTACCAGTAGGGTTCTGTCCTTCATCCTTGATCCATACCCTTCCGACACCCATTCGAGATGCAAGGCGAGGAGAATCCAACAGTGGTGTCCATCCCTCTCCCAGAGATATTTGGAAATCTCGGTTACGAACCGGTAACACCTCTTCATACCGCCATAGATCTGATCGTTTTCCTGATAGATCTGATAGATGTAATCTAGAACGTAAAGAACTCAGATCGTAACGTGCAAAATATGGTTTCCCGGCAACCGAAAGGCCTTGGAGAGATTCGCTTTCTACGGTATCCCCAGTATATGTGCACTCCAAGTGCGTAGCTCCTGGTAGAAACTGCAATTTGTCACCCATAAAGCCTCAGTATAGCCGATTGTTACTTAAGCAAGTGATCAAGATAGTAGCCCTTTCTATTCTAGATTGATCGAGAATAACATATTCTCCTATAGGGTAAATATGGATTATAAATTTATTCTAAAAATTCAAAATATTTATATTTCATGAGATATGGGAACTATATAATAAGCGACACCGTATCTAAATATGCACTATCCGGACAACCCTAAATAGCTAAATCAACATCAAAAGTTAGGAATATTTAAGTACTTAAATTATGAACGAATCTCAATTGATACGAAAAGCCATCCAGGGTGATGGCTCTGCCATACGCTCACTGTATGAGCGTTACTCCCCTAGAGTATATGCCGTAGTACGTAGAATCGCAGGAGATGATGATTTAGGGAATGATTGTGCACAAGAAGCATGGATATCAGCTATCCGTGCTTTGCCAAAGTTTCGTGGAGAAGCACGATTCTCAACCTGGATACACCGAATCGCTGTGAATTCAGCCTTGCAGGCCATGAGAAAAGCTGAATCCAGGCAAAAAAGAGAGGTACCCATAACAGAAACAATTGTGGCATCAGAAACACCTTCAAGCGATGCATTACTTGCACAGAGATTAGAGTGGGCCCTGGACCGCCTGCCTGGAGGAATGCGTAAAGTCATAATCCTCCACGATGTGGAGGGCTATACGCACGATGAGATCGGAAAAATGCTAGGAACAGCAGCTGGGACATCCAAGTCCCAACTATTCAAGGCCCGAGGGAAAATGAGGGAGTTGCTTAAGTCGTTAAATACACAAGATAATCGAGAGGAATCCGAAACATGGAGCATCTGAGCAGCGAAAAGCTGGCTTACCTGGTCGACGAACGTCCCAGTCCCAGCGAGCGAGCGCACCTGAAATCATGCACACGTTGTTCAGAGGAACTTAACGAATTACGGATTCAATCTCACAACTTGCTAGAGCTAGCTGCCCTTAGGCCATCTCCAGACAATTGGGAGTCTCTAGAAACACGCCTGGTAAACGAGGGATTGATCCGCAATAAACAAGAGAGGTTTCGTCGTTTCGGTATAACCGCATTGCCGATTTGGATCCAAGCCACAGCAGCTATATTACTGTTTCTAGGAGGAGCCGGTTTTGGCTTGAATATAGGAAAAGATGAGACATCCAATGCATTGTCCCTTGATAAGATCATAGCTTCTACACCAGAGATAGAGACTGCCGATGAAGCAGCTCGTGCTGTGGTATTAGCCGAGCAAGCATACATGCAAGCTCTTTTACACTTCCGCCAATTTTCCGACAAGGATGATGAGAATCAGATGGATGACCCCCTAAACCGTGTGGAAGCACTTGAGGGGCTTCTCGTCGCAAGTCAAGAAGCATTACGCCTAGCACCTACAGATCCTTTGTTCAATGGACTCCTCATTAACGTCCTATCACAACGTCAAGAGATGCTTAAGCAAATCTCAGAAAGCCGTTAAAAACAACCCTTAACAGTGATGCTGTATTTACTCGTATCGTAACGCATCAATGGGATTAAGCTTGGCTGCACGTTGAGCTGGCCAGATACCAAAAAACAACCCTATGCCAGCTGAAAATCCAAGAGCTGTGAGCACTGCTTCTGGCACCACTACCGTATCCCAATTAGCTATTCGACTAAGAACTTCTGCTCCCCCAACACCAACTATAACACCTAGAATTCCACCCATAAAACACAACACCAGAGCCTCTATAAGAAACTGAAAAAGAATAGCTTTCTTGGTAGCACCTAGAGCTTTTCGGATGCCAATTTCACGCGTCCTTTCCGTCACGCTTACCAGCATAATGTTCATGATACCAATACCGCCAACGATCAAGCTTATAGCAGCAATGCCCGCTAACAGCATAGTGAATGTCTGGGTGGTCGCGGTGAAGGCACCAATCAAATCACTCGCATTACGAATGCTGAAATCAGCGTTGTCACCTGGCCTGACTTTGTGCTCACGCCTAAGTATTCGGTCTATATCAGCAAAAGCAGCATCCATAGCATTTGTTGACGAAACCTGTGCATATATTGAAGAAAGCCTTCGGCGGCCACCGAAAACTCTGAACTGAGCGGTAGAGGTCGGTATAAACACTTCGTCGTCTGGTCGGAACCAACCAGCATCACCCTTCTCTTCTAGAACACCTAAGACTTCGAATGGCTGCCCCCGTATTTGGATTTTATTCCCAACAAGCAGGGATCCCGTAGTCCCTAACTCTTCAGCTACAGCTGATCCAAGTATGGCCACACGCCTCCTGCCCTGGACATGGCCCTGATCAAACATCTCACCATGTTCAATATTAAGATTGTACATACCGAAATATTCAGGCCATACACCACGTACTTGGTTGTTGGAATTCCAACGGAGATAAGCTAGTTGTACGCGTGAACTTAATTCTGGAGATATGCTAAGCGTTCCTCCACTTCGATCTCGTAGAGCCTCGGCATCTTCCACTGTGAGGTCTTCGGTTTCACCTGTGGCTACTCCTCCCCAATGCCGTTGTCCAGCTCGGATCGTTAGGACATTGGTGCCCATTTTGGATATCTGTTCCTCTATACGACGCTGGGCTCCCTCTCCAAGTGCTACCATAGCGATGACAGCAGATACACCAATTATGATTCCTAAGGTCGTCAGAAATGATCGGAGCACATTCGCTCGGATCGCCGTCAATGCTACTCGCAGGATCTCTTTGATCAACATTACTAAAATAACTCTGCGATTGCTGAACACCGATGCTGGATCACAATTTAGCTACCCCCAAAAGGATTAGTGCGGGAACGGATTCTCTGTATAAATTCATCCTGTGCCGCCCTGAGTTGAGCAGCTCCGACAAGGGCTACCCTTTCACCACTCTTTACACCACTCACCACTTGGGTATAATCCCAATCGTTCAGACCTGTCATCACAACCCGTGGTTCAATCTCCCCAGAATCTTCAACCACGAATAAAACAGCAGCCCTATAGTCTCTACCTGTCAATCTGCCCTCCATCTGACCCCGACTACCTGATAGAGACATATCCCGTCCACGTCCAACCCTATCACCCCTAACCACCCCTGGTCTTTCCTGCTCACTTTCCGAAGCCGTGGATTCGCCACTGCGTCCAGGTCTAGCATCCGAATTTCCACCCCTAGGCCCAGACCCACCACGCATACCAGAAAACATACTTCGCATGTCGACAGCATCCTCTGGAAGTCCAAGAACCACAGCTGCAGCTTGAACTTCTTGCGGAGTCACAACAGCTGTATTAGGTACCAAGAATACAGAATTAGCATTGGCAATCTCGACTTCCACCTCAGCATTCATCCCAGGTCTAAGAAGCCTAGAGCTATTATCGATACTCACAATCACTGGGAACATGGTCACATTCTGTTGAACTACGGCTTGAGGTTCAATCTTCTCGACTTTACCTATAAAAACACTATCTGGATAAGCCTCTACTACTACAGAAGTCCGCATTCCATCACGTATTTCTCCCATATCAGTTTCATCAACAAGAGTACGTACTTGTACTTGTTCCAGATTAGCCATGACCACGAGAACAGTACCGCCAGAAACGTTCTGAGAAGCTGACTGGATCACTTGGCCTTCCTCAACATTCTTCTCGAGAATGGTTCCAGCCATCGGTGCCCTTATTGTCACATCTCCCAGACGCAATTGAGCAAGTTCATAGTTGGTTTGTGCTTTAACTAGTGTGGCCCGGGCGTTCGCATACTCAAGGTTTTTGCTCTCGTGTTCTTGTACTGAAATCACACCAGAGCCTAAAAGTTCTTCGGAACGCTCAAGTTGAGCACGTGCGATCTCTAGGCGGGCCTGGGCAACTTCCAAGTCAGCTTCAGACTGCTCAGACGCATTTCTCACATCACGTGGATCGATCTCCGCAAGAAGTGCCCCAGACTCAACCTGATCACCAACATCAACATATATACTCAGAATATCCCCCGAAGCCTTAGATTTTACCTCTACCTCACGGATAGGCTCCACATTTCCAGTGGCCTCAGCTTTGATCATCAGATCCCCTAGCTCTACGGCTGCTGTTTGGATATCTGGTTCATCATCAGCTTCAGTCTCAGTGCATGCCATCACTAGAAGCACAACCCCAAAGGATATGATCATTCTATTCCAAATCATGCCTGTACCCCTGCTTTATCGTGCAAGAAATCTTTAGATACTATGCCATCGTGGAGATGAATCTGTCTCTTAGAGTAGGCTGCAATATCTTTTTCATGAGTTACTAATACAATAGTCTGTCCACTATTATTGAGATCCACTAAAACAGCCATCATCTCTTCCCCTGTTACAGAGTCAAGATTCCCGGTGGGCTCATCCGCAAGAAGCAGGGCTGGGTTGTTAATTAGAGCCCTAGCAACCGCTACCCTCTGTCGCTGTCCTCCGGAAAGCTCAGGGGGACGGTGATCCATACGGTCTCCAAGTTTCACTAACTCTAGTTTCTCTTTAGCCCTTTGTCTCCGTTCTTTGGCACCGACACCAGCATATATCAAAGGAAGTTCGACGTTGTGTAGCGCCGTAGCTCTTGGCAGAAGATTAAAAGTTTGAAATACAAAACCGATCTCTTGATTACGAATACGAGCAAGATCGTCGTCAGACAGGTCGCTAACTTGAATGCCATTGAGCCAGTATTGGCCTTCAGTAGGTGTGTCCAAGCATCCTATAAGATTCATTAAGGTTGACTTGCCGCTTCCTGACGGACCCATAATGGATACAAACTCGCCCGAGTTGATCTCTATATTAACCCCCCTCAGAGCTCGAACTGTTTCAGAACCAAGTATATAGTATTTCTTTAGGCCATCGGTCTGGATTATTAGCTCGCTCACATATCCCTCCCCAAAATTGCCTCGAGATCCGCACGTGCTAGAACATAATCATAACGTGCATTCACCAGATCAACCCTGGCTTGATCCGCAGCAATCTGGCTTGTGATGACGTCCAATATTATTGCCACATCAGCTTCATACCTTATCCTTGTAATCCTAAGATCCTCCTCTGCCACACTCACTGCTTCCTCAGCTATCTCTATAGCCATCTCAGCCACCTCTAAAGCTCTCAGCGATGCATCAGCTGCCTGGTAAGAAGCCAACCTGGTATCATCTTCTTCAAGCCGTGCTAAGCGCGTAGAATATTCCGCTCGTACAACATTAGCCTTACGACTGAATCCGTTGAAAAGTGGATAACTGAGGTTGAAGTTGAGATTCCAACTCCCAACTCCTCCATTAAAAGAAGCACCTTGATTAGCCCAGCCATACCCACTAGTTAAACTAAGGCTAGGAATATATGCTTTCTTAAAAAATGAATACTCCTTCTTTGCTACAGTTGTAGCAGCTTCAGCCGCTAAAACTGAAGGAGCCTGATATTCAGCTATCTGGAGCAATTCTGTATCAGTCATGGGGAGTGGTTTCGGGGTAAGATCATCTGTGACAACCGGAATCACCGGTTCAGGCTCCCCTATTTGTCGGCCTAGGCTGAACCGGGCTGCTCGTGTTGCAATTTCCGAGTTGAGTACAACCTGACGAGCATTAATCAGTTCAAGACGAGCTCTCAATGTATCCGACACCGTCCCTACACCAACCCTAAACTGAGTTCGGGTCATCTCTAGTATTTTGTTTGCCTGATCCACACGGAGATTTGCAACCTCTAAAAGTTCCTCTTGCCGAAGAGCTTGGAAGAATAAATTCTTAACCTGAAGAATAACTGCAAAGCGCTGATCCTCACGCTGAGCTTCTGCCGCTGTGAAACCAGCTCTAGCTCTTCCGAGTTCTGAGAATCTCTGACCGCCACGGAAAATGTCGTAGCGAGCATTTAATCCAGCGTTGTAGAAGTTGGAACTTCCCGACACTAGTCTATCTGTTCCAACATCAAATCTTTCTGTACTCCTGACAGACATTCCTGAGCTAGTAGAAAGTGTGGGTATAAATGATCCTAATGCCATCCTTTTAGATTCTTGAGCATTAATAACTAATTGCTCTGATTGAGCTAAAAGTGGGCTCCTGGAAAGAGCCTGTATGATGGCATCACTAAGAGTAATGCGTGTGGCACTCGGATCTAAAATTGCCCGTTCTTGTCCAGTCCCGGGTGTACTCAGAACCACTAAAGCACTAAGTGCAAAAGCTAAGCGTATGATCATTGGGGCTACCATATTTAATTTTTGAATAGTAATCAGTAGTACTTTTAGATGAATCTACCTTGATAATTGTTAAATACACAGATAACCAAAGATCAAGAAGATTCCGCTAGTGAAAGCAGGTTTTCTAGATCTAAATCGTGCAGGTCATCTATAGATTTACAGGGTGTGATCAGATCATACTGTGCCACCAAGGGATTTTCAGATCTATAAAAAATAAGATGTAGAAGCCTGGCACCAGAATCCGAAGCTGATCCTGTAGAAGTCTGACCAACAACACGTACTATCCACTCAGACCCATCACTATTAAAATGCCGTGAAGGAAGATCTTCTGTCTCTGTGGGCTCAACTGTTATTTCTTCTGAGGTTTCACTTATAGGTTCTGATTCCCCTAGGGAAATATCTATGTTCTCACGAGAGCTACCATTTTCCACAATGTTTTTAGGATGATCCTATTCTAATTTTCTGTGAATTTGTTTCATATTTGTACCAAAGTATGGTTAAATCTTTGAACTAAAGTTTCAAGGTATTAACCTTTTATATCATAGGACCATGACACTGTCCCAGGTTTTTCAATTCTGTTGAGTTAGAGAGAGCTGATGTGAATATCGCAAATAGTTTCCTGTTTTGCATAATAATCTTAGGAAATATGGCTTTGATAGCAGCTGTCAAACCTTCTACAACCTTGGACAGTAATACAGATGATTTTCAATTAGCAAACGTGCGTTACAGTGATGTACAGGGTGTCTTTAATGCTAAATGTGTAAGTTGTCACACTGGACCTAACGCAGCTCGAGGCCTTCGTCTAGAATCGTGGGAAAGTTTGATCGCAGGATCAGATGAAGGTGAAGCCATCATAGCATATGACTCCTCTCATTCACTGCTTATCGAGCTTATTACCAATCTCGTAGGTGGTCCCCACCCACTCGAACTGGATGCCAAGAGTCTAACTGATAATGAGATTTCCTTAATAGAATCTTGGATCAATCAAGGAGCACCTTCTGAATCTGGCAAAATACCGTTCGCCGATGCGGATCAACTTCTATATGTAGCTAATCAGAGTGAAGCTTTGGTATCAATCATCGATATGGAGACAAATCAGGTAGTACGGAATGTGGATATTAAATCTTTCGGATTTCCCGAAAACGCTTCGCCTCACCACATAGCTGTTGAATCAGACGGATCATACTGGTATCTATCCCTAATAGCTTCCAATACGATCCTGAAGTTAGACCGCCAGAACAATCTAGTGGATAGAATAGATTTCATCCGCCCAGGACTCCTGGCTATCGATCCAAAAAGCGATTATCTCTACGCAGGACGTTCTATGGCTGCGGTTTCACCACCTCAGGCAATTGGCGTAATAAAACGTTCAGAAATGACCTTTGAAGAAGTAGAGATATTTCTTCCCAGACCCCATGCTCTAGCAGTTCAACCTTTTACGGGCATGGTCTATACTGGAAGCTTAGCAGTAAATCAGATTGCATCCTTAAATCCTCAAAACGAGGAAATAAATCTTACAAATTTGGGAGGCAACCGTCCCCACACTTTAGTGAATTTCGCTATTTCCCCCGATGGCCGATGGATGGTAGGAACTACCGAATTAACTGCTAAAGTACTCATTTTTGATCTCAATCTATCTCCTAATATGAACCCTGTAGACACAATCGCTGTTAATGCAGCCCCCTGGCATCCAATCTTCACACCTGATGGCAAGTGGGTCTACGTTGGCAACAATCGTAATAACACAGTGAATGTTATCGATATGGACAAACGCATTCTTTCTAAAGTCATCGAAGGTGACGGTCTTGCACAACCACACGGTTCCGCAATTTCTTCCGATGGAAAGTTCGTTTATATATCCAACCGTAATCTCGAAATGTCTGAAGGTCATAGCAAACACGCGAACATGTACGCACCCCGTTATAATCTGGGTAACAACTCACGCATAGGTACGGTTGCGGTAATCGATACCAGTACTAAAGAGATCATCAAAGTAATTGAGATTGAAGGGTATGGTTCTGGAATGGGAACAGCAGCACGAACACCCTAAACCAATCTTGCGAAGATAAAATCCGAGCCTATAGAACCATATTATTTCTTACAATTCAGCTAATCCATTTCCGATTCTGCTTTTGCTACAGCCATTCGAACATTCATTACAGTATCTGGCGTAACAGAAATTGAAGTGATCCCAGAATGGACAAGGAATGGGGGCACTTCATCAGGAAAATCAGAAGGTGCCTGCCCACAGATTCCTATGGATAATCCTTTGGATGTGAACTTTTCAATTGCAGACTTAATCATATGCTTTACCGCTGGAGAACGGGCATCTACAGGATTGCTATAGTCCTCTAAGTCGTCTCTAGAAACAGCGTAGACAGTCTGTACTAGGTCGTTTGAACCTATAGACCCCCCGGTTAGTTGCATGCTTTCAATAAATCTCTCAGCATCGATAATGTTAGAAGGAAGTTCCACCATTAGATATAGAGGCACGTCAGATGCAGGAGAAATCTTGTGACGATCAAGTTGTCGTACCACCTGAGCGCCTTCTTCTGGAGTACGGCAAAAAGGTATCATAACCTCGAGATTATCTAGCCCAATCTTATGGCGTACAATCCTTAGCGCATCACATTCCATGTCGAAAGCTGGCAAAAAGCGTGGATCCACATAACGTGATGCCCCTCGCCATGCTATCATAGGATTTTCTTCTTGAGGCTCGAAAATACGTCCGCCCAAAAGTTCTCGATACTCATTAGATTTGAGATCTGAAAGTCTTACCAAAACAGGCCTTGGATAAAAAGCAGAACATATGAGTGCAACACCGTAATAGACCTGGTCTACGAAAAACTGGCGGCGATCAACATAGGTGGGCGTACGACGTTCTATGGCTCCTAAAAGGGTATTAAGTTCGTGGTGATCGAAACCCTCTATTGACTCTCGGAAGGGCTCTAGTTCGGGTGCTATATCTCCTGTTTCTAGAAATTTTAAGAGTTCATCGTAATAAAGCAGTGCTAACGGATGAATACCTACCTGAGCAGTTAAAATGAACTCTAAGCGAGCCAATCCTACTCCGTCACTGGGAAGCATAGCATCCTGGAGTGCTTTTGACGGAAACCCTACGTTGAGTTTTACTTTAGTGTGAACATCAGGAAGATCTCCTAGGTCAACTCTTCGCACCTCGAAAGGGTGCTCTCCTTCGTAAACAACTCCGACCTCACCTTCTGCACAAGACCCTGTCACCAAGCTCATCGGCTCGAGTATTGTAGTAGCACCCTCACACCCAACAATCGCTGGAATTCCAAATTCCCTGGCCACAATAGCGGCATGAGAGGTGCGACCACCCTTTTCAGTAATAACTAGGGAAGCTTCCTTCATCATTGGCTCCCAATCTGGAGTCGTGAGAGATGTTACTAAAACATCTCCAGAATCAAAAACATGATCTTCAATAGGGATATTTTCTATAGGAATACCATCCCTAAGCATATTTCTGAGGAGCCTTTTCCTCTCTATTACTTCTTGGTAATCATCATATACCCTGATCTTTCCCGATCCTATGCGTGTTCCCACAGCTTGTCCTGTTAATATTATTTTCCCTGCTTCATTCAGCTCTTTTATGAGGGCTTTATCCATGGAATATGTCTCAAGAATATTCTTATGAGCCTCTCCTGAATGGATAGTTTCAGGACGTGCCTGAACAATAAATAGATCTCCACTATGACCGTCCTTAGCCCATTCGACATCCATCGGTCTTTCATAATGATCTTCTATGGCCAGAGCCATATTTCCCAACTCTATTACCTCATCAGTAGTCAAGGACCACATTCGACGGTGGGCAGCCTCTACATCCACACTTTCCGTAGTTGTACCCCCTTGTGTGGAATAAACAAGTTTCTGATCCTTAGCCCCTAGCCAACGGTGAACTATAGCCGGTCGATTTCTACGTAGCCCCTCTTTCCATATCAGAAAAAAGTCCGGAGAAACCGTACCTTGAACTAATAGTTCTCCTAAACCAAAAGATGATGAGACATTGATAACATTCTGGTTGCCAGATTCAGGATCCATGGTGAACATCACTCCCGATGCGGCGATATCTGATCTTACCATCTTCATAATAACTACCGAGACAGCTCCTTCTAATGGATCCATTTCCCGTGCGAGCTGATAGCTAATAGCACGTTCTGCGAATGCACTGGCACAGCATTTCTTCCACGCCTCAGCAATTTTGTCTGATCCCCTAACATTCAGATATGATTCATACTGACCCGCAAAAGATGCTAACTCTGAATCCTCACGGGTGGCAGAAGAACGCACTGCCGTGTCCACTTCCCCCCCGTACTCAATACAGAGGTCCTTATACCCTTCAGATATAGCGATCTTGATGACATCTGGTACTGGTGTAGAACTGACTAAACTCTGCGCAAACTCAGCACAAGCATGCATCTCTAGGTGATCTTCAAAACGAGTATTATGAAAAAGTATATTCAGAGCATTCCAAAGCGTTCCTGACTCCAGTATCTCTGATATAACTGATTCCAATGATTCATGAACTGGAATATTTTTCCAGTATTCAGAAGATACTGTAGAATTGAGGAAGACTTCGTATGCATTAGCTGTAACTACAAAACCATTGGGGATCCGCACACCTTTACTGTTCAGATTCTGGTACATCTCGCCCAAGGAGGACCCTTTCCCTCCCACAACAGATTTGTCTTCCGTACTAATATCTCTGAACCAGCAAATCATATTTAGAGCTTTTGAATTAGATTGCGGATCGGAAGGATTACTTTCTCCGTGAAGCCCATCAATTTTAGTAGATATAGAGCTTTTACCAGATGTCATATTGCCTTTAGGCTTGTATGATGGCAATAACTGAAGCCATCTTCAAATTTAGATTTGATTTTCTGACATTCCACACCTTCATACCCACAACCTCACACATCTTTTTCACTGGGTTGTCCGCCTCCTGAAGATTGAAATTTTTGCAAATTCAAAAAGAGAAATCCCCAGACATGCAAACCCTACTTGACTACGTAGATTATTGCAGGGAAAATCTAACATCTTTTTCTCTATATTTACTAATATTTTGTTTAATTCAGGTGTACGCTGACACCTCTTCAACGGATGAATGGCTATTAAAAATCTTCTTTCATTACTAAAAGAGTTAAGCTCTCAGCAAAGCGTATACGCGTTTAGGTTCAGTAGGACTCAGAGGGCTGGCCTGATCCTTGGACCAGTTACGTTTCTCGCAATTATCTTTTCAGATCTCGATCCAGGCAACCCTGCAACCACACGCATGGCCGCTGTGGCCTTACTTATGTTCATCTGGTGGATCACCGAGGCCATCCCTCTCTTCACGACAGCCCTCCTTCCTTTGGTTCTCTTTCCATTCTTGGGAATCGAAAGAGGAGAGATCACAGCACCTTTATATTTCAACAGCACCATTGCCCTATTCATGGGCGGTTTCATGATAGCTCTCACTATGGAGAAATGGGACCTGCACCGTCGTATCGCCCTCAAGATTATACGTGAAATGGGTGGGGGTCCGTCTCAGATTATTTTTGGTTTCATGATTGCCGCAGCATTCCTATCTATGTGGATATCCAATACGGCTACAGCAATGATGATGGTGCCCATAGGACTTGCTATAATCCTCGAGATGGAAAATGAACACGGCGTCGATGACACTCACAATTTTTCAGTGGGAGTCATGCTCGCTATCGGATTTGCATGCTCAGTAGGAGGAATGGCAACTCTGGTGGGCACACCGCCTAACCTTGTTCTTGTGAGAATATTCCAGATTATGTTTCCCAATGCACCTGCTATTTCCTTCGGCCAATGGATCCTTTTGGGATTTCCCATCTCAGTGATAATGCTGGGGATAGCATGGCTATTGATTACAAAAATATTTTTTCGGGTCCCTAAGCACATCACGGTTGATAATGATCTTGTAGAAAAACAATATCTAGCACTGGGACCGCCAACTTATGAAGAGAAAACCGTCTTGGCGGTATTCGTAACTACAGCACTTCTATGGGTATTTAGAGTGCCAATACAGCTAGGATTTATTACGATTCCGGGCTGGTCACAGCTAATACCTTTCCCAGGCCTTATCGATGATGGCACGATAGCCATAGCCATGTCTATTATCTTGTTTCTTATACCTAGCAGAACTCCCGGTACAGCCTATCCTACTCTTGCTGGCAAAGACCTCATTCCTCGTCTTCCGTGGAATATCATGCTCATATTTGGGGGTGGCTTCGCTCTCGCACATGGATTCACTGTTACAGGATTGTCGGTGCTCATTGGAAATCAATTCTCCGGACTCACCCAAATATCACCGATTGTGATGATCATCTCTGTATGCCTCACCCTGACATTTCTTACAGAGATGAGTTCCAATACTGCTACTACAGAAATGATACTCCCTATACTGGCCTCAGTAGCCGTGATCACCAATACTCATCCTTTAATGCTTATGATACCTGCCACACTAGCAGCATCCTGTGCATTCATGATGCCAGTAGCAACTCCACCAAATGCGATTATCTTCGGAAGTAACCGGGTCCGGATTTTTGAGATGGCTAAAATAGGATTTTTCCTAAACCTTGCTGGCATCCTAGTAATCTCATTTGTCTTCATCTTCCTTGGAACGACAGTCTTCGGCATTGATACCGGTATTACACCAGAATGGGCTACCCTTGGAGAGACAAGGCATTAGAAAGCATCGGTCATATCAATTCCGAACCTGAGCAATACCTTATAGAAGAACCATCAAGTAGAGATTAGTCCAGCAAGGGCCTTCCCAATTACAGAATTCTGATAAATTTTGAGTACTTGATGACAAAGGACCTCATTATTGGTCCATATATACTGGCAATCCCATGAGTCTCTTGGGATTCGTTGTATACTAAATAAAGTCCGGTGCCTGCAGTATCAAGTAGACCAAAACGTGTATTTATCGACCAGATGTCTGCCTGGCTTGAGTACTGAATCAGGGTCTGCAGAAAAACTCGTGGAGTAAAGAAATAACCAAACTTCATGCTCACCAGCGTAACTTTGAAATTGCCTTGGTTCAACTGTACATCGTTATGATCTATTTTTACTTCAGTCGTCAGGACCGGATTACGATAAGTAATGGTGGCGTCACCGCCGTAACGTCTACCTGAAAAAAACGATCCAGCACGAACAAGTCCTCTAGCCGAAAACCGTGCAGATGGGTCGGTTCTCATTTCAAAAGCTGGAAGGAAATTGTTGTAGTTGCCTACTGGTATTACTACACCCGGTGCAATATGAAAATTCTCCCTGAGTCCTTCTTGGTAGAAGTTTAACTCTGGACCAAACAAACCTCCCCCCTCAGTCTTGAATTCAGGATCGATATGAACATAACCCGTCTCCAAAAAGCCATCTAAACCCCAATAATGACGGGTGTTAATATGTGGGGCAAACTCACGTATCCACGACACAGAAGGCATCCGGAAAGCCTTATTGATATTCCCATCCAAATATCGATAACCCACACGATTAACAAAACCTACCTCAGGATTGAAGTTTTCCCCGACATTTCGAAACTGGAAGCTTGTTCTGAAGTCACGGATCTGGTAAGAGAGATTTACATTAGCAGCCTTATTTCCATTCCTTAGACCCGGTGTCTCTGTGCCAGCTAACCACCAGTCTAACGTGAATGCTTCGCCAAATCCCAATCTTCCATCAACAGTATAGGTGCGATTATAATCGCCACCGTCCCTGACACCTCTTCGCTGAACAAACAAGGCTCCCACACGAGATCGATTCCCGAACTCCTTATTAACCCGTGCTACAGTGAAAGAGTTCTTCTGGACTCCAGATTCGATGCTGGGATCGATACCGTCTGTGAATATTTGCATCAGGCCCACACCTATACCCCTAACCTTTCCACTCAACCTTCCTCCTCCAAGAATAGGGACGGGGTTGCCTCCAGGTGAAATGCCTATCCTTCTGCTGAAAAACATTTCTGTAGGCCTTCGACCTGAGGTTCCAGCAGTAAATGTGCCTGCATTTTCAAGGAAGAATGGTCGTTTTTCAGGGAAGAACAGGGGGAAACGCGTCAAATTGGTACGTTGTTCGTCAACCTCAACCTGAGCAA
>DEAF01000001.1:0-56651 GCA_002346625.1 Gemmatimonadales bacterium UBA2989
TGAATCAAACACGGTCTATGAGAAAATGCTTACTCTCGGTACTGCAGTAAATATGGCTAACGATATGTATGGAAGACTTCAGATGCTTGAAGATGAGAGACGTAGGCTTACGGATTCTAGATTTGGACTTACTTCTAATTCACCAGAGGTTGAACCTCTAGACTCTATGATATTAGCTGTGAAAATGGAAATGCGAAGTGTCATGAAGAACTCACTGATCCTGTTAGAGGATCGCATTGAGAACTCAGAGGAGCGTGTTGCTCAATTGCGGGCTGATGTGGGTGAGCTTCCTGAACGTGCGGCTTCATTCACCAAATTCCAGCAGCGTGTCGATCAGGTGAGGAATATCTTTGATATGCTCGCAGAGAAGTACTATGAAGCTCAGATCGGTGAAAGTATTGCAACGGGCGATGTAGAGCTCGTTGATTTTGCTCCAATTCCAGTGCGTCCAGATCCTGCACACCATACGCGTAATATTTTATTTGCGGTGATATTCGGCTTCTTAGTCGGTGTGGGATTAGCATTATTAATGGAACATTTAGATCCGCGCCTAAGGGATCCTAGAGCAGTCGAGCGAGCTTCTAAGCTTAAGGTGTTGGCAATCATCCCGCGCCTGGAAGCTACTAATGGCAATAAAGATCAAAGAGTGGTTGCCAGGGTTTCTCCGTTGACCAAGGGGGATACTTCTGGACGTAACCAATGGTTAGGAGCGGAAGCATTTCGGATGCTTCGTACGATAATACGCTTTACCCAGGAAGATGATGGACAAAAGGGCGTATTCACTGTGACAAGCTCGCAACCGTCAGAAGGAAAAACTACAGTTACTGTTAATTTGGCATCTTCGATGGCATATCAAGGGAATCGCATTCTCATTTTAGATGGGGACATGAGACGTCCTAAGATTCATCTTGCTTTTGGATTGGATAGAGGCCCGGGGTTGTCAGAATTACTTCGAGGTCAGGCCCAGTTGAGTGATATTACTAATGATCCTATAGTCAGCAGGATAGATGGTTCTGACCTATATGTTATTACTGCTGGATCTGCAGTAGATAACCCGGCTGAGCTTTTAGGTAATACTTCTTTTAATGAACTGATCGCTCATGCCTCAAGTAAGGGTTTCACAGTAATAATCGATTCACCGCCTACTCTAGCCTTTGCGGATGCAGCTTTGATAGGATCTGCAGCTCAAGGAGTGCTTGTTGTGGTTCGTTCGCATGTGAGTGTGGAACCTGCGCTAGCCAGTTCAGTGAACAGACTTAAGCAACTAGATGTTCCGCTTATGGGTGTGGTCCTGAATGATGCGCGTAAGGGTGGATTGAATTACTATGGGTATTACGGATACTACGGATACGGATACTACGGATACGGATATTCCGATTATTACAGTAACTCCGATGAGGACGAGCAAAATATTGGTGGAATAAGAGGTTTACTAAGCAAACTAAAGAGAAGTAAAAGTGCCTGAGTAAACCTATCTGTTACACTATATTAAGAATATTAGGGGAAAACGACTTAAGATAAGGTATTGGCTGGCTGGAGGGATACCGATGGATCTTCTGTCTCACGGCGGCAGTAAAGAGCTAACGCCATGATGCCCATCCTACTAGCGTTACCGTGGATTGGGATTATTGTTTTCCTTTTATTCTTCCCCAGACCTGCTAAGAGCCTCCCCGTTGCTGCGGTTCTAGATCAGAAAAATGCTCCGAGTGTTAGCGTAATCATACCTGCTCGCAACGAAGCTATTAACATCGAAGCGTGCTTGGATTCAATCACGAAATCTAGCTATCCGAATTTTGAGATCATAGTTGTAAATGATCGCAGTGAAGATGAAACTGCGACCCTGGCACGGTCTATGTCTCATGGAAATGCAAAGAGTTTGATAGTTATCGATGGAGAAGAACTTCCAGAGGGATGGCTTGGTAAGCCTTGGGCATGTTATCAGGGTGCCCGTGCTACTTCTTCTCAATTACTACTATTTACTGATGCTGATACTAAGCATGGAAATGATCTGCTTAGCCGTTCTGTGTTAGGAATCCAAGAAGAAGAAGCTGATCTGCTAAATGTTATAGGATTCCAACTGATGGAATCTTTCTGGGAGTGCCTGGTACAACCGCAGATTTTTCTGATGATACTATTCTATTTTCCGAATCTGGAACAGTCGGCACAAAGCAACAGATGGCGGGATGCTGTAGCCAATGGCCAATTCATAATGATGCAGCGGGCCTCCTACGAAGCGATAGGAGGACATGAATCAGTTCGAGATCGAGTAATCGAAGATGTTGCATTAGCTCAGCTGGTCAAAAGAAGCGGAGGGATATTGGCCATCCGGCTGGCCATGGATGATCTTACTACTCGTATGTACCGTTCACTCAGTGGTCTGATTGCAGGATGGTCGAGACTGTTTAGGATGGGAGCTATACAGGGACAAGCTCTATTGCCTTCATTAAAAATGGTCGCGTTAATGAGTATATTCTTATGGATTATGCCTCCCGTTATGCTGATCTCTGCTCTATCGGGTTTAGGTGGGATGATACTTCTTAACTGGTCTTTATTAGTTTGCGGAATCAGCATCTTCATTCATATTACTTTCCTCTATTTACTGGGCGGTCCTGTTTTGTATGCTGTGTTCTATCCATTAGGCTCACTTATGCTCGTCTATATTATGATTATTGCTAGTGTTAGTGTTAGAGAAGTTGAGTGGAAGGGCCGAAAATACGAAGTTTCTGACTAATCGGAATTATCTTATCTAGACACAGATTCAGCTTTATCTACGATAAGTTGGGCTAGCTTAAAAGAGCTTGTAAAAGCAGGAGAAATAGCGTTCAAAACGTGTAATGAAGAATCTCCTGTTTCAAGGACGAAATCCATAACTAGTTCAAGGGTGTCTGTTCGGACGAGTTGTGCTCGGAGACCAATTTTTTTGCTTGGAAGTATATCGTTTTTGCTGATCGATTTTGACAGTGACCTAGTAGCTGCAAGGAATCCAGAGTTGCTGTATCTGCCAAGCTCTTCTCGTACCATCCGGCGAAACCCATTCTTGTTCAAGGCTAACATATTAGTCAATATGCCAAGCATATGAATGCCTTCACCTATACGAATTCCATTAATCCATCCGTAGTTTTCTCTTCCAAATGCTGGGATAGCCGTAGGACCAACTAGTGTTTGGCCATGAATGCCGGGGGTTATATGGACTCCAAGAAATGGTACACGCAGATCTGGGGCTGGATATATAGAACCTCGGAATTGTTTTGCTTTTTCGGGTCTGAGTTTTTTATAGATACCCTTGAACGGAAGTATTTGATAGTGTTCACCCACCCCCATCCGATGTGCAAGTCGATCTGCGTGGAGTCCAGCAGCGTTGACTAGATACCCATACCCTAATGATCCATGGCTCAATTGGAGGGTACGCGTTCTTTCTTTTACTGCGATAACTTCTGAGTTTTTAAGCAATTTGACCCCAAGGTCATTCAGCTCTGATACCAGGGCGGACAGTATTCCTCCTGAGTCCACAACTGCTGTGTCAGGGGATAGGAGTGCAAATTCTTTAGTTTGGGCTTCCGGTTCTATTTCAGTTAGTTCTTTTTCTGTAATTTTTTCAACTCTAATCCCGTTTTTAGTCCCGCGTTCTAGAAGAACATCAATCTGGGGTATGCTTTCGACTGACGTTGCAACTATTACTTTTCCATTTCGTTCTAAGGGGATTCCATACTCTTTGGCATACTGCTGCATGAGCTTTGATCCTGCTGCGCATACTTGTGCTTTCAGTGTATCAGAACCGTAATATATTCCAGCATGTAGAACTCCACTGTTCCTACCAGAACTGTGGAGTCCAACCTCAGATTCTTTCTCCAGCACGGCTACTGATCTATGGCCACGCTTAGCTAATTCCCTTGCAATCGTCAGACCAATAATCCCTGCGCCCACAATAACGAAATCATAATTTTTCAAAGATTTCACCTCACATTATGATTCTTTTGCATAAACTTAAGAAAGCGTAATGATAGTCGATCCTATATAACGCCAGTACTCTATTTCAATTATCCTTATATCTTTTACCGTCGTTAATTATATAGCTTACTAATTAATATGTGCTCATATGATAACGATTATCTTATGTAGGATTACTACATTTATAATTAAATTGTTTGCTGTAAATAAAAAATGATTTTACAAACTTCCTAAACGGGGGTTCTGGTGGAGGATAAATCAGAAGCAATTACGTCTCGAGATCATTTTGATGTTGTGGTATCTGGAGCTTCTTGCGCTGGGTTGTTTGCAGCTGAAAAACTTGCGAAATCTGGGAGAAAAGTCGTTCTCTTTGAAAGAAAAAGTTCTCCTCAGGAACCCCAGAGGACTTGGATAGTAACAGATCGTTTCCACTCAATTTTAGGTGACTCTCCATCGGATGTCATTGTTCATGAAACAGGTGTTATGAGAGTGAACGCGGGTGACTCAAGCGCATCGATTATTCTCCAGCCCCCTGATTTGATTGTCGAAAGAACTGCTTTATTGAGACACCTTACATCTAGGGCTATAGAAGCTGGGGTTGAAATTCGTGAAAGTTCAGAGGTTACAGATTTTTCCTTTGAGAAAGATGGTGTTTCACTGAGCATTAAAGATCGTAGCACCGATGTCTCATATAAGGTTGGTGCATGTGACTTGATCCTTGCAGGTGGTACAAACTGTCAAATCACTAAATCTCTTTCAGATGTTCCACAGAAGGTTATCCCGATAGTTCAAGCTGTAGTTAATTTGCCGGAAGACTATGATCCTACTGTTACTGAGGTGTGGTTCGAACGCGATAGTACTACTTACTTTTATTGGCTTATCCCAGATTCTCCAAGCACGGGTGTTCTAGGTTTTGTCGGGGAATCGCCGTCTAGAGCAAGAGCTGAGGTCCATGACTTTATTCGTAAGAAGGGATTTCAACCTCTTTCTTATCAAGGTGCTATGATTCCTCTACATCAGCCTCTCCGACGTTTGGAATGGCGCTCATCTGGAAGTCGAGTATTGCTTGTAGGAGATGCAGCAGCTCACGTTAAAGTAACTACAGTAGGAGGCGTTGTGTCAGGTCTTTGGGGTGCTGAGGCTGCGGCACGAAGTATTTTACGAAAAACATCATATCAAAGAGAGCTCATGTCTCTCAATATGGAGCTTTATCTACACGATTTCATCCGATGGTCAATGGATAGATTCGATCAGAATATGTACGAAGAGTTAGTCTGTATGATGAGCGATTCACTTAAAGGTTTTCTTGGACGACGGAATAGAGACTCTATGGCTGGTGGCATCCTAGAACTAATAGCTCGACAACCGCGTGTTATTCCGCTTGGGCTACGTTCTATTTTTATGCCTTATCGTGGTTTGGATCCCTCTCGACCCAAAGAAGATTCAAGGATTGGGAAAAGAGTTGAAGAGATCTAACTACTTAGGGGTCATAGCTATCAAAATCCAATGAATGTCACAGTAATAGGAACAGGGTATGTTGGTCTGGTAGTAGGTGCCTGCCTTGCTGAGACTGGCAATAATGTGATCTGTGCAGATATTGCTAAAGACAAGATTGCACTTCTGAACTCTGGTAAAATCCCTATATACGAACCGGGCCTAGAGCCTTTAGTAGAACGCAATCTTCGTTTAGGTCGCCTTACTTTCACTGATGAAATCTCTAAAGCTGTTCAGCTTTCTGAAATAATTTTTATAGCTGTAGGAACACCTCTCGATGAAGATGGTTCTGCCGACCTACAGCATGTTCTAGAGGTTGCCAAAACCATAGGAAGAGAGATGGGCGGTGAGAAGATCGTCGTCACGAAAAGCACTGTGCCCGCTGGGACTGCTAACAAGGTTAGAAAAGCAATTATGGCTGAGACTGAACATAATGTTCACGTCTGTGCTAATCCTGAGTTTCTAAAAGAAGGTGCAGCTGTTGATGATTTCATGAAGCCTGACCGAGTAGTATTAGGGGTAGATAGTGATTATGCGGCAGAGGTATTAAGAGATCTATACTCGCCATTCGTACGTACTGGTAATGCCATCCTTATAATGGACATTGTATCAGCGGAAATTACTAAGTACGCAGCCAATGCTATGCTGGCAACTAGAATTAGTTTTATGAACTCTATGGCTGATCTGTGTGAACGGACAGGTGCTGATGTTGACATGATAAGACAGGGAATCGGTAGTGATCAGCGCATCGGACCCCAGTTTCTATTTTCTGGAGCAGGTTATGGCGGATCATGTTTTCCTAAAGATGTGAAGGCACTCATAAGAACCATGAAAGAACTAGATGCAGACCCTTCAATACTTCAAGCAGTTGAAGATCTCAATAATCGCCAGAAGGGCATTCTGCTTCGTCAGATTGTGCAACGGTTGGGGGATAACCTTGAGGGATTTACTATCGCTATCTGGGGATTGTCCTTCAAGGCTAATACTGATGACATGCGAGAAGCCCCAAGCATAATAACAATAGACGGTCTCTTGGAGAGAGGTGCTCGTGTTGTGGCAAATGACCCTGCGGCTCTGAATGAGGCTAAGCGTCTTTTCAATGACCGTATCGAGCTAACTGAAGATCCTTATGAAGCTCTTGAAGGTGCTGATTCTCTTATCATTCACACGGAGTGGAATCCATACCGTCATCCTGATTTCGATCGTATGAAGGCTACCCTTAAGCAGCCTCTCGTATTTGATGGACGAAATCTATACAACACTGAGAGAATGGTGAGTATGGGTTTTGAATATTATTCGGTAGGCAGGTCTCCAGTAGGGATTGGCTAGTGAAGCGTGTCCTTATCACTGGTGCAGCAGGATTTCTTGGTTCACATCTAGCAGATCGATTTCTCCTAGAAGGCTATAATGTTATTGCCGTTGATAATCTTATTACTGGATCATCGGAGAACATATCCAACCTCCAGGAAGATGGACGGTTGTCGTTCATTAACCACGACATATCAAAACCTCTTTATATAGAAGAAGAACTCGATGGAGTACTTCATTTCGCATCACCTGCCAGCCCTGTAGACTATCTTGATCTTCCTATACAAACACTCAAGGTGGGTAGCCTTGGTACACACAACATGCTTGGGCTTTCTTTAGCCAAATCAGCACGTTTTCTCCTGGCATCTACATCGGAAGTTTATGGTGATCCGGAGGTGCATCCACAGCCGGAGGGTTACTGCGGGCAAGTTGATCCGGTGGGATTGAGAGGAGTATACGACGAGGCAAAGCGTTTCGCAGAAGCCATGACAATGGCCTATCATAGATACCATGGTTTAGAAACCAGGATCGTAAGAATATTCAATACCTATGGGCCCAGAATGCGTCCTGAAGATGGTCGTGTAGTATCTAATTTCATTGTCCAAGCTCTCCGAGGCGAACCTTTGACTATCTATGGTGACGGTTCTCAGACACGTTCTTTTTGCTATGTAGATGATGAAATCGAAGGTATTTTTCGTCTATTTAATTCTAACCGTACTGAACCGACTAACATTGGCAACCCTGATGAGTATACTATAGTTGAATTAGCTGACTTGATCATAGAAGAGATCGGGTCGGATTCAGAAATCGAATCGTTGCCGCTACCTGAAGGCGATCCCAATGTCCGACAACCTGACATTTCAGTAGCCATGGAAGTTTTAGATTGGGAGGCTATCACCCCGCTTCGTGATGGTTTAAAAAAGACAATACCATATTTTAAAAATCTCGTAGAATCGATGGATGCTAGGGCTAGAACTCTGGCTGATTGAACTTTTTCCATAGAAAGCTTGAAGTGATAAATGACTAAGGAATCGAGCCTTGTAAATTCAGAAGCAAGTTACCTTGTAACTGGGGGGGCCGGATTTATTGGTTCAAACATTGTTGCGGCTTTGGCAGATGCTGGCGCCTCCATTCGTGTCCTTGATGATTTCTCTACAGGAAAACATGATAATCTAGATGGACTCTGGGATCGTATAGAACTTATAGAAGGTTCTGTCATTGATCCTGCAACGTGTATTTCAGCTTGCTGTGGAATGGACTATGTACTTCATCAGGCCGCTCTTCCTTCAGTCCCTAGAAGTATCGCTGATCCCGGTCTTAGCCATGCCGCATGTGCCACAGGAACCTTAAACATGCTTGTTGCCGCTAGAGATGCTGGTGTCAAACGTTTTGTGTATGCAGGTTCTAGTTCGGCATATGGAGACACCCCAAAGCTTCCCAAAGTAGAAAACATGCCCGTTTACCCTCGCTCACCATACGCTGTGGCTAAGCTTACTGCTGAACATTATTGCCAAGCCTTCACGTTGGTATATGGCTTTGAAACGGTCGTTCTACGCTACTTTAATGTTTTTGGTCCCAGGCAGGATCCTGAATCTCAATATTCGGCTGTTATTCCTCTATTCATCAAGAAAGCTATAGATGGCGAGTCACCTATAATCAATGGGGATGGAGAGCAGACCAGGGATTTTACTTACGTGGACAACACAGTCCGGGCTAATCTTTTAGCTTTAAATGTAGAATCCAAAGGAGTAGTCGGAGAAGTTTTTAATGTGGGGTGTGGAGAACGGATTTCCATAAACAAACTTTGGAAAGCTATTCAGAATACCACTGGAACATCTGTAGATGCTATTTACGGCCCCCAAAGGGATGGAGATGTATCTGATTCCCTGGCTTCTCTAGAAAAAGTTCGTGAGAGGTTGGACTATGATGTAAGGGTGTCACTCTCAGAAGGCCTTCAGATGACTTTTGATTGGTTATCGGACCACTCTAGATGAGCATTCTATTAACTGGAGGAGCTGGATTTATAGGATCTCATCTTTGTGAGCGCCTACTGGCGGATGGCTTTGATGTAGTTTCTTTGGATTCCTACGATGACTTCTATGATCCTAAAATTAAAAGACATAACTTAGATGAGTCTCGTGAGTATGATTGTTTTACAGAGGCTGAGGGTGATATTAGAGATCCTGAAACTTTGGACAAGATTCCTGAAGTTGACAAGATAATCCACCTGGCGGCCCTAGCTGGTGTCCGTCCTTCGATTAGAAACCCTTTACTCTATCAGGATGTTAATGTTGGTGGCACTCTAGCAATTTTGGAATTTGCCCGGAAACGAAACATCCAAAACATAATTTTCGGGTCATCATCTTCTGTATACGGGAATAATGATAAGGTTCCTTTTTCGGAGTACGATTCTGTAGACCGTCCTATATCTCCTTATGCAGCTACTAAAAAATCTGGTGAGTTGCTATGTCATAACTACAGCTATCTTTACGGTTTAGGGGTGCTTTGCCTAAGGTTTTTTACGGTTTACGGCCCCCGTCAGCGTCCAGATCTTGCTATACACAAGTTCTCACGCCTAATGATTTCTGAAGAGCCAATTCCTAAATTTGGAGATGGAAGTGCCGAGAGAGATTACACTTATGTGGACGATATAATTCAAGGTGTTGTAGCAGCAATAGGATACCTTGAAAATCATCCGGGAGCCTACGAAATCATAAATTTGGGCAATAATCGCACAGTTTCCCTAAACGAAATGATAGTTGCAGTATCTCAAGCTCTTTTAGTAACTCCAAATATCGAAGAATTACCTATGCAGCCAGGTGACGTCCTAAGGACTTACGCTGATATTTCTAAAGCGCACAATCTCCTGAATTACGATCCTCAGACCGAATTTCAAGATGGTGTGCAAAAATTTGCAGAGTGGTTCTTGGAAGGGCAATGATTCCAAATATAAATAATATTATGATATTGGAATTTTACACTTCAAGAATCCTGATTCTAAAAGTCTAATTTGATACGGGTACATTTTCTGGCAATGGTATTATACTTCGGTATCGATTGTGGCCCGATCTTTGCTATAAATTATTTCAATTATTTGCAAACATAAGGTGAAACAATCCGTGTACTCGATATCGAAAAGAGATTTTTATCTTGAATATGATATTTCCTGTATGATCGGTGCCTTTTTTAGAGTCATTATCGTTCTATCATTGCTAATTTTTACGGCATGTTTTTCAAATGGAGAAGAAGAATCTTCTGTTCTCCGTGGAGATGAAGCTGCAGCACGAGGAGACATTGATGCGGCTCTTGCCGAATATAGTTTGGCAGTCCGACAAGGTTCAGGAGATGCTTCCACACTGGCTCGCGTTGCCCATACTTACGTAGAGATGGGACGTATCGATGAGGCTGGTGAATTTTATCGTAAGGCTGTGGAGCAAGATGATTCTTATACTGACCAGGCGGTTTCGGACATGATAATCCTTGCCCGAGCGTCTCAAGGTAGAGATGACTTTTTTGGCCTTGCATCTGCCATGGAAACAGCCATGTCCTTTCGTGCCGGGATCATAATTCAGGATATGGGCCTTCCTTTAGCACGTCATTATTTTAGAGCGGGCGAGTATGCCACAGCACTGCCATACTATCAGTCAGCGATTTCTGGGATGGGAGAGGACACTATACCTGAGGTTCTTTTTGAAGCCGCTTCTGCTTATGACGAAGTAGACGGCTGTCGCCGTGCACTCCTTTACTATGAACAGTATCGGAGAATGATTCATCGATGGCGTAGGGGTGAGGTAGACTGGAAGATTGGCAGTTGTTCTCTGCGCCTTGCTAAAGAGTTACGTATGGCTAATAAGGATGAGGAGGCTCTTCTGCATATCGAGCGTACTATCGCCCTAGGTGAGCCTCGGAGTCTCCAGGCTGTAGCATATTTTGAAATGGGAGAGAGTCTCTCTGACCTAGGTCGCTGTGAAGATGCCATGGATGCTTTCCTGCAGGTGCAAAGAGTAGACCAAACAGGATCTAGTCCATTGGTGGAGAGAGCTCAATGGCGATATGATGAGCTTCGCTTTGTGGGGCCATCAAGTGCTAACTTTAGTATGGCTTGCTGAGCTGGTTTTCCTTTGTTTGCAAAATATTATCTAAATTAGGACTAATTTTACGAACTTGATTTTTTGCCAGGTTATGAAAATAGAATCCCCAAATCTCTTATTTGTAATTATTACAGGATTTCTACTGATATCATGTGGTGGAAATAATTTGCCATTCCCAGGTCTTACCCGAATGGAGATATACAACATGGGGGTACAGGCTATGCAAGATGAGGAATGGGAAGATGCCTCTGAGGCTTTTGAGAACATTCTTCTGACCTCTGGATTTGAATTTGCTCCTGAGGTGCGAATAGGATTAGCTCGTTCGAAGTTTGAGAGAGAACAATACATCGAATCCCGGGCTGAATATCAACGTGCACTAGACCGTTTCCCGGCTGATACTACAGCACCACATGCGTCTCTAGGTATTTGCCGTTCCCTAGAAAGGATGTCACCCATACCTCATCGTGAACAATCTTTCACCCGTCAAGCTCTAGTTCAGTGTGGTCAAGTAGCTTCTGAATATGCGGGTACCGTTATTGGACTTCGGGCTTCTGAGATAGCTATTGAAATGAACGATAAGCTTGCTGAACAGGACTACCTAACGGGACTCCATTATCTGAAAAGGAAGCTTATTGACTCAGCTATAATTTATCTCGAATCAGTTGAGGCTAGCTATCCCGAGTCGACTTGGGCACCTTGGGCTTTACTAAAGAAAATGGAAGCTTTTGAGCTTATTGGTTATAAGGAAGATGCTGAAGAGGCTCGTAAGAAAATACTAGATATGTATCCAGACTCTGAGCCTGCTAAGCTGCTAGATAATGAGGACAGATAAACTCAGATCTAACCGTCGTTTAGGAGTATTCGGAGGTACCTTCGATCCCCCCCATATCGGACACCTAACTGTAACTAGGCAACTCCTGGAGACCAACTGTCTTGATGAGGTTATCTGGGTACCTGTAAATCATCATCCACACAAACTTAATGATGGTATAACCCCCCCGGGACTGCGCCTAGAAATGGTTAATGCTGCCACCGAAGGATTTGATGGACATATGGTTAGTGATATTGAGATAAGACGAGGAGGACAATCATATACAGTGGATACACTCAGTAATATGCGTCTAGAGTATCCAGAAGCAGATCTTTCACTAATTATAGGAGCAGATCAGTTTTCTGAGTTTTCCAAGTGGAAAAATCCGGAAGAGATAGTGCAGTTAGCCCGTTTGTGGGTTTTAACAAGAGAAGGCCAAGATCCCAGTTACATCGATCCTGGTGTGGATGTGGAGTGGAGTCCTATCCAGGTTACCAGGATCGATGTCTCTTCATCAGAGATACGCCGGTGTATTAGGAAAGGAGAGCCATTTCGTCATTTCCTTTCTAATAAAGTGGCAAAGATCATTGTAAGGGAGGAGCTATATTTGCATTAAGAACTGCTATCACCTAGGCGGCGCTTCTGTTACAGCTTATAGGTTACAGTGTAATGGTTACCCATATTATAAGTATATTTGGCGTTCTCTGGTTTATGTATGATAAGGATTAAAATCTATTGAGTATATTCAAAGTAGCGGCCAAGAAGGTTCTTGGTTCACAGCATGTTCGTGAGGCCAAAAAATTTCAGCCTCTGGTCGACAAGATTAATTTGCTGTGCAAGGATTATCAGGCACTCTCCGATGGGGAGCTGAAGGCCAAAACTCATGATTTCAAGGATCGTATTAAGGCGGCCACAGAAGCTGTTGAAGCTGACATAGAATCTCTTCGTGATGAGAAGCGTAACTGTGAGGACCCAAAGAGACGCCAAGAGCTTCAAGATGAGTTGAATGATCTTGATGTAAAGATGATTGATATTGCCACTGATTTCCTAGAAGGCATACTCCCCGAAGCTTTCGCTACAGTCAAAGAAGCCTGTCGCCGTTTATTAGGCACAGAGATAATTGTTACAGGTCAGAAGCTGATTTGGGACATGGTTCCATATGATGTCCAGATTATTGGTGCCGCAGCTCTTCATCGGGGGCGTGTAGCAGAAATGGCTACTGGAGAGGGGAAGACTTTAGTAGCTACTATGCCACTTTATCTTAATGCTCTTGCCGGTCGAGGAGCACATCTTGTAACAGTAAATCCTTACCTTGCTCAGCGTGATGCTGAATGGATGGGGTACATATACGAATACCTAGGTCTTACCGTAGACTGTATAGATAAGTATGAACCCCACTCCCCATCCCGTACTGCCGCTTATCATGCAGATATCACTTACGGGACTAATAACGAATTCGGGTTCGATTATCTCCGCGACAATATGGTTCATGCCATAGAACAGAGAGTTCAGCGTGGTCACTGGTATGCCATTATAGACGAGGTAGATTCTATTCTAATTGATGAAGCACGTACGCCCTTGATCATATCTGGTCCGGTGGGCCGGGATACTTCCACTCCTTTCAAACAGTACAATACGGTAGTCAGCAGCCTATATAAGAAGCAGACTCGCATCGTCAGCCAACTTATTAGCGAGGCTGAGAATGATTTAGAGAAGGGTGATGAGTTTGAAGCTGGGAAGAAGCTATTGGCGGCTAAACGTGGTGGCCCGCGTAACAAAATGCTTCTGAAACTTTTCGCTGAAGACCCAGGCTTACAGAAATTGGTTTTTAAGGTTGAAGCTGACTATATGCGCGAGAAGCGCCTCTTTGAAGTGGACGATATGCTCCTATTCGCAATGGATGAAAAAGGGCACAATGTACACCTCTCAGATACTGGCCTTGATGAACTATCTCCTGGAGATCCTGAAGCATTTGTTGTACCTGATCTTTCCGAGATCATGGGGAAAATCCAAGAAGATGAGTCTTTATCAGTTGACGCAAAACGGGAGATGATTTCCAGGCTGGAATTAGAGTATGCTACAAAGAGCGAAAAAATTCATGTGATCCATCAGCTTCTTAAGGCATACACCCTTTTCCAGAAGGATGAGAAATATATTATCGGTGAAGACGGAGCAGTCGTCATAGTTGACGAGTTCACGGGTCGTCAAATGGCAGGCAGGCGTTGGAGTGATGGGCTTCATCAAGCGGTTGAAGCTAAAGAAGGTGTAGAGATCAAGGGAGAAACTCAAACTCTCGCTACGATTACCATCCAGAACTATTTCCGGATGTACGAGAAACTTGCTGGGATGACTGGTACTGCGGAGACTGAGGAAACCGAGTTTCATCAGATATACGGTTTAGATGTTTTCGTGATTCCTACTAATCGTCCGATTATCCGAGACGATCGTGACGACCTCATTTTTCGTACTAAGCGAGAGAAATATCAGGCACTTATGGACGAAATAGAGAGGCTCCAAAAGATGGAGCTCCCAGTTCTAGTGGGTACAAACAATGTTGAAGTATCGGAAACATTGTCACGAATGCTGAAACGTAGAGGTATAGTCCACAACGTCCTTAACGCTAAACAGCATAAGAAAGAATCGGAAATAGTTGCTGAAGCTGGAGGTGCTGGTGCAGTTACTATAGCTACTAATATGGCTGGTCGTGGGACTGATATTAAGCTTGGCGAAGGTGTTATTGAACCTAGAACGGTGGGTTGGGCTAAAGAGCGTAATCTTATCCTTGATGATCTTATTCCAGTCGATCCTACTCGAAATGTAGATCTCCAGAAAAAGTCTGACGACCATGTAATTGAAATGGGTGGTCTCCACATTTTGGGATCTGAACGCCATGAGTCAAGGCGTATCGATCGCCAGCTCCGTGGTCGGTCAGGGCGACAGGGTGATCCTGGAGCTAGCCAGTTTTTTATATCTGTCGAAGATGATCTAATGCGTCTGTTCGTGGGAGATCGTTTGGCAAATGCCATGGATAAGCTCGGAGCAGATGAAGGAGAGGTGATCACTCATACACTTGTTACTCGCTCTATAGAAACTGCGCAGAAGAGGGTAGAGGGTAACAATTTTGAGGCCAGGAAGCGTCTATTAGACTACGATGATGTCATGAATCAACAGCGCGAGGTCATCTACGATCACCGTCTTTTTGCCCTAGGAGGAGGGTCGGATCTAAAAGGTGAGATGTGGGAGATGATTGAAAGTGCTGTGGAATCTACGATAGAAGACTATTTGTACTTAGAACATGCCGAAGAGTGGGATCTAGCAGGGCTCAAAAATCGACTCATGCTTGATTACTTAACTGTTGTAAAGGATTTGCCAGATGAAAACGAGTCCGAACATGAGTGGATGCGTCATGAGATTGAAGAGAAAGTTGTTTTGAATGCACATAATCATTTTAATCAGAAGATAGAGGGTTTTGGAGACCAATCTGAGAGTGTCATGAGCTATATAATGCTTAGCGTTATTGATGGACAATGGAAAGATCATCTCTACGACTTGGATCACCTCAAGGCTTCTATTGCTTTCCGGGGGTGGGGTCAGAAGGATCCTCTAATTGAGTACAAGAAAGAGGCCTATGAGATGTTTGTAGACCTCATATCGGATATTAGATCTTCTGTTGCTAGCATGACCTATAAAGCACAGGTTGGCATACCCCAGCAACGTGTCCATAATCCGCAGAGGCTTCAGTATTCTGGGCCGTCAGAGGTTATTGGGGGCGGGGTGTTTGGTGAAAGTTCTAAGAAACAGGAGGCTAATAGAATTCAAGGTGGGGTTGATGACTTAGGCGTGGCTCATGCTGCTCGAACGAGATCAGATCAAAATATACCAATATCTTTGGATCCTGATGACAGTGTGTCTTCTCCCCAAGAGCTCAAACAACTTGTCACTAACCGCAACGATGAAACAGTTAGGGTGCCGACAACGGCCACAAAAGAGCCAGGACGGAATGACCCATGTTTTTGTGGGTCAGGTAAGAAATATAAGAAATGTCACGGGCGTATAGCTTAGGATTGCTAACCTTTGTAGCCCAGAAGGGTTTTCCTGGTGTAATTCAGGGAGTCTTTTATTTTTCTGATCCTTTTTAGGTGACTAGCAATCCGGAAATAAATTCCTGGGAAAAGGTATAGTTGAGAAATGCCTTCTGCTAAAGAAAAACCTAGAATTCGAGGGTTGCCTCGATCTCTTGCCAGGGCTATGGAGTCTTATGCGGACAGACTTGATGTTGATGTGGTGATAAATGCTTATGAGCTAGCTAAAGACGCACACTCAGGACAGCGCAGAGCTTCTGGTGATGATTTTATTAGCCACTCCGTAGAGGTGGCTACCATTTTATCTGAAATCGGGCTAGAAACTGATTCTATAGTAGCTGCTCTGGTTCACGATGTTGTTGAGGACACAGATATACCACTTTCCAGTATTGAAGAAAAATTCGGTACCAGTGTAGCCACAATTGTAGATGGAGTTACGAAGATAGGTCGTATAGAGTTCCGTTCACATACTGAGAAACAGGTCGAAAATTACCGTAAACTTCTATTGTCCATAGTTAAAGATGCTCGAGTTATTGTAGTAAAACTAGCAGATCGACTCCATAATATGCGTACTCTGGAAGCTCTTAATCAGAATAAGCAACGACGGATTGCTATTGAAACTCGAGAGATCTATGCTCCGCTGGCCCATCGTCTGGGTATGGCTACTATTAAGTGGGAGCTCGAAGATTTGTCATTCAAGTATCTGGAGCCCAATGCTTACAAATCTTTAGGAAAAAAAATTAAGCAACGACGTAAAGAGAGAGAACGACAGATCCTGGAGATGAAGATCCCCCTTGACCAAGCTTTTATTGAAGCTGGTGTACCGGCAAATATTACAGGCCGTCCTAAACATCTTTGGTCCATTTATAAAAAGATGGAGAATCGTGGTTTGTCATTTGAGGATATATATGACCTAATGGCAATGCGAGTTCTAACTGACAGTGTACAGAATTGCTATGCTGGCCTCGGATTAATTCATAATTTATGGACCCCGGTTCAAGACCGTTTTCACGATTTTATAGCAACACCTAAATCCAACATGTATCGTTCTCTGCATACTACTGTCGTTGGGCCTTATGGACGCAGATATGAGATTCAGATACGTAGCGAGGATATGCATCATACGGCTGAATACGGTATCGCAGCTCATTGGCGCTATAAAGAAACTATGTCCGGCAGGGATTCTAATAAGAATTCCGATGAGGCTGATGAAGCTTTAACATGGTCCCGTCAGGCTTTAGAATGGCAAAAAGACACTGCAGAGCCAAAGGAATTCATGGAATTCCTACACATGGATCTATTCCAGGGCGAAATCTTCCTATTTACGCCTAAGGGTGAAGTAAAAGTGTTGCCAGTAGGTTCTACACCAATTGACTTTGCTTACTCTGTACACAGTGAAATCGGTGAACACTGCTCAGGCGCGATGGTGAATGGGAAAATTTGTCCCCTTTCCAAAGAGCTTAAGAATGGGGACACAGTGGAAATCACCACTAATCCTAAGCAACGTCCAAGTCGGGACTGGCTGGGGTTCGTAAAAACGTCTAAAGCTCGTGGGCGCATCCGGCATTGGATACGACAGGAAGAAGAGTCATCATCTCTTAAGCTTGGCAGGGATATGTTCGAGCGAGAGGTTAGGAGATCTCCGATGCCTAAGCCCACAAGCAGTCAAATGTCTGATGCTTGCCTTCATCTAGGTTACACCAATTTCGATAAAGTACTTTCCGCCCTAGGACGGGGGGATGTGTCGCCCACAGCTGTTATTCGTGCCCTGTATCCAAACGAAGATCCTCAGGAAGTTGTTAGTCGCTCAGAGAGTACACTAGAGCGTATTGCTAATAGAATTCGCCGTTCTAATAAAGGAGTAAATATCCAAGGGGTGGATAACCTGATGGTACGTTACTCTAAATGTTGCCAGCCTGTTCCGGGGGACAATGTTATTGGCTATATCACTAGAGGACGAGGAGTATCTATCCACCGGATAGAATGCCCTAATATTCTAGAGCTCTCAGATGAAAGGAGAGTGGATATAGAGTTGGTACCGAGTAAAGGTGACTCTTTCTTTGTTGATCTACATATGGAGTGTACTGATAGGATGGGGCTTTTGACAGACGTTGCTAAGGCTATTGGTGATGTAGGAACTAATATTAAACAATCCACAATGCAATCTTCTGAAATGCGAGTATTTGGTCAATTCTCTGTGGAGGTCGAAAGTCTTACTGAATTGAAACGAGTACTAAAGTCCATCGGTAATGTAGATGGTGTGACAAAGGTAAAAAGGTTGGATGAGCAATCAAAATTGACTAGAAGTAAATAGGAAGTCGTTGAGACGGAAGTTTGAGATACCAGCGTATCGATGCCACAATTCCAGATTCATTCCACCTATGATCCCAAGGGGGATCAACCCCAGGCCATCGCTGAGCTTAGCAAAGGCTTGAATCGTGGTGATCGCTTCCAGACTCTATTAGGAGCTACGGGTACTGGGAAGACATTCTCCATAGCTCATGTGATTTCCCAGTATGGACGGCCAACTTTGGTGGCTTCTCACAATAAAACTCTTGCCGCACAGCTGTACGGAGAACTCAAATCATTATTTCCCCGTAATGCTGTAGAGTACTTCATATCCTACTACGACTACTATCAACCAGAGGCTTACTTGCCAGCCACTAACACATATATCGAGAAGGACGTAAAAATTAATGAAGATATTGAACGTTTGCGGTTGCGTGCGACATCCTCACTTATGGAGAGGGAGGATGTCATAGTAGTAGCCTCAGTTTCTTGTATATATGGCTTGGGTAACCCTTTGGATTATCGTTCGCTGATGCTCCATCTGAAAATCAACCAAAAAATTGGGCGTAGAGAAATTCTTAAAGGTCTCGTGGACATCCACTATCGGCGCAATGACTATGAATTTAAACGCGGTACTTTCCGTGTACGAGGGGATACAGTAGAGATTTTCCCAGCATACGAAGATCAGGCAATCCGAGTTGAGCTATGGGGAAATGAGATTGAACGTATAACACGCTTTGATCCAATAACCGGGGAGAAAATAACCCCCATGGAACAAGCTTATATATATCCAGCTAGTCACTATGTGAGTCGCCCTGAAGTTATAAGAAATATGGCACCCTTGATCCGTGATGAGATGTCTAGTCAGGTGGCATTTTTTGAGACTGAGGGACGTATCTTGGAGGCACAGAGGATAGAAAGTCGCACAAACTTTGATTTGGAAATGATGCTTGAGGTGGGCACATGTCCTGGAATTGAAAATTATTCTCTATATACGAGCGAGCGTCAGCCAGGAGATCGGCCGGCATGTCTTTTAGACTACTATCCTAAGGACTTTCTTTTGATCGTGGATGAATCACACGTGTCGATACCTCAGATCCATGGTATGTACCGTAGCGATAGGTCACGTAAAGAGACACTAGTTGATCATGGATTCCGACTTCCCAGTGCTTTGGACAATCGTCCACTCACATTTGACGAATGGGAATCTTTGATTCATAAAGCTGTGTTTGTATCGGCTACTCCCGGTGATTGGGAATTGGAACAGTCGGACGGTGTGGTAGTTGAACAAATCATAAGACCTACAGGTCTTGTTGACCCCGAGGTTGAGGTCCGCCCTGTTAAGGGGCAGGTGGACGATTTGCTTGCAGAGATAAGGGAGAGGGAGATAAAGGATGAGAGAGTATTAGTTACTACCCTTACAAAACGAATGGCAGAAGATCTATCCGAATATCTTCAGTCGGTGGGAGTTAGGATAAGCTATATGCATTCAGATATAGAAACGATTGATCGAATGAAGATTCTAAGAGAGCTCCGGATCGGAAAAATAGATGTGTTGGTAGGAATCAATTTATTGAGGGAGGGGTTAGATCTACCAGAAGTATCTTTGGTGGCTATTCTTGATGCCGACAAAGAGGGTTTTCTTCGTGATAGCCGTTCGCTAATTCAAACTATTGGGCGTGCAGCCCGCAACGTGGAAGGCAGGGCTATTCTGTACGCAGATCGCATAACTCGATCTATGGAAACCTGTATTAACGAGACCAATCGGCGTCGTGAAGTGCAAATTGCTTATAATGAGCAACACGGAATTACGCCGGAGACAATACACAAAAACATACAAGAGATCGAGTTTTCCACACGAGTTGCTGATGTGCAAGACAGACCCGTATCAAAAGTGTCAGAACCAATAGCTAGCTATGCTGACGAGGCTAATACTGAAGAGTACATCAAGATTTTGGAGCAAGAGATGGTTGAGGCCGCTGAAGCTATGGATTTCGAGAGAGCTGCAATTATCAGAGATCAAGTTTTTGATCTCAAGGCTACATTATAATGAATCTTACAGAATCAGAATTAATAGGATGGGGTGAGGTAATAGGTGATGAGATATCCTCTCCTATGTTTGTCCTACTCCGAGGTCCATTAGGGGCGGGAAAGTCTGTCTTAGCTCGTGCTATCGCACGTGGGGCAGGCGTGAAAGGTGTTATATCTTCACCGACTTTCAATCTTTTTTTTCGTTATTCGACACTTCGAGGATTTCAGATTGTGCATATAGATCTTTATCGTATTGCCAAATCCGAGGAACTCTGGGAATTAGGTTGGCAAGATCTGGGAGCTTCTAATGAGATAATTCTAGTGGAATGGCCTGAACATGCCGAAGAAATGCTACCTACTGACCGTTGGGAGATCACATTACATTATGTTGAGGGAGATCCAAATCTTAGGTCCGTAGAAGTTGCTCGTGTGGGCAGTCCACTCAATCTTCCTGGATTTCCGGTTTCCCTGAATAAATGAGCAATAAAGAATTTCGTAGACCTATTCGAGGATTCTATCTAGCTTTTGATACTTCTACATCCATTGGTTCAGTAGCATTGGGTAATAGTACAGAAGTGTTAGCTAGGAGTTCACTGAGAAAAGAAAATTCTCACTCGTCAGATCTGGTCCCTAAGATTTACGATACCCTTGAAGAAGGGGGGGTGAGCCTGGAAGAGTTATCAGGACTCATAGTAGGGCTAGGTCCTGGATCTTTTACAGGGGTGCGTGTGGCGGCAGCTACAGCCAAAGGCCTGGCAAGGGCTCTAAGTGTGCCTCTGTGGGGCATATCTTCGCTTGAGGCAGGAGCTGCGGCTGTGGATAAAGTATCCTACCCATTTCATAACGGAATCAGGCAAGAGTTGTCTGCCGATGAATTGTCTTGGCCACGCTACGTTCTCTTTGATGCCAGAGGTGATCGTGTTTATGCCGCATGCTATCTTCCTACTGAACAGGGCCTTAAAGAACTCATTCCACCTTGTGCTACTACCATAAAAGAAATTTTATCATCTAGGGTTCCTTTTTCAATATTTGGAGGTGACGGTGCTGATCGCCATGCAGACAAAATCCGTGGTGCAGGTTTCCCGGTGTTTCCGTCACCCCTAGGAATGCCTACAGCAGATGGACTGTTAACAGTTTTTAGAAATCAACCTGAGCTAATTCCCATTACCGATATATCTCGCTGGGAGCCGGAATATCTTCGTTTGTCATCCGCAGAACGCCTCTCAGGTTAGTAACTGTGAGCGGAGGATTGTTATAATGGTTATAGGATTATAGATGCGATCTGCTAGTCAGGATTATGTTTTCTGATGATACACGTATTTGTTCTTTTATTATATATAGGGTCTTTGATCCTGTGGTTTAATTCTCTCTTAACCGGAGGAAGAGGCCGCGGGCCTCACATTGCCTTCGGTATGGCTGCCGTAGGGGTTTTGGTACATGCAGTTGCCCTGGTTCTATTCACTGTCTCCTACGGAGAGCTTCCCCTTATTGGATTGGCATCTTCTCTTTCTACATTGGCCCTGGTGATTGGCATTGGTCTTTTAGCCACCCTTGGCATGGGGGAGGGCCTAAGAGTAGGTATTGTTATAATCCCAGTAGTAATAGTTCTTCAAGGCATTGCTGTCTCGATTGGATTTGAGCCCTCTTATAGAACATTGGATTTCCAGGGAGTTTGGTTTGTATTTCACGTAACTCTTGCTTTTTTGGGGCTCTGTGGATTTGCGGTTGCTTTTGCAGCAGGGCTTCTATATCTGGTACAATTCAGGGAACTCAACAGTAAGCGTCTTGGGAGGATTTTCCAGTTTACACCACCCTTGGCTACCCTGGATCGTCTTGTTCGCACGGGATTGGTCATTGGCTTAACTGCATTCACTATCGCTCTAGCTTTGGGATGGGCTTGGACGGTTAGCTTCAGGAACTCTCTTGATCATACAAACCCCAAAGTTATTTGGGCTGTTCTGAGTTGGATTATCTTTGTGCTTGCACTAGGATCAAGGGCTGGGGGGGGATTGAAGGAGCGTAGAAGTGCTTTAATGGCTGTGATTGGTTTCACCTTAGTCATATTGTCTTACCTGATACTCCAATTGATAAGTTTCAGTGGAGGGTCCTCCCTATGACCTCCATTGCAGTTGTAGGTGTTAGTCATCTCACGGCCCCCGTAGAGGTACGAGAGCGATTTGCTTTCACCGACAAAGAAGCGATTTCTGTTCTTAGTGGACTGCAGGACCGTTCGGGAATTAAAGAGGCGGTACTGATATCTACATGTAATCGTACTGAATTGTATCTATGTCCAGGATCAGATCCTGATATTTTGGAAACTGGAGAAGCTGTTCTGTCTGAAAAGGCTGGTGATTTGATTGGGGGAGCAGGACAGTATCTTTATAGGCTACAGGGATTAGAATCGGTTCGCCATCTTTATCGTGTTGTATCTGGCCTGGATTCTCTCATACTGGGTGAGGCCGAGATTCAGGGACAGGTAAAAAGTGCGTATGAGTTGGCAGGTTCTATACCCGTGACTCCTTCCCTCGCTGGGCCTGTTCTCCATCGACTATTCCAAACCTCTTTTTCTGTAGGAGGCCAGATTCGTTCTAGTACTCCTATTGGTGAGGGGGCAGGGAGTGTAGCGTCTGTAGCTGTAAAATTAGCCCGTAAGATATTTGGAGATTTGAATGGCCTCCAGATAATGATACTGGGCTCAGGGACTATGGCAGAATTAGTTGTAGAAGCAATGAAGAGAGATCATGTTGCGGGTCTCATCGTGGCCAATCGTAAACACGAACGGGCCCAAAAACTTGCCGAACGATTAGCTGGCAAAACGATCCCAATTGATGAGATGCTACTATCCCTGGATCAGACTGATATTCTAGTAGCTTCTACGGGAGCCCCCCATGCTTTGATTACTCTAGATGATTTTCGCCATGCAATGGGTGGGTATCGCAAAAAACCCATTCTTATCCTAGATCTTGCAATCCCTAGAGATGTAGAGGCTGATATAGGAGATGAAGACAACGTATTCCTATACAATGTGGATGACGTGCGTGAGATCGTTGATGGAAACTTGATCAAGAGACAAGCTTCTGTGGTTGATGCTGAGACCATTGTACAGGATCATGCTGAGACATTTGCTAAATGGCATGATACTCGCAATGTAGTTCCATTAATCAAAAGTCTTCGTAGTAGGTGGGGAGATTTGAGGAAGAGTGAATTAGATTGGCTTTGGCAACAGCTTTCTCATTTATCCGAGGAAGATAGGGAAATAGTAGATTCATTTTCTAAGAGATTGCTCAATAAACTTATGCATGAACCTACGACTCGTCTTAAGGATGGCATTGTAAACGGACTTGGTTCCGAGTTCATATCTGCTGTCCGATATCTTCATGCTCTTGATGATGTAGATCTGGATTTGGATCACGAAGGGAATATGAGTGATTCTATAGGAGAATTTAAGGAGCCCTGGAATAATCTATCCAAGATGGGTCCGGATCTTGCTGAGGAATCAGAAGAGCATGAATCCAATGAGTGATCATAAAAGGAAGGTCCTAGTTACGGGTGGCGCAGGATTCATAGGTAGCCACGTGGCAGATGCCTATGTGGAACTTGGTGACCATGTATGGGTGGTGGATAATCTTTCCAGGGGTACTAGAGAGAACGTTAACCACAAAGTTGAGTTCATAGAAATGGACATTACTGATCCGGGGCTAAGGGATTTGTTCCGAGAGGTTCGTTTTGAACTTGTAAACCAACACGCTGCTCAAGCTGATGTTCGTTATTCTGTGGATTATCCGGCCAGAGACGCCAGTGTAAATGTCCTGGGACTTATAAATGTCCTGGAAGGAGCAAGAGAAGTAGGTACTAAGAGATTTATATATGTTTCTAGCGGCGGAGTTGTATATGGAGAACCAGAATATATTCCTATACCTGAATCGGCACCTAAAACTCCTCTCTCACCTTACGGTATCACGAAACTTTTGGGAGAATACTATCTGCGCTATTATCGTGAAGTTCATGGACTCGAATGTGTGACTTTGCGATATGCTAATGTTTATGGGCCACGCCAGGATCCACATGGTGAGAGCGGTGTAGTAGCGATATTCTGTGACCGCCTGCAGACTGGTGAAAAGCTAGCTATTTTCGGTGACGGAGAACAAACCCGTGACTACATATATATTAAAGATGTTGTAAGTGCTAATCTCAAAGCTTCGAACATGGATTTAAACCAAGAATACGGCCTAGATTCAACAGCTTTTAATGTTGGTACAGGAATAAGTACTAGCTTGAACGATCTCGCTAATTTACTGGAGGATATTGCTGATAATCATACTGGCCGCACCTATCTAGATGAGCGTTACGGAGAAATACGCAATAATACTCTAGATATATCGCGTTTTACGGATTTGGGTTGGGAACCACGTCATACACTAAGGGATGGTCTAGTAGAGACTTTGGATTTCATTGCGAACCAGAGAAACGGGTCCTAAATGGGATTTTTCACATTTCTAGTACAAGTAAATACTCCGAGCAGTGCATGGGACATGGTGTTTGGGGGAAGTATAGCCACCAAGCTCGTACTGCTTGTGCTTGCAGTGTCTTCAGCATTCTCGTGGGTTCTTATATTCTGGAAGGATAGACAATTCAGGGAAGTTAGAAGCCAAGGCAATCAATTTCTTCAACAAATGGAGGGTGCAAATAGCCTGGAAGATGCGTACGAGGCTATCATCACTCTGCCGGATTCTCCTTATGGACGTGTGTTCCGTCAGGGAATGAGTTTCTTTAAAGAACTCAGAACAGGTATATCTGGAGAAGACAATTTTGTTAGCAAAGGTCTATCATTGACCCAATTACAAGCCCTAAAGCTAGTGTTGGAGAAAGAGGAGGCTGAAGAAAGGGATGAGTTGTCCAGGGGCCTGATTTGGTTAGCAGTTATGGGATCGGTATCACCTCTCATGGGGCTTATGGGTACGGTGATCGGTATTACTAACACCTTTTTAGGCATTACAGCTTCGGGATCTACGAATATTGGAGCAGTTGCTCCAGGTGTAGCTGAGGCATTAGTGACAACAGTTGCAGGTCTAGCAGTGGCAATCCCAGCAGTAATTGCCTACAACCACTTTGTTGCTAAGCTCAACCTAGTTAGTGGTGAACTAGAGGGTTTTTCTAGTGAGTTCATAGGAGCTTTGGCTCGGGAGGGGCGAGTATGATTAATTCTGATGATTTCTATTCTGTCGATCTGTTATTGGAATAGGATTAGATCATGAGATTCTCATCAGGTAGAGACCTAGAGCCCATGGCTGATATAAACGTCACCAGTCTAGTTGATGTAGCATTCACTCTTCTCATAATATTCATTATCACTGCCCCTATCCTTCAAGGTGGTATTGAAGTAGAAGTTCCCAATACTGATGTTTCCTCCCTATCTGCTGAAGACAACACACTTATAGTATCAGTTGACCGTGAGGGAACCGTTTATCTATCTGAAATGCCTGTGAGCAGGACCGATTTTAAACAGTCTTTCGGCCAACTTGTCTCTGGGGGTAGGATAGATAAGGTATGGATCCAAGCTGATTCTTTGGCGACTTGGGGGGTAGGGGTAGATATTATGGGGACTATTAAGGATAGTGGCCTGCCTTTTGCTGTGGTGGCCCATCAGCGTGATAGTAGATGATTGGCAATATTGATATTTATAGCACCAGGCGACACGATAAAATAGGCAAGGGTCCTATATTAGGGTCAGTTTTTGTACACACCTTTATCATTTTATTGGCTTGGCGGGCTTCAGCAATGGAGAGCGAAGCCCCTAATTTTGTTGTATACGAGATTCAATTAGTATCACCTCCCGCAGCAGAATTAAAAAAGGATCCAACCCCACCTCCTCCTGAGGAATTGATAATCGAAACTCCTCAAGAAGTTTTGCCAGAGCCTCCAGAAGAAAAAATCCATGCCATGATTGAAGAAGATCCCGCTCCTGATGAAGACTCAAAACCAGAGCAGATTACCACTTCTTCATACCTAGAGTCAGAGGATAATAGGAAATCTTCTGCGAGCCTGGATCCTGATCTTGATGTGGAAAAATCAGGTGAAGATTTGAACGTACGTATGGAGGGAGTTAGGCGGGACTATCCAGAGTATTACAATAATATAATTCGTCAAATGCAGAGGTGTTTTCGTTGGAGAGGATCTGATGATCTTCGGGCTACTATCTATTTTGTTATAAACCGTGATGGAACAGTTTCTGACATAGATGTGCTTGAATCTTCGAATAATATGCCTTTTGACATCGAGGCAATGGGGGCTGCAGAATGTGCCGGAAGCAGGGGACGCCTAGGTCCGCTCCCTGAGAATTTGCCCTTTGATATGATTCCGGTTGTATTCAAGATTGATCCTAAGAACGGACGTCGCAATGATTTTTAAGAGTGAATCATGAAAGTAATTTGCCTTCTGATTCGGAGATGGGTGATAACCCTTGTAGTGGTTAGTGTGGTTATTCCTATTGAGTCAGTTTTAGCTCAAAAAACTGATTCTATTCCAGGGGTCACGCTCGGACTTCTTTACGAGCGAGGATATCAACCAGCTCTTGCTATCCAACCTTTTTCTGGACGCCTGGGTGGTGAAACTTTGGCATCACAAGTTGAGGGTATAATCGCAAGAGATTTGCGTTACAGTGACCGTTTTGAGGTTATGGATTCTCTGCCAGAATCACTAGTGGGTGACGAAATTGATTATCAGTTTTGGGATCAGCTGGGGGCTGTATGGCTTCTTTCAGGTACCCTTGAAGGTGCTGGTGATGGTTTTGTACTGGTCCTTGAACTTCATGATGTTGTCTACGGTGATATTCGTCAACGTGGTCGTTTTTATATTCGTGATGAAATGTCGAGTGAATTTCGAATGACTGTCCACGTTGTTTCGGACGAAATTGTGGATTGGATTTTTAACGAACCTGGTATGGCAGCTAGTAAGATTGCTTTCTCTCGTAGAACTGAGGACGGCAACCAAGAAATTTATCTCATTGATTCCGATGGAGAAAACTTTCATCGCCTAACAGACTATAAAAACTTGACTATGACTCCCACATGGTCTCCAGATGGAGACAGGATCGCTTTTATTTCTCGAAAAGAAATTGGTTTGCCAAGGATATACGAAATGAACTTGGCCACTGGTGAAGAAAGGATTATCGATCCTGATTGGAGGGGGGACCACATAACACCTGCCTACAGTCCGAATGGTAAGGATATAGCTTTCTCGGTTACGGGCGGGAAAAGAAGTGGGATATATAGTTACGATTTAGAACTCAACTGCTGTCTTACACATATCAGTGGGGGACGCTGGGATGATATCTCACCCACTTTCTCTCCTGAAGGTAGTCGGATTGCTTTTAACTCAAATCGTCTAGGGACAGCTCATCCTCAAATTTATGTGATGCCTTTTTCAGGTGGCGAAGCAGACCTTATTTCACCGTATCTACATGGACAGGAAGGATACTACACGTCTCCAGAATGGTCTCCAATAGGTGATTATGTAGCTTTTCATGGTCGAGTAAGCCGGCGTGGTAGGTATCATATCTTAGTAGCGGAAGTATCAGATCAGGGACGCCGTCTTCGACAACTTACTTGGGAAGGAAATAATGAAGATCCGAGCTGGGCTCCAGACGGAAGACACTTAGTATTTGTTGGCAAACGTGAGTGGGGAACTGGGCTAATGATAGTGGATACAGCTACGGGTAAATACCGTATGCTTTTGCGTGGTTTAGATGTTAGAGTACCCGAATGGTCTCCATCACTTGGAACTTCAGAACTAGGATCATTGCGCTAAAGGTTTTAATTTGATATATGCCTAAGTGCCTTTTTTATAACTAAGGGGTATACTAAGAGCGTATTTAAAAAGATTTTAATGGATGACTCGCTTTACATTGGCGAGATTTTTGACATGGACACTCATAGGATAGGATTGGGAATGAGGATCAAAGATCTACTTGTACCAGGCCTGGCTGTGGCACTTTTAATAAGTGCATGTGCTAAAGATCCAGCACCGCCACCGGCACCTACTGGACCGACTGCTGAAGAAATAGCACAACAGCGTGCTGCTGCTGCTGCTGCTGAAGCTGCTGCCGCTGAGGCTGCACGTCTAAAAGCAGAGCAGGAAGCTGCGGAGAGAGAGCGTGTCAGAAGAGATCGTGCAATAGCAGAAGCACGTTCTACTCTCAGAGAATTGGTAAATTTTGACTACGATGAATCTGCCATAACTGACCAAGCGGAACAGATACTACGAAGGAAAGTTCCTATTCTGAGGAATAGTCCTAGTGTTCAAATCCGATTGGAAGGTCATGCGGACGAAAGGGGATCTACGGAATACAACCTTGCTCTGGGCAGTAGTCGTGCTGAGAGTGTAAGGGAGTTCCTTTCAGGATTTGGTATTTCCGGAGATCGCTTAACGACTACGTCATTTGGTGAGGACCGTCCGTTGGTTAGTCGCAGTGACGAAAATGCATGGTCCCGTAACCGCCGTGTCGAGTTCGCAATCACGGGTGGTACAATAGTACCGTAGTCGTCAGTGAGGATTACCAGGACATTTATGACGCTCCAATAATAGGGGCCGAGATGAAACTTATCACCTTCCCCTACGGGTTTTTTGCTGCGCTATGCCGCAGGCTAATAATCCGTGGGGGACAGGTGTGTTTTTATATCATGATATATGCCCTGGTCTCTGGATGTGCGACAAAAACTGATATCCTTAGCATACATGATATAATTCAGGAGCAATCCGATCATCAGGATCAGCAGATTCAAAAATTGGAAACTGAGATTGAAGTCCTTAATAATGAGTTAAAGGATCAGCTGGAAATGATGGTCGATACCCGCGGTGAAATGTCAAAAGAGTTCCGCGAAATTCAGGATAATATTTCACAACTTATGGCACTCACCGGGCAGATTCAGCGTGAGGTTGTACGTCTGGTAAATCAGATTAATATGCAACAGGATCAAGTTGTCTCCTCACCTGAATACAGTGATCCAGATTCCGCAGATGTCATTGTTTCCGATGTGGAAGGAGCTGATCCTGCTCTAGCAGACGACACTTATAAGGCCGCCATGTCCCAGCTTAGCCGTGGTTCTTTAGCTACGGCACGTAGGGCTTTCGAGAGTTTTCTTGTCGATTATCCTGATCATCGTCTTGCACCTTCAGCCCACTTCTTTTTAGGTGATGTTTTAGAACAAGAAAACCGCCTCGATGAAGCCATTGAAACATTCCTGCGCATACCTGAACTTTATCCGACTGCAGACCGTGTTCCTCAGGCACTCTACCGTACTGGCTCTATTTATATTCTCAAAGAGAATTTGGAGGAGGGGATCCGATATTTGGATACTGTAGTTAATACTTACCCTGATAGTGGTGCGGCAGATCTGGCCCGGGAGCTACTGCAGGAATTAAACTGAACTCGGCTATGGCTGTTTATGCGCTGTCCTGAATGTGATGCAACCGAGAACAGGGTTGTGGATACCCGTGATAGTCGTGGAGGACATGCTGTAAGGCGTCGTCGGGAATGCGGCGTGTGTAGTACTCGATTTACCACCTATGAACACATTGAGGAAAGAAATCTCTATGTTTTGAAACAAGATGGTCGAACTGAAGAGTTTGATCGCACCAAATTATCAAGAAGTATTACAATCGCTTGCACCAAGCGTCCGATAACTCAAGATGAGATTGAAGTTATGGTGGATCTCATCTTGGATAATTTAACCAACCAGCTTGAATCAGAGATCTCGGCTTCTTACATAGGTGAGATTGTTATGGAACATCTAGCTCCGCTTGATCGGGTCGCTTACATAAGATTTGCTTCGGTCTATCGGAACTTCCAGGACATCGGAGAGTTCCAAGAAGTAGTTCGTGACCTTAGTACGGAAGAAGAGCGGAGTGTCCAGTCACAGAACCAAGAAGAATTTCCGTTCTGACACACCTTTAGACATTCCTTTTCAGAACTTAATTACAAAACATGTTTAAGAGACTTAAAAATCCAAATAAGGAAATGCCTTTTCTAGATCACCTAGAAGAACTCCGGTGGCGTATTTTTTGGATTATTCTAGCTGTCATAATTGGAAGCATAGTGGGCTTTATCTTGGTCCTCCAATTTGGTGTTTTGGAAATCTTATTGGCTCCGTTGGAAAGTGTTTTGGGTGAAGGTGAGAAGCTTAAGTTCTTTTCACCTACAGAACCATTCTTTCTGATTCTAAAGATTGGTGTTCTGGTAGGAATCATAATTGTTTTCCCTGTTATCACCTATCAGATATGGTCTTTTCTTGCTCCTGCTCTTAAACGTCACGAGAAAAGAGTAATCATCCCCGGTCTTTATATGGGCATGGTACTGTTCATGGCGGGTGTGGCCATGTCGTACTTGATTGCTCTTCCGGTAACGCTTCGATTTCTATTGTTCTTCGGTGAGGATTACTGGGATCCTATTCTCCAAGCAGGGCCTTATCTCAGTTTTGTGACGAAGCTGCTGGTAGCTTTTGGAGTTCTTTTTGAACTACCAGTTGTGATAATGATTTTCTCGGTAATGGGTTTGGTGACGCCAGAATTTCTAAGAAAGAAAAGACGTCATGCAATAGTCATAATAACTGTTCTAGCCAGTTTTCTTAGTCCCGGTGATGTGGTTACGGTAACAGTTATGATGATGGTTCCTTTGGTATTACTCTACGAATTCAGCATCTTTCTATCGGTTTTGATTTACCGACGTCGTGAAGAAAAAGATATCGGTGGTGGACCGCCCGAGGGATCTGTAGAGGCAGAATGATATTAGAGGCAAGGCCATTCGGTCGCCTCCTAAGTTTGCTAGTTATATTGGGCACCCTGATTGTCGGATTGATTTCGACCACCCCACTCTCTGCTCAAGTGGTCGAAGAAATTGTCGATTCCACTAAGATAAATATTCTGGATAGACTTAATCTTCTCTCAAAGCCTCCTGGGGTTGATTCGACATTATTTCGGGATTCTCTGAGTGATTTTCTGCCTCCTGAAGTGCTTACCACTACTCCTATTGACAGTTTTATGGAAGAACTTATAAAGATTATTCCAGGGTATGCTGTAGCCAGGTATGAAGGCGCAGAGGCACGCTTTGATGTTATGGGTGAGCGCTTAATTCTCATAGGTGCAGAGGGATCGCCAGCACAACTCATGCAGCGTATGGAGTCTATTACTGCAGTTGATACAATCACTATGGTTGATTCTCTAATTTGGACTGCCGGTGAGACTGTAACCGAAAGACCTGGAGAAGAACCAGTACAAAGTTCTAACATAATTTATGACTTGAGGCAGGGTAGGGGGTCTGCTTTTGATGCTCAGACTAAAATGACTGAGGGTGCTACTTGGATAATGCAAGGTGATCTTCCTGGAGTACTTCCTGACACAGTATTTGGTCACGAAGTCAATTTCACTTCCTGTGAAGAAAAAAAGCCACATTATCATTTTGCAGCTCGCGAGCTTAAGGCTATAGGAGGCAGTTGGCTGGTTGCTCGTAATGTCACTCTTAACTTTGATGATGTCCCAGTATTGTGGCTCCCCTTCATTTTCCAAAGTACTGAAACTGGAAGACGTAGCGGTATCCTGACTCCACGCTTTGGAGTGAATGACATTGTCCGTACTTCCCGGGGCCACAGTCGCAGATTGTCAAATGTTGGATTCTTCTGGGCTATCAATGATTATGCGGATGCTACAGTTTCTATGGATTGGTGGAGTGATAACTTCACTGCGTTGACTGGAGGTTTTCGTTATAGCGTTAACCAGAAGTTCTTAGATGGCAGTGTTAATGTAAGACGTTTTTGGAAAGCAAATGGTGGAAGAGAATTGTCTTTTGACACAGGCCATAGTTGGCAGATAGATGAAAGAACTGCTATCCGAGTGTCTTCCAGTTATGCATCCAGTTCACAATTTGTGAGAGAGAATTCTTTTGATCCCAGAGAGATAACTCAATCCATCAACTCCAGTGGAGGCTTCAACCGACGATTCGATTGGGGCACCCTGTCTCTTAGTGCAAACCGCAGACAGTTTCTTAGCGATGATCGAGTAGAGATGACCTTGCCTACAGCTAATCTCTCTCTCAAGACAGTCACTCTATTCAAGGCCCCTAGTAGTAGGGCTAAGTTCTACAATAATATGACGTGGTCAGGAAGTGCACGGTACAGCCGGAGCTATACTGATCGGAGAGCACAGCCCGACTCGGTTTTTTCTGAAAGTCTAGCAGATGTGGGCAGAACTAGCGGTGCTGTTAGTAGCTCATTTAACCTTGGTGCTTTATCGTGGAGTCAGAGTCTCAATTTTACGGGTTCAAGCGTATCAGGTGTTCCCGCCGCTATAGCTTTTCCAATGGATACATCAGCCACTGGTTTTGTAGACAAGAATAAAGCTAACGTAATGTGGAATATGAGATTTAATTACCAGAAACGCTTAATAGGAACTACAACTCTGACTCCGGATCTAAGTATCTCAGGTACTTCTAAGCGTTCAGATGATATCCCCGAAGCTTCTAGTAGTTTTGTGTCTGGGCCCACACGGATCTCTTTCGGTGCCCGTTTGAAGAGTGATATTTATGGATTTTATGGTGGCTTAGCTGGATTTGAAGCGATCCGCCACAAAATTTCACCAGCTTTAACTTATGCGTATGCACCGGCAATCGTCCCTTCTGCTATTCAGGAGACGGTGTTCGGGGCACGAGAATCTAGAGCTAGGAACGTTATAACTTTTGGGATAAATCAGACCTTCGAGGCTAAACGTAGTGTAGATCAATCTGAAGAAGATATCGATTCTGAGTCAGACATTATCGATTTTCTCGATGACCCATTCGCTCCTGATTCACTGCAGCAGGCTAGGTCTGATTCGCTTGCTGCAGAGGCTGAAGCACTTGCTCTTCGCCGCCAGGAACGTGATGCCGAGGGTGGTCCTGAAAGATTGCCAGATTCTCGGGTTGTTAAGCTTCTGGCACTTAATACGAGTATGATAAACTACGATTTTGTGAAAGCTCAGGACGATAATGACTTCCTTAGAGGATTCACTACTACTCGACTCCAGAACCAGATAAGCTCTGATTTTCTGCGTGGAATGACAGTATCGGTGGAGCACGATCTATTCAGTGAAAATGAAGATGGGAAACGTGGTTTTGCACCTATGCTGTCTCAACTTAATTTCGCTTTCGCTATGAATAACAAATCGGATTTCATTCAGGCTATTGGACGTTTTTTGGGTGGTGGGGACAAAGAAGAATCTAGTGATACGGTTTCTGCTTTGGGAGATGATACCGATGACCTGAACCCCCTTTTGGATGGCATTGGAGATATAGGAACTACTGACGAATCCAAGGTAGTCCCGAGTTCTTCCAACACTGATACGCAGCGCCAATCTCGGAGTAGTGGAGATGTAGGATCATGGTCTGCTAATTTCAACTACTCTTTACGTAGGAATCGAGACGAGAGGCTTCCAGCTAGCCAACTCATTATGGTTGGGTTACGTATGCGTCCCACTGAAAAATGGAGCCTTACTTGGGGAACATCTTATGATATAGATACTCGGAGTTTTACCGATCACCGTATTCGACTAACCAGAGAACTTCACAGGTGGGACGCTAACTTCGATTTCTTGCAGACAGCTACTGGGAATTGGACTTTTCGTTTCATGGTATCCCTTACTGACAACCGTGACCTGAAGTTTGATTACAAACAGCGTAGTAGGAACATCAGGAATCGTTTTTAGAATACTGTCTTAGTAATGAAACATAATCTCCTGGATATTGGCTTTTATCATTCTATTTGTTCTTATATGATTTGAGTCTATCGTTTTGCTTTGTGATTAAGCGTTTTGAACTTTTTGACATAGATGCGAGGAATTCTTGACTGATAGCAATGTTGAATTGAGACGTATGCCGATTGGTGACGATTTAGCGTCACCGCTAAGAGATATATCCCAAGACATGCCTGGGATACATTGCTTGGTAGGAGATCAACTCGAGTCTGTGCAAAAAGAGATCAGTCGTATAGTAGCTTCAGATTTTGATATGATTGAGGATATCAATAAGTACCTGATGATGATGAAGGGTAAGCTCTTTCGCCCTACGCTCTTGCTGTTGGCTAATCAGGTTGGCGGAAAACCTTCAAATGATGCGGTGACGCTGGCATCAGTGGTAGAACTGGTGCACCTGGCTACCTTAGTTCATGATGATGCAGTAGATAATAGTGTCCTACGTAGAGGCCTTCCAACGGTAAACTCTCTCTGGACTCATCAGATTTCAATCATCATGGGTGATTATCTGTACAGCAGGTCAATAACGGAACTCACCAATCTTGGAAAAATTGAGGCTTTAAAAATTCTATCTGAAGCTGCTAACGATATGAGCGTTGGTGAAATGCGCCAACTAATGTCTTACGATTCCCTTGGATTCACAGAGGAAGACTACTACCGTTTAATTGAAGCTAAGACGGCATCTCTCATGTCAGCCGCATGTGAAATTGGTGCATTGGAAGGGGTTGGTGAATATTGCCAGCAGCTTGCCCTCTTTGGATATAATCTTGGAATGGCATTCCAGATCATCGATGACCTTCTGGATTATACTGGATCCAAAGCAGTAATCGGCAAGCCTTCGGGACAAGATCTTAGAGAACGCAAGGTAACTCTTCCTCTCGTCAAGATTCTGAATGAAGTTTCAGATGTGGAGATGTCAGAGATTAGAAAATTCTTTACTCTGACTAAACCTTCTGAAGAAGATATAGAACTTGTTATCGGTATTGTTTCTGAAAGGGGAGGTTTTTCATATGCAAGAGAAAGGGCAGAACTCTATGCTGAACGTGCATATTATGCACTTGATGACCTTCCAGATGATATTGCTATTGAAGCACTGCGGAATACCGTGCAATATACTATTGGCAGAGACCGTTGACATTGGATTTTAATTACTACTATCGGTGATCTATATAATAATGGAGACTAGCTAAATCAGTGGACCATATGTTAGTTGATACGCGTCGGAGAAACATAAAGCGTTTAGTCTGGGTTCAGGTGCTTGGACTGTTACTTGGGGGATTACTTACTAAGTTGGCTGACTTGTTTCTTCCTGAGAGTGCGGGCAAATCGTTTCTCACTACTGCAGTAGAAGCTTCTGTAGGACCTATGTCAATCGATTTGGTCGCTTTTGGCTTCACAATAGGGCCTCTCACATTAAGCCTGAACGTGTTGACGCTCGTTGGAATCTCAACTGTAGCATTTATCGTCCGATCCTGGATCTAAAGTAAAGATTGGGACGGACCTCTAACGGAGGTTAATATCATGGGACTTGGTGGACTTGGCATGTGGGAGATGCTCTTAATATTCCTAGTAGTTCTGCTCCTATTCGGTGCCAAACGGCTTCCAGAGATTGGTTCATCACTTGGGAAGGGTATTAGGGAGTTCAAAGGATCGATTCGTGAGGTGGAACGGGAAATTAAGGCAGTAGAAAATGAGACTCATTTGGGGTCGGAAACTTATTCCAAACCCTCAGGAGATGATGGCCAAGAACCGAGAACGCTAAGCGTATCTTCAGAAGCGGGTGGTCCTGATAATGTTGAGTCAGATAATTTTGATGATACTGAAGATCAAGATCCTATAGATGACGTCACATAGAAAAAAATATCTTTACCTTGGAATTTTTTAATATTAATTGTTGCCGTTATAGCTATCCTTAAGTCCTTCTTTTAGGGATCCCTGACGAGTTGCTACGACAGGTATCGCTCGTTGGCAATACTAAAAAACTAAAGGCATTGTGGGTTGTTGGTCACTAGGATCAGCATTTAGAACCTCATTTCTTCGATCTACAATACTGGCAGAATTCCGAATATCTTGAAGCCAATCCTGAAGACGTGTTTGCTGAAGGTTGGCTATCACCTGTGAGCGCTGATTTGCTCTCATCTCTTCGAACACCGTTGTATCAGCTGCTATATAATCGGCTAACTCTATTATAAAAGCCTTATTATTAGCTTCTACGACATTACTTACTTGTCCTTGGTATAGACCGAATCCAGCACCTACTGCAGCGTTCATACGTCCAAGACCAGGAACGAAATCCATGCGATTGTAAGGACCAGCATCGCGAATCTCTAAATCATATTTTTTTGCAACATCATATATAGAATTTCCTGCGCGTATTTCTTCGACCATCTCGCTACCTTGTAGCTTAGCCATATTAAGCTTTTCCCGTGTCATGATTTCTTGTTCTATAGAGGCTGTAGCGTCCTGTAGGGATATGTACCCTTCTTCTCGTAGTTCTATGAGTTCGAGCATGTAGAATGCTTGCTTTGTCTCAAAAACTGGACTTACGTCACCAGGGCTAGCTTCTTCAAAAGCCCAATCTGAACCCTCACCTACCTGACCAGCTCCTGTAATAAATGCAAAATCAGAGCTCAATGTAGCCTTTTCGATTTTAATCCCTAAAATTTCAGCGGTTTCTTCGATAGTATTTGATTCTCCTAAATTTTCTAGGGAATCAGCAAGTGTGAGAAGCTCCAGCTCAGAGTCGTCTGTTCGTTCAAAAGGTATGAGGATGTGACGTGCCTTAACGCTGTCGGCATTTTTTTCCTGTACTTCTATAATGTGGTAACCGAAAGATGTTTTTACTGGCTCAGTAATTCTACCTTTTACAGTCTTAAATGCTACTGCTGAGAATTCTGGCACCATCTGATTTTCTGTGAACCAACCAAGGTCACCAGATCTTGTTGATATTTGTGATCTGTTAAGAACCTCATCAAAATCAATACCATTACTTATCTCTTGTCGGAGCTCTATTGCGGTATTCTCAGCGTATATTGTATCTGCTACAGTTGGTGTTTTATCAAGAATAACTGCTTTTACGGAAGCTTGAGCAGGAATTGAAAAGTCGGTGCGGTTATTATCGTAATACCCTCCTACTTCTTCCGGTGTTACAGATACAAGGGAATCGGCAATCAATTGGATGGGATTGAGTGAGATATATCTTACCGAGATCTGTTCATTATTATCTTTATAGTCTCGCCAAAGAGCTGCATCAGTTACGTATACATCTGAAGACAATTGTCTAAGAAGTTTTCCCCGTGGAATCACTTCTCGGTAATAGCCTTCGAGTTGAAGTAAGATCTGATCGTCAGTTGTGGGAAGAGAAATGTATTCTTGATATTTCTGTATATCAAAGTCACCCTCGGTTTGGAATAACGGATTAGAACGGAGTTCAGGTGGCGGACTGAAGCGAGCGGCGTTACGAATCTCTTCGTCTGTCACTTCTATTCCTCGTCTATCTAATTCCTCTGTGATCAAAGTTTGATTGACCATCTCATCCCAAGCAGCGTCTTCTATGTCATTAATTTGTTGACTTGTTATTGGATCTTCTTGGGAGTTCTGTACTTGATCTAACAATCTATTGTAGGTGAATTGGTAGTCCTCGTAACTAACTGAAACACCGTTTACACTTCCAATCTCACCTATAGAAAGCCCACTCCTTCCAGTGATATCCATGCCCCACTCGAACACCATGAGGCCCACGAACGCTAATGCTGTAATCAGCATGATCCACTTCGTGTTTTCTCTCATTTGGCGCATCATGATTTAATCACTCCTGGATGCGTGTGGCGGTCAAGATAATTTGTTTTTTGCTTATGAATAATGCTATAAAAAGTAACCGTGCTCCGTGGGCTCCTCAACCTCTTTCGTTGACACGTTTTTGGCGGAATCTTTATCTTTTTTAGCTATAGGATATTTTTCCAATGGCTAGACTGACGATCTATATACTGTATTAAGGACAGTTTTATAGGGGGATTACTTGCGAATAGCGATTATAAATGGTCCCAATCTGAACCTACTGGGACGAAGAGAGCCAGATGTTTACGGAAAGGATACATTGGAAGACATTAACAGCGAAGTTAAGTCTCTCGGTGAAGAACTTGGTATAGAGATAGAAACTTTTCAATCCAACTCGGAAGGCGATATCTTAGATTTTCTCGAGGCAGTAGCTAACAGGGCTGATGGTCTTCTGGTAAACCCAGGTGGATTAACTCATACAAGTGTGGCTTTACGAGATGGGCTCTTGGCCTTAGGCCTGCCTTTTGTAGAAGTTCATCTATCTAACACGGCCAGCAGGGAGAAATTTCGCCACCATTCATTCATAGCTCCTCTTTCTATAGGTATAGTTATGGGGTTTGGTTTAAATAGCTATCTTCTAGCACTCAGGGGCCTTGTGGCCCACATCACAAGTCAGTAGTTCGGGCTGGCTTTCATATACTGAAAAGGCATTATGGCTGCGACTGCGGATTTTCGTAATGGAATGGTGCTGGACATCGACGGACAGCTTTGGACCATCACTTATTTTCAACATGTTAAACCCGGAAAGGGCGGAGCTTTTGTGAGGACCAAGCTTAAGAATGTTCTAAGTGGAGCTGTAGTAGACAAGACTTATCGGGCAGGAGAAAAAGTTACCGATGTACGTCTTGAACGTCGTCCCGTAACCTACAGTTACACTGATGGCCAACTCTATCACTTCATGGACAAAGAAACTTATGAAATGATTCCAATCTCAGGAGACCTTCTGGGTGAGGATCAGCTAAAGTATCTTAAGGAAAACATGGAATGCGAAGGGTTAGTCCACGACAAGGGTGTTATAAGTGTTGAGCTCCCTCAATTTGTAGAGTTAACCGTTAGTAATACTGATCCTGGATTCAAAGGTGATACAACCCAGGGTGGCACTAAGCCCGCAACCCTAGAAACCGGAGCAACAGTTCAAGTACCTCTCTTCATTGAAGAGGGTGATGTTCTTAAGGTGGATCGCCGTGAAAACAAATATCTAACTAGAGTATCTTAATGATTGATTTAGATTTTATTCGTAGCCTCATCGAAGCTATTGATGCTAGTGACCTCGATTACATTGAGATCGAACGCCATGGCACACGTATCAAATTAGCTAAAACACCTGAACAAACTTTAACAGCTCCGACTATTTCTAGTGTCGTTCCTGATGCTACTGTTGCTGCCGAATCAGTAGCATCAGATGCTTCAGATGCTGTTGACAGTCAACCCGAAACCTCACAGTCGACATCAGACTTATTCGAAATAAAATCTCCGATGGTAGGAACTTTCTACATGTCACCGGCCCCAGATGCTCCTCCCTATACTGAAGTAGGTAGGAATATTAGTACTGGTGATACGCTTTGTATAATTGAAGCTATGAAACTAATGAATGAGCTAGAATCGGAGGTGTCGGGAGTCATACAAGAGGTATGCATTGAGAATATGGAGCCAGTGGAATTCGGGCAGGTACTATTCCGAGTTTCTCTTTCTTAACTGAGTAACATTTACTAATCCCCTAGTTGATTAGCTAGCGTTCCTGCATCCGTGTCTGGTATGATAAAAACCATTAATGGGGGAGCTTAGTGTTTAATAAGGTTCTGATTGCCAACCGGGGAGAGATTGCTGTCCGGATCATCCGAGCCTGTCACGAGCTTGGTATTAAGACTGTTGCGATTTACTCTGAGGCGGATAGGGATTCCTTACACGTAAGATTCGCTGACGAAGATGTATGTATTGGCCCTCCTATCTCTACACAGAGTTATCTCAATATTCCACAGATTATGGCTGCTGCAGAAGTGACGGGAGCGGAAGCAATTCATCCCGGTTATGGTTTTTTGGCAGAGAATGCTGAGTTCAGCGAGATATGCCAACGTTCTGGTATCGTATTCATAGGTCCCACACCAGATCAGATCAGGTCAATGGGACACAAGTCAACAGCTCTTAGTAAAATGAAAGAGATTGGGGTCCCTACGGTTCCAGGCTCGGAGGGGATAGTTTCAGATCCTACTGAAGCGGCAGCCATTGCAGAAGAAATTGGCTTTCCAATTATGATAAAAGCTGCATCTGGTGGTGGAGGGAAGGGTATGCGTACTGCTCAGGATTCCAATAGTTTTAGTGCCCTTTTCCAGGCCGCTCAAACAGAAGCACAGGCTGCATTCGGTGACGGTGAAGTATACCTGGAGAAATTTATTGTTCGACCTCGGCATATTGAATTTCAGATCTTTGGTGATCAGCATGGTCGTTTAGTACATCTTGGCGAGCGTGATTGCTCAACACAGCGCAGGAACCAAAAGCTTATTGAAGAGTCACCCTCACCTGTTATCACACCGGAATTACGTAAGCGAATGGGAAAATCTGCAATCCTTGCAGGGGAAGGCATTGGTTATGTAGGAGCTGGCACTGTTGAATTCTTGCTAAGTGATGACGGATCTTTCTACTTCATAGAAATGAATACTAGAATTCAAGTCGAACATCCGGTTACCGAAATGACCACTGGATTTGATCTAGTGAAAGAACAGATAAAGGTAGCAGCAGGTGATCCATTGTCCTTTCCAAACGAAGATGTGGTCTTACGCGGGCATGCTATTGAGTTTCGTATTAATGCTGAGGATGCTGAGAGAGATTTTATGCCTTCACCAGGTACTATATCAACCTTCCATCCACCAGGGGGGCCTGGAGTAAGGTTAGACACCCACCTGTACAGTGGATATCGAGTACCGCCTTATTACGATTCCCTGCTTGCCAAGCTAATTGTATACGGTAGTAATCGCGAAGAAGCTATTGTAAGGGCAGAGCAAGCTCTAGGATCATTTATTATCGAGGGTATAACTACTACCATTCCATTCCTATATGAAATGATTCAAGATGAGAGGTTTATATCTGGAAATGTCGACACAGGTTTAGTAGATCGATTTCTTGCTGAACGATTGAATAAGGAATGAAGGTAGACGTATTTTTTCATGCTGGAGAGCCTGCCGCACTCGAGATTATGGGGTCCACTGTTGTTATTATAGATGTATTGAGAACTACGAGCACTATAGTGGAAAGTCTAGTTAATGGGGCTCGTGGTGTGTACCCAACTTCATCCGCCGAAGAGGCTACTAAGCTAGCTGCTTCTCTAGGGCGTGATGACACGCTGTTATGTGGTGAATCCAAAGGTATGATGATAGAGGGATTCGATCTCGGTAATTCTCCTCGTGAGTTCGTTGAAGATCGTGTAGCGGGAAAAAGATTAGTAATGACCACGACCAACGGCACATGGCCTTTTCTTATGGCAAAAGATTCTCATAGCACCTTTGCATGTTGTTTAATGAATATTAGTGCTGTCGCTTATACTGTAGCTGAGGCGGAACATTTAGTAGTGGTTTGTGCTGGTGAAGAAGGAAAATTGTCTATGGATGATGCGGTATGTGCAGGCATACTAATCGAGCGTATTCAGGAGAAAAATAAAGATAATATCGAGCTCAATGATGCTGGATATGTTGCTCTAGAGATTTCTTATAGGGTTAACGTAGATACTGAGTTTCTAGCTATGACAGCATCAGGTAAGAACTTGATAGAGATGGGTTTTGATGATGATCTTAAGCACTGTGCTCAAATGGATTGTTATCCTGTTGTTCCTGAAATGACAGATCTCGGATTACATCTCCAACCCATTAGCCGGAAAATTTCTAAGGAGAATCTGTAGTGTTGTCACGTGAGCAGCAGAGAGACATGATGGCAGCAGGGTTTCTGGCTTTAGCTATATTCATTCTTGCAGCTCTGATTCCTATAACTCTATTAGATCCTCGCCTAACCGTGTGGTTTCCATCGGGCAACCTGATGGGCATCCTAGGTGGTATGACACAGCAAATACTAATCAAGCTACTAGGTGGGGCAGCGTTTTTCGTTCCAATTCTTTTTTTGATTTCGGGCCTGAGGGCAGGAGACTGGATGGCGCGTGAATGGACTATGCGTCTAACGATCTTGTTCTTTGGTCTTATGCTGATTATCCCGGTTGGGCTCCAGATTTTAGGTCAAGAGTATGAGATAGTAGGATCTTGGGGCACTTTCACAGGCCCATTTCTATCTATGGGATTAGGTTTTTTAGGGGCGGTTCTCTTCTTAGCATTTCTCCTTGTCATATTATCTGTAGGAACACTGGGATGGAATCCCCTCCGGTCTTTGTTATATAGGATTTCCCAGGGAAAGGTTGTTACAGGGAAAGTCATTTCCAGCTTCGTTATCTGGAATATCCAAATGTGGGAAAATGCTATTGGATCCTTAAAAGTTCTATGGCATGAGAATGTTCGTGAGCGACTTGAGAGAACACCCCCTGTGGATATTCTAGAAGAAGATCCTGATAAAAGTGACAAGAGCTTAAATGATAAGGGTCAGTCTGAAGCAACCAATGTTTTATCTGAAAATGTAAATCCTGGAATTGAAAAAGTTATTGAAATACCATCTAAAGAACACGAAGACATCGTTCCCGATTCTTTATCTAATTTAGACTTGAGCGATACGGGACTCCCCTCTGTAGAGTTTATGGCATCAGGGGACGACGAAAATCAGGATGATATGGAGCGCGAGCTCGATGCTTTAGGTGAAGTTCTTATTGATAAACTCAAAACTTTCAGGGTAGAGAGTGAGATTTCTGGCCGTACAACGGGACCAGTGGTTACCCAATATGAAGTAATACCCGCTCCGGGTATTAAGGTCAACAAGATCGCTAATCTTGACGCTGACCTAGCTTTAGCAATGAAGGCCAAGAGCATTCGCATTGTAGCTCCTATTCCTGGCAAGGGAGCTGTTGGGGTAGAAATCCCCAATCCTGAACCACAGGTAGTGCGCCTACGAGAGATACTTGATTCTCCGGCATATCAGGATAGCTCTTCCGATTTGCCTCTAGCGCTGGGAAAAGATCTCAATGGAAAACCTTATGTAGCTGATCTCTGCGAAATGACTCATGTCCTTATTGCGGGTGCTACGGGGTCGGGGAAGTCAATTTGTATCAACACTATCATTACAAGCTTGGTTTATCGGCATACTCCGGAGACACTCCGGTTGCTCATGGTCGACCCCAAGATGGTAGAGTTGTCCACCTATAAGATGCTTCCACATCTTCGCCATAAAGTTGTCACTGATCCCCGTGATGCAGCCGGACTTCTTAAATGGGCTGTCCTAGAGATGGAGCGTCGTTATAATCTCTTGAGTGTGAACGGGGTTAGGTCTTTTAGCGAGTTTAACGAGCGCGTGCGGGATGGGGTGGCACTCAAACGTTTCGAGCCCATAGGATTGGAAGAAGACTCTGACAGATGGGTTTATAAGGAAGGTGTGCTTCCTTACATCGTAGTGGTGGTCGATGAATTAGCGGACCTAATGATGACAGTCCAGAATGAAGTAGAGAAACCTCTCACGACCTTAGCCCAGAAAGCTAGAGCGATAGGTATTCATCTGATTGTGGCCACTCAGAGGCCCAGTGTGAATGTTATCACTGGCCTCATCAAGGCTAATTTCCCGTCTAGGATTGCTTTTCGTGTTGCTTCAAAGACCGATTCTCGAACAATTCTAGATCAAAATGGTGCAGATGCTCTACTGGGGAATGGTGATATGCTATTCCTGCCACCTGGTAGTAATGAGCCTGTGCGCATACAGGGTGCCTACATCTCAACACCCGAAACGGATAGAATGATGAGATGGTATAGAGAGCAAATAGAGCTTAGGAATAGAGATCTTGATGTTCATGGAGCAGATAAAGAGTCGGATATCCTTGAACAAATCCGTAGCCACGAACTCGAGGAAGTTGTCGGATCAGCTGTCGGAGGAGATGGAAAGTCAGATTGGGACGAGCTTTTTAGGGCCGCTGCGGAGATATGTATCCAACACGAGCAGGGCTCTACTTCTCTGCTTCAGCGTCGGTTGAAAATAGGTTATGGCAGGGCTGCTAGGATTGTAGATCAACTTCATGATGCCGGGATACTTGGTCCACCAGAAGGCTCCAAAGCCAGGGAAGTTCTATTGGGTAGTGATGAAGAGCTTGATGCCATTTGTTCTAGCCAAGGTATTTAAAATCTTTATACTGCCTACAATCACTATTCTGGCAGTATTTAGTTCCATAATCCCAGCTAGTCTTATTGCCCAGGAAGAAAAGGCTTATGAGATCCTGGAGACTGCTGAAGAGCACTACCAAGCACTCAATAATCTTTGTGCCAGGTTTCACCAAGAGATCGATGTAACACTCCTCAAAGAGAAAAAATATGGCGAAGGAATTGTTTGTCAGCGCCAACCCAGTGAATTCTCGATGCGGTTCAGTAAACCTGATGGAGATATGGTGATTGTAGATGGCAATTTTCTTTGGGTATTCTATCCTAGCATAGACAGAAAGCAGGTTATGCGTTTTACAGCTTCGAACAGTGAGGGTCGCTTTAACTTTTATAAAAACCTTCTTCGGGATCCTAGAGAACGTTTCGATGCTGAGTACCAGGGAATAGAAGAAATTGGTTCCGTACTATCTCACAAGATCTCAGTTACCCCTAACGTTAGATCTGAATTCCATTCAGCTGTAGTTTGGATTGATACTGATCGCTTTTTGATCACAGGTATAGATGTCCATGATGCTAATGAGTCTATCCGTCGTATACGCCTTACGGATATTAAGGTTGATGTCGATATGCCAGAAGATGAATTCAGCTTCATTCTGCCTCCAGGAACTGTGGTGATAACCCGATGAAAACCAGAGATCTCCCTGTATTTCCCCTATCTCCATATCCTATACGTCCTGATGTAGCACCGAATGTAGAGGCAGTTCGTTTAGAAATTGATCCCGTTGGCCCAGAGAATGGTCCTCGAATTGGTTTGGTAACTCTTGGGTGTGATAAAAATACTGTGGACTCAGAAAAATTGATGGCAGCGCTTGTAGGATATGGTGCCCGTGTATCTTCGGACGTTGAAGGGGCAGACGTTGTGGTAGTAAATACGTGCGGATTTATCGAATCCGCAAAAGAACAATCCATAGAAACGATCCTAAGAGCGTGCCGACTCAAAGAAGAGGGAAGAGTTAAGGCGGTTGTAGCTGTAGGGTGTATGGTACAGCGCTATAAGGAGGAACTAGAATCTGAGATTTCTGAGGTTGATCTTTTCCTCGGTCTAACAGAGATGAAATCCCTGGTTCCAGAGCTTCGGAAACGAGACATTTTCCCTGAAAATATCAATGTCGTTCCGAATATGGAACAGCCTCTCAGGATCCTTTCTTCCGAGACACCTCACACGTCGTTTCTCAAGATTAGCGAAGGATGTGATCATACTTGTGCTTTTTGTGCTATTCCAAGTTTCAGAGGGCTTCATCGCTCTGCACCCTTAGATGAAATCGTGGCTGAAGCTCAAGCTCTCTATCGTCAAGGTGTCAAAGAACTCAACATAATATCTCAGGACACTACGTGGTATGGACGAGATCTTTGGCGGAAAGATCGTTCTTCTCCACTTCTTCCGGAATTACTAAGAGCTCTGGTTAAAAATACGGATGTACCTTGGTATCGTCTCTTTTATATGTATCCTTCTGGAATCACCCATGAGCTTGTCGATCTCATGGCTACGGAAGATATCGTACTCCCTTATCTGGATATGCCACTCCAGCATGGAAGCGATCGTATTCTGGAGGCAATGAGGAGACCAGAACGCCGTAGTATTATTCATGAACGAGTAGATTGGCTCCGTGATGCCATTCCCAATCTCACACTCCGTACTACTGTGATAGTAGGATTTCCTGGAGAGACTGACGAAGATTTTCGGGAAATGCTGGATCTTATCGAGGAAATGCGGTTCGATCGAGTAGGCGCCTTTACCTACTCAGTGGAAGATGGCACTCCTGCTGCCGAAATGCCTAATCAAGTGCCAGATTCCCTGAAAGTAGAGAGATTGAATGAGTTGATGGATGTTCAGAATAAGATATCGGCAGAGTGTAATGCAGAGCTAGTAGGAAATCATTATGAAGCCTTAGTAGACGATATTGTTCAAGATCCTGGACCCTTGGGCAATGCTGCTTTAGGTAAACCGGTTGGAGTTGCTCGTACGGTAGGTCAGGCTATCAACGTGGACGGTGTTACTTACTTATATCCTGATGTTGGGCTAGTAACAGGAGAGTTGGTAACTATAGAGATTTTAGAAGCTTTGGATTACGACCTCATTGGCCGATTGGTGCATGATGACAGATAACTCACAGATACTGTGGAATCGTGCTCAAGAGTTGATCCCCGGGGGCGTCAATTCTCCAGTTAGATCCTTCAAATCAGTCGGAGGAAATCCATTTTTTGTCGAGCGTGGCGAGGGTCCTTATTTGTATGATACAGAAGGACGTCGCTATACAGATTATGTTCTAAGCTGGGGCCCTCTAATTCTAGGGCATGCTCACCCTGTGATAACAGAAGCTGTTGCTAATCAGCTAGATCTAGGTATCTCGTATGGAGCTCCCACTACTGCGGAAATTGGGTTGGCGGAAAGAATAGTAGATATGGTGCCGGGAGTTGAGATGGTTCGTTTAGTAAACAGTGGCACAGAAGCTACTATGAGTGCTCTTCGCCTAGCCAGAGCTTTTACTGGGCGTGATATAGTTATCAAGTTTTCCGGATGCTATCATGGTCATGCCGACCCATTTTTAGTATCAGCGGGAAGTGGAGTTGCCACACTGGGACTTCCTGACTCGCCAGGAGTTCCCGAGGCAGTTGCTTCCCAGACAGCTGTGTTGCCTTTCAATGATTTTGCTGCGGTAGAGGATTTTTTTGATGTTAATGGTAGTGAGGTTTCGAGTGTGTTTGTTGAGCCTGTAGTGGGAAACTCTGGTCTGATCCCTCCAATGGATGGATTTCTCAAAAAACTACGCTTGATCACAGAAAGATATGGAGCTCTTCTTATTTTTGACGAGGTGATGACTGGGTTCCGAGTTGCCATGGGTGGGGCACAAGAGCGCTATGACGTTCTGCCGGATCTTACTACACTGGGAAAAGTAATCGGAGGGGGATTGCCTGTAGGTGCGTTTGGAGGTCGCCGTGACATTATGGAAAACATGTCTCCCTCAGGACCCGTATATCAAGCTGGAACATTATCTGGGAACCCATTGGCTACTGCAGCTGGCTCTGCCCAGCTTGACTATCTTAAGAAGTATAATCCTTTCCAGGATCTAGAGATCTCTGCAGGTCGCTTAGTGGATGGAATCGTGTCTTCCCTTAATGATGTGGGAATACCAACTATCGGAACATCCGTTGGGTCTATGTGGGGTATTTTTTTCTGCGGTGATCCTGTTTATTCATTCGAGGATGCTCAGAATACGGATATTGGAAAATTTCAGCTTTTCCACAGGGCGTGTCTCAACCGAGGTGTATTTTTTGCGCCGTCCCCCTTCGAGGCTGGTTTCGTTTCTATTTTTCATACTCGGGATGTTATAGATGAAACCATTGAAGCAGTTAGGGATGCAGCGTTGGAGATCAGTTGATTTTAGTAATCTGATAAGGAGATACGCACTTATTAAGAAACTGAAGTGAGATCAAAATGATTAAAAATGTGATGCGTGATTTAGTGTTAACAGTTGTGGCGGTACTATTGCCTACGATGACACAAGGCCAAAATCTTCCAGACTACGAAGATGCGAATCTATCTTTCCGAGGGGTTTTGGTTGAGGCTGGTCGTATCTTTCCCAACAAAATAGAAGACACGGATATATTCGCGCTACGATTTGATCTTGGATTTCTTACTCCAGGTTTCAGAATTGTTCCTGGTGTGGCTTTCTGGACCTCTACGATGGCTCAAGACGAGGTAAATAAATTCGAATCTCTTCTGGGACAACTCAACACCGATCAGGGTGGTTCATCACCAAGTGGAGGTTTTGATCTTGGTAGTATAAAGCGAGATGATGTAGTTCTTAGTTTAGATGGGAGTTATATGTGGTCTATACCCCTAGATTTTTTCTTTTGGGCGGGCGTGGGTGCTTCTGTTCATTTCTTAAACGGATCTGGCCCTGCTGTTAACGGCACTTTTGTAGAAGATCTTATGGATTCGGTATCGCCTGGCTTTAATGTTCATGGAGGATTGGAATATCCTATTAAGGATAGGTTTAGGATTTACGGAGGAAGTAAGATCGAGATTTTGGGAGATCTAAGATATCTTGAGTTACGTTTTGGAATGAACTACATCTGGGGCAATCTCGTCCAAGGGGAAGCACGCTGATCCCTGGAACTAAGGGATGTCAGGCCAAGGCTGGATTCCATAGGTTTTGGCTAACGGGTACTGCCCTATTATTGATATTTATGTATCCTGCTGTCTTCCAATTATTTCTGTCAGCTCAAACCATCCCTTTCTCGGAAGAAAATTCTTTTTCTGAATTGATTCCGGGTTCACATCTAGAAGTATTTCTCATGACTGTAGGCCCTGGAGATGTCATATGGGAGCGCTTCAGCCACAACGCCCTAGTCATTAGAGATGACATAACAGGTACTGAGATTGCTTATAACTGGGGTATTTTTGACTTTAATGAGTCAGATTTTATACCACGTTTGCTGAAGGGCCGAATGCGATATTGGATGGCTAGTTATCGGCCAACTGATATGATCGAATCCTATAGACGAGCGAACCGTAATGTATGGATCCAAAAGATCAACTTAACTCCCAGTCAGCGACTCGATCTGCAGGATCATCTACGCGAGATAGACACTGAAGCTAATCGTTACTATCAATACGACTACTATCGGGACAACTGTTCTACCCGCATTAGGGATGCTTTAGATCATATCTTAAGCGGACAAATTAGAGTAGCTGCTGAGGTTATTGAAACGGAGAATACTTATAGGTGGCATACTGCCCGTCTCCTAGAACCAGTATTGTTGGCATACTCGGGGATCCAGTTTGTAGTCGGAAATAGAGGGGATAAACCTATCTCAGCGTGGGATGAAATGTTTTTACCTCTCCTGCTCCAGCGTTACCTAGAGGAAATCAAGGTGCACACTTCCCAAGAAGAGGGATTGCCTCTTCTTGGGAAGGCTGTGCAGGTTGTAGATGCCCAGCGAGATCCTGTTCCTGACAGTGCTCCCAATATGCTTATAGGATTCCTCCTGGTTGGAATTATACTAGGAAGTTGCTTTACCTTCTCAGGCTGGATGGCAGGAAGAGGAAGAAATTGGGCTGCGTGGTTATTAGTGTTGACGGGTGGAGGATGGAGTTTTGTAGTTGGATTATTAGGTTCTGCACTAATGCTTTCTTGGTTGTTTACGGATCACTTCTTCTGGGGATTGAACGAGAACGCATTACAGGCTAATCCCATGTCTCTACTACTCTTTGCTATGCTTTTCCTAGGTATCATAGACAAGAATAGAGTTTGGGCACGGCGTATTGCTATCACCGTTGCCGTGTTTGCTATTGCCGGACTTAATCTCCAGATTTTGCCTGGGCTGGATCAGGTAAATGGAGAGATTTTAGCTTTGACAGTACCTGCCCATCTCGGGCTTGCTTTGGGAGTGCTAATGGCTTGGCCAAGCGAATAATAGTTGATTTAGAGAGAGATAGTAATTGACTTTTAACACGACTGTATGTACTCAACAAGTTAATTATCGCTGAACAAATCTGTGGGGACACAATAAATTTAAAGATAATAACGGCTGTAGCCGGTTGAACTGACTTTCTCCAGTTTCTATATTTTCTAGTTAAATAGATGAAATTGATTGCTGTGATTTATTCTTACTGGAAATCTCTGGATTGCTTTTCTATTGAATAATTAAAATGGATAATGAAAGAAAACATTCACCCTGAGTACATGACAGCTAGGGTAAGCTGTTCTTGCGGTCACACGTTTGAGACTATGGCTACCCAAGCGGAAGTACATACTGATATATGCTCTGTTTGTCATCCTTTTTACACAGGCAAACAGCGTTTAGTAGATACAGCGGGCAGAGTAGAGCGTTTTAAGAAGAAGTACGATAAGCCCAGCGAGTAATACGAAATCAGGTTCGATTAGTTTATGAGTAATCCTCGGGGAGTCGACGAGAGACTTCTCGGCCGTCTTAATGAAGTCCAAGAGCGATTACGTGGTCTAGACGATGAATTAGTCAGACCAGAGGTTGTCCAGAACTTGGAACGACTTCGAGTACTAGGACAAGAACGGGCGGAACTCGAACCTGTGGTTAAAGTCGCAGAACAAATACAGACTCTCCTGGACGAGTATCAACAAACTCAAGAATTGCTTGCTGAATCCGAGGGCGATCCTGAGATACAATCGATGGCTGAAGAAGAAGTCTCTTCTCTCGAAAAGCAACTTGAAATCCTCGGAGATCAGGCCCGGAAACTACTCGTCCCAAGAGATCCACTGGAAGACCGTTCAGCAGTTGTAGAGATACGTGCTGGTACCGGAGGCGATGAAGCTGGCCTTTTTGCTTATGATTTATTCCGTATGTACCAGAGAGTGGTAGAGAGGGAGGGTTGGAAAGTAGAACTCATGAGCCTTTCCGAAGGAATCCCAGGTTCGATAAAAGAAGCTATCTTCACGGTACGAGGAAAAGGTGTTTACGGTTGCCTTAGGTTTGAGTCGGGAGTGCATCGAGTACAGCGTGTTCCGGAAACCGAAAGTCAGGGCAGGATACACACTTCAGCAGCAACAGTAGCCGTGCTTCCAGAAGCTGAAGAGGTTGATTTGAGTATTGATCCAAAAGATCTAAGGATTGATGTTTTTCGTTCTTCAGGTCCTGGAGGCCAGTCAGTTAACACAACAGATTCGGCCGTGCGAATAACCCACTTACCGACTGGCATAGTAGTATCGTGTCAGGATGAGAAGTCTCAACACAAAAACAAAGCAAAGGGTCTCAAAGTTCTCAGGAGTCGTTTGCTAGATCAGAGAATAGCTGAACAAGAGGCGGAAAGATCACGAGAGAGACGTGCCCAGGTCGGCACAGGGGACCGATCTGCAAAGATACGCACATACAATTTTCCTCAGAACCGTGTGACTGATCATCGGATTAAATTTACTCTCTATACCTTGGATCAAGTTTTAGATGGTGATTTGAATGAGCTAATAGATGCTTTACGGATTGCTGATCAAGAAGAGCGCCTAAGGGGTGACGAAGAGTGAAATTTGCCCGGGAAAATTCTCAAATTAAGGAGTATAATGATTCCGAAGATACCTGGACTATTCTTAGGATGATTTTGTGGAGTACGGATTATCTTGCTGGAAAAGGTGTAGAAAATAGCAGGCTAGACTCAGAATGGTTGTTAGCATATGCACTAGATACAGATCGCCTTCAACTATATTTGCAGTATGACCGACCACTTAGCCCCGAAGAAAGAGAAGCATTCAAGCCTTTGCTTCGTCGTAGAGCTAGACGTGAGCCGATACAGTATATTCTTGGACGCACTTCTTTCCGAGAACTGGAATTGCTTACTGATAAAAGGGTTCTAATCCCGCGTCCAGAGACTGAAATTTTAGTGGAAGAAGTTTTGAATTGGGCATTATATAGACCAGAAGGTTTGGGTAAAGTTCTGGATATAGGTACTGGGAGTGGTGCGATTGCTATATCTCTTGCTGTAGAAGGATCCTGTAATCGTATAATTGCAACTGATGTATCACCAGATGCACTTGAGGTGGCTAAGGAGAATGCTTGCAGACACGGTAAATCTGAAAAATTAGATTTCCGGCAAGGGAGATTGTTCGATGTACTAGAAGAGGATGATAAATTCGACATAGTTGTTTCAAATCCACCATATGTAGAAGAAGAAAATAGAATAAATTTAGAACCTGAAATAAACCAATGGGAGCCTAGTCAAGCCCTGTTTGCAGGTGAAGATGGACTAGATGTGATACGTTCCCTGATATCTGGTTCTCCTGAATTTTTGTTGCCCGGAGGGCTTTTGGCTTTGGAAATAGGTATGACCCAGGATGACCATGTGGTAGAGTTAATTAGAGAAACCGAATCTTTTGAGCCAGCCAGTGTTCGGTTAGACCTGAATGGTCGCCCGCGAGTGGTAATGGCTCAAAGGATATAAATAATGAAACAAAATCCGATTCCATACACATATTCTGATCCTAAGGGGTAGAAATTTAAATGTCGCAAATGATCGAGATGGCCAAAGAACTTGGCAAATTACTTGCTCAAACGGACGAATATCAGATCCTAAAGGTAACTATTGCCTCCACTGGAGGGGATGAAGAAATATCTGATTTGCGAGAGGAATTGTCAGGTATAGAAGATTTAATTGGAGAAGTATTACATGCAGGAGATTCACCAGATGATGATTTAAAATCTAAGTATGAAGATGTAGCAAACCGACTTCAAGCAAACTCTGCTTATCAGAGACTTGTGTCAGCTCAAGCTAATTTTGATAAGATTCTGCTCAAGGTTAATCAGACGATCCAAAAAGGGATTGCCGAAGGAGCTGAGAGCAGAATTATTATGCCTTAGGTTGGAAAAGATGGGCAAGAATCTCGATGATCTTCGTGATAAGGTATACCCTATCATAGATCCAATCACACGATTTCTCATAAATAAGGGTGTACATCCTAATTTTATCACGACTAGTGGATTTGTGATAACTGTTTTCGCAGGATTTCTTTATGGTACCGATCACGTGCGTACAGCAGGATTCTTCGTCCTACTTGGGGGTGCACACGATATCTTTGATGGACAGGTAGCCCGTGAATCTGGACTCCAGTCTAAGTTTGGAACTTTCTATGACTCTGTGCTAGATAGAATAAGTGAGGTTGCCATTTATATAGGTCTTATTTCACTCTATAATCAGTACGAGATGTCACTTCTGAATATTGGCATGATTTATCTGATTGCTTTGGCAATGGCGGGTTCTTTAATGATTAGTTACACAAGGGCTAAGGCTGAGACATTGGGCCTCGATTGCTCTATAGGGTTGATGCAGAGAGCTGAGCGAGTAGTGTTATTGGGCCTTGGATCTCTGGTTTTCGGTCTAAGCTGGGATGGTATTGTTATTAGTGGAATTATCGTAATTTTTGCTGTTCTAACCAATGCTACCGCAATCAGAAGGATTATTTGGGTATATAAGCAAGTGGCGGGTGTGCCTCTGGATAGAGGATAATCCCGTATTGGCCAACCAAGGAGATAAAAAGTGAATTCACATCCCAATATTAGCTCATCTGAAGGGCGTTTGGGTGTACTGCTTCCAGGCATGGGAGCTGTTGCTACTACCACCATTGCAGGAGTACTGCTTGCTCGTAAAGGTTTGGCCAAGCCGATAGGAAGCTTGACCCAAATGAACACTATACGCTTGGGTTTACGCACAGATCATCGTACTCCCCTCATCAAAGACTTTATAGGTTTGGCAGATCTGGATCAAATCGTCTTTGGTGGATGGGATCCAATTCCGGACAATGCATACGAAAGTGTTTTGAAAGCTGGAGTATTGAACTCCGAACATATTGATCCCATAAAAGAAGAGTTGATTGAGATTAAACCTATGAAAGCAGCCTTTGACTCAGATTATGTAACACGACTGGATGGGCCCAATAAAAAAACTGGTGCTAATAAGCGAATTATTGCTGAACAAATCCGTGAAGACATTAGGGATTTTAAAGATGATAATGGTTGTGATCGGTTGGTTATGGTATGGTGCGGATCTACTGAAATCTTTCTTCGTCCGGGACCAACACACGACACCATGTCTTCTTTCGAGAAAGCCATGGAGAATAATGATCCATCTATAGCTCCCAGTATGCTGTATGCTTATGCGGCTCTTATGGAGGGGATTCCTTATGCTAATGGTGCTCCTAATCTGTCTGCAGATTTCCCTGCCTTCGAAGATTACTCTAAGGAAAATTCGATACCTATAGGAGGTAAAGATTTCAAGACAGGCCAAACCCTTATGAAGACTATTCTGGCTCCTGGGTTTAAAGCACGTATGCTAGGGATTAGAGGTTGGTTCAGTACCAATATATTAGGGAATAGGGACGGAGCAGTTTTAGACGACCCTGCTAGTTTCAAGACTAAAGAAGAATCAAAGCTTGGTGTAATTGATCATATACTGCAGCCAGATCTTTATCCTGATCTCTATGGTGATATTTATCATAAAGTGAGAATTAATTACTATCCGCCACGCGGAGATGATAAAGAAGGATGGGATAATATTGATATCGTGGGATGGCTAGGATATCCCATGCAGATTAAGGTAGACTTTCTCTGTAAAGACTCGATCTTAGCGGCCCCTATAGTTCTGGATCTGGCATTATTTTTGGATCTCGCAGCTCGAGCTGAACTAGGTGGTATACAAGAGTGGCTTTCATTTTATTTCAAGAGTCCTCAATGTGCCCCAGGGCTCTATCCAGAACACGATCTATTTATACAGCATTGGAAATTGAAGAACACACTCCGTTGGTTAGCTGGAGAAGAGCAGATTTCTCATCTAGGTCGGGAATACTACGAGTAAGAAGCTGTTGGCAAATTGAGTTGTTATCGAGTGTTAAATCCTTTGATTCTTAAACAAAGAACAGACTGACGAAATGCCTCCAAAAGCTATACCAGAGTACGGACCTTTTTTGGTTTTTGAAGGTGTGGAGGGAGCTGGAAAAACCACCCAAGCCAGCCTCCTGGCTGAATGGTTGGAATTATGTGGAAAGAAGTTTACGATTTCTAGAGAACCTGGGGGTACCGAGGTTGGTGAAGCGATCCGACATGTTGTACAGAATAGACCAGACATTGAGGTTCCCCGAAAGACTGAACTACTACTATACCTAGCTGCACGTGCAGCTTTTGTACGTGATGTTGTCCGTCCGGTTTTAGAGCGCGGGGAATTGTTCATTGCTGATAGATTTTCTATGTCCACTTATGCGTATCAAGGCTATGGGAGGGGTCTGGAACTGAATGAAGTGTATCGCCTAGACAGGTTCGCCACAGATGGCCTTGTGCCCGATCTTTATCTGGTCTTGGATCTATCAGTGGAAACTGGTAGAGACAGGCAGAAGGCCAGTGACAAGAATAATGATCGTCTAGAACTTTCCGGCGACGAATTCCTAGAGGCAGTTAGATCCGGTTACCACGAGCTTGTAAATAGCGATGATAGAGCACATCTCATCGATGCGAATGGTACGATTGATGAAGTACACAATCGAGTTAAAAATTTACTTCGCCGTGAGATGCCCGCAACTTTCGCTCTACTCGGGGATTAGTTTTCTTGAAAGATGACTTTAAGTAATCGAAGGTCAGAAAAAATGAGAAATCCCAAATCTATTTTTAGCTCTACTATTGTTTTAGTAGTTACCCTTATCGCTGGAGGATGGTTTATCCAGAGCGGTGTGGGACAGAGTGCCAAAGTCTATGTGCAGTCCAGATTAGTTCAAGAGGTCATAGAACACGTATCAGAACAATTTGTAGATCCTGTAGATCGCTCTAGTCTAATTGAATCTGCAATCCAGGGTGTTTTAGAAGACCTGAATGACACACACACATCTTTCATTGATGCTGATACTTGGGATAATTTTCGTCTTCGAAGTGGTGCAGATGCAGAATATGGAGGTGTTGGTCTAGAAATCCTCAAGAGAGATGGTTGGGTTACTGTTATCACACCACTTCCCGATGGGCCTGCTATTAGGGCGGGCATACGTGCTGGTGATCAGATTGTTGAAGTCGAGGGTGATTCAGCAGAAGGTTGGGATACTGATCGAACAGCAGACCGACTACGTGGTAAACCTGGCACCAAAGTGGATATAATGATTCGCCGTCCCGGAATCGATGATGTTATCCCATTCGAACTCACTCGTGATGTTATAGAACTCCTGTCAGTGCCTTTTTCTCTAATGCTGGATGCCGGCGTGGGATATATCCCACTTCAAGTTTTTAATAAAAATTCTGGTCGTGAGATGCGTAAAGCGATCGAGAATCTACAGAATCAGGGGATGAGCTCTCTTATACTTGATCTTAGGGATAACCCTGGTGGTTTGTTGGAAGAGGGTGTGGCTATTGCAGACATGTTCCTGCCTAACTCATCTGCTATTTTGGAGACAAGAGGACGTACCTCCGATCATAATGAAAAATACACTGCTGTAGGACCAGAGCTCCTTCCAGATATTCCAGTGGTAGTAATGGTCAATCAGAACAGTGCAAGTTCTTCAGAAATAGTGGCAGGGGCGCTACAGGACCATGATAGAGCGCTCGTTATTGGTGTAAGAAGCTATGGAAAGGGATCTGTACAGACTTTATATCCTCTTACTGGAGGCAATATCCTCCGATTGACTACAGCTAAGTGGTACACACCTGTGGGGCGATCGATTGATATTAATCATGAAAACCAGGTGGAATTACAGGCTCAGGATAGCTCTATGGCTACATTGACCTTCAGAGGCCAGCGTGTTCTTAAGGAAGGCCCTGAAGAGCAGAGCACTTTCCGGTCTACGGGAGGACGAATTCTATATGGAGATGGTGGAATAACACCTGATGTTATTGTGTTACCAGATACATTGACAATTGATGAACAGGTTGTTGTTCGGAAGGTTTTTCGGTCTGCTGGAGTGTTCTCGACGGCATTATTTAATTTTTCAGTAAGTTATGTACAGGATCACCCTGAATTGGAAGTTGGATTTTCTTTGTCTGTATCTGACATGGATCACTTCTATAGTTATCTATTGAAAAATTATGAAGTTGATTTGGATCTCATCGATTTCACCACAGCTAGTCGCTTTGTGAAATATCAACTCGAGAGAGAAGTTGCCCTTCAGGCTTGGGAGAGAGAAGATGCTTTCCGGCAGATTAAGGACAAAGATGTTCAGCTGAACAAAGCCATTGATTTACTTAGAGTAGCTAAGTCGCCAAAAGATCTTTT
>DEAF01000001.1:57032-81075 GCA_002346625.1 Gemmatimonadales bacterium UBA2989
ATCTGATTCTAACTGACTTCTGTATTTACTGAGGTCAACTCTTGGTCAATTTCCGGCGAGTTAAAGAAAATTCTAATTGGAGTAACACGGATGACGGATGGTGAAAGATCCTTGATCCGGATAAGTGCAGCACTTGCTTCGAGAGAGGAGAAGGCTATTAGCCTAGCCTTCAAAGAAGCTCTTGGAGTTGCGGACAATGGTCAGGTTGAAGAAGTGATCCTCCAATCCTACCTATTTCTAGGTTTCCATACGTCTTTGAATGGTATGGCATTATGGCGAAGTATTTCCGAAACGGATCCATCATCATCCGAGGCCCTAGATTGTGTTGGATGGGTGGGTAGAGGCGAGGAAGTTTGCAGATCGGTGTATGCGGACAAATACCATAAGCTTCGCCAGAATGTTAGAGATCTGCATCCTGATCTTGAACAGTGGATGATTATGGAAGGATATGGTAAGGTTTTGGGAAGGCCAGGACTATCTTTGAGGATTAGAGAGTTATGTATAGTTGCGAGCTTGGCTGTACTGGGATCCTCCAAACAACTTTATTCGCACCTCTGTGGAGCGCTGAATGTTGGGGCTAATGTTTCTGCAGTTGAAGAAGCCTTAGCTGAAGCCCATTCTTATCTTGATGATTATGAATGCTCTATGTCTATAAAATTATGGAATGAAGTTCAGGAAAGGTATTTTTCTTGATGTTCATAGATAGGGCTATTATCGAAGTTAATGGAGGAGCGGGAGGTTCTGGATCTGAAGCATACCGTCGAGAGAAAGGTGTGCCAAGAGGTGGGCCCGCAGGTGGTGATGGTGGTGATGGTGGTGACGTTATAATATTGGCTGACATACAGCTTTCTACATTAATGGATTTTCGTTACCGCAAGCATCATAAGGCAGAGCGAGGTCTCCATGGTTCCGGTAATAAAAAGACTGGGAAAAGTGGTTCTGACCTAATAATCCGTGTACCATCCGGGACGGTTGTTAGGGATGCCGACACCCATGATTTTATAGGGGAATTGATAAAATCTGGAGATCGGTTGGTAGTGGCTAAAGGTGGAAGAGGGGGGAGGGGTAACACTCATTTTACTACATCTACAAATCAAACCCCTTTGCGCTTTGAACAGGGTGAAAAAGGAGAGGAGCGTAGAGTAGAACTCGAACTCAAACTAATTGCAGATATCGGTCTTGTAGGTAAGCCTAATTCGGGAAAATCTACGTTGCTAGGAAACGTATCCAGTGCTAATCCAAAGGTGGCTGACTATCCATTTACAACCCTAGAACCTAACCTTGGTATAGTAGAGCTTGCAGATTTTAGAACTTTTGTCATCGCTGACATTCCTGGAATAATTGAGGGAGCACATGAGGGTAAAGGACTCGGACTTAAATTTCTACGTCATATTGAGCGTACGAGAACTCTAGCCTTATTAGTTTCTGTAGATTCACCTGATCCTCAATCCGAATATAGGGAGCTCCGTAAAGAATTGGCTGCTTATTCTGCGGATTTACGTGAACGACCGCATTGTGTAGTACTTACCAAATCTGATCTTTTAAATTCGGAGGATTCTACACCCTATATAGAAGCCCCTGAAGCATGGGCGATATTCACTGTTTCGTCCGTATCTAGGTCGGGACTGAATGATCTCTTAGAAGCGTTATGGGGAAGGACGCAAGAATCTCTTCAAAAGGAAGACGAGTATCAGGACTTATGGTCTTCTCCAGGGATATCTTGAATGACTAAAAGGTATATTATCTATAATGGCTGACTATTATGATCTGCTGGATGTTCCCAGAAATGCCAGTATTGATGACATCAAAAAGTCTTATCGTAAACTTGCCTTCAAATATCATCCTGATCGCAACAAGGGATCTAAGGATATGGAAGATCTCTTCAAAGAGGTAACAGAGGCATACGAAGTCCTAAGTGACCCAGAGAAACGCTCTGTATATGATCGTTATGGAGAACAGGGACTTAAGGGTAGTATGGGTGCTGCTGGGGGATTTGATTTTTCTGATGCTATTGAGATTTTCATGCGTGATTTTGGCGGTGCAGGAGGATTTGGAGATCTTTTTGGTGGACGTCATAGAGGAGAACCACACACATCTCGTAAAGGACAGACAATCAAAGTTAAGGTTCCATTAACTTTAATTGATGTTAAAAGAGGAACTACTAAAACCATTCGTGTCTCAGTATTGGGTTCTTGTGATTCTTGTGATGGAACTGGGGCAACTGAAGGATCGGGTCCAGTTGCCTGTTCAGCATGTTCAGGATCCGGTGAAGAAAGGCATGTTCAGCGTTCTGTATTCGGACAATTCGTAAGTGTATCTACATGTCGTACATGTGGTGGCGAAGGTACTCTGATTGACAATCCCTGTACTAAGTGTAGGGGAGATGGACGAACACGCACACAGAAAGAGATTGAGGTAGATATTCCAGCTGGTGTAACATCTGATAATTTTATTACTCTGCGAGGTGAGGGAAATATTGGCCCCCGGGGTGGAAGCCGGGGTGATATAGTCGCTGTTCTAGAAGTGGAAAAGGATACTATTTTTGTAAGGAATGGTATGAATTTGGGATATGAATTGCCTATTACTTTTTCGCAAGCAGCATTAGGAGATGAGGTGGAAGTCCCCACAGTAGATGGTACTGTAATCCTCACTATTCCTCCTGGAATTCAGAACGGTGAGGTTCTTAGGATTCGTGGGCATGGTCTCCCCGAACTAAACGGGAGAAATGTTGGGGATCAATTGGTCTATATCGTGGTGTGGACTCCAGACAATCTAACTACGGATCAAGAAGAAATTTTTCAAGCACTGCGAAACGTGGAAAATTCTGCTCCAGGTAAGATCAAGAGGGAATTACAAAAAAGCCTATGGTCTCGGGTCAAAGAAGCTTTCACATAAATATGAACGATAGGATTTACTATTTTAAATTAAAGTTATGTTTGTTTTTATGACCTTTTATTTTCGGGATGATCCAAGTTGTTTCCTGCGGTGATCTTTATGGGATTCTCAGAAGTCTGATTAACCGTATCGAGATCACAAGCAACCAAAGATTTCATAAAAGTGTAATATCTATATTGTATAATGATTCCCCAGATGTAAGTTGCGTTGACCACTATTGGAGCTTCGGATAGCTTTTCCATCATGCCGACTGATCTTAAGCAACAGATCCAGAATGATCTAATAGAAGCTCGAAAGTCTCGTGATAGGTTTCGAACTGTGGTTATTACGACACTCCTATCGGAGGTTAAAAACCGAGAGATTGAGGAACGGGGTGATTTAGACGAAGAAGGAGTTCGGGCTGTTATTGCTAGAGCTATCAAGCAGCGTCTTGATTCTTCGGAACAGATGAGGTCAGGTGGTCGTCCTGAGCTAGCCGACAAGGAAGATGCCGAAGTTGAGATTCTTAAAGGCTATCTACCTCCGTCCCTTACTGAAGAAGAAGTACGTATAATTGTGCAGAATGCTATTGCTACAGGGATCAACCAGATGGGCCCTCTCATGGGTATCATTATGCCTCAGATTAGGGGGCGATTTTCTGGTAAGGAGGCCAACCGCATAGTTCGGGAGGAGTTGGAGTGAACTTCAAGTGATTCCAGATATTGAAGTAGAGGAAGTCCGTGCAAGGGCTGATATCGTTGAAATAATTAACGAAATCGTACCCTTAAAAAAGTCTGGACAGAACTATAAGGCTTGTTGCCCGTTCCACGAAGAAAAAACCCCTAGTTTCAACGTCAATCCAAAGGGTTTTTATAAGTGTTTTGGATGTGAAGAATCGGGAGATGTTTTTTCGTTTTTAATGAAGCGTATGGGGATGGATTTTGTTGATGCCGTTAAACATGTGGCCCAAAGGACAGGTGTAGATATTCATGAAGTTAAGAATGATCAAAAAGAGGAAGATCCATTCAGGCATCTTTATGATACAACTGCTTTTGCCAGGATGTTTTTCAAAGACTCACTCTGGGATCAAAACCTAGGGAACGAAGCTCGATCTTACTTAGAGCAAAGAGGAATAGACAGAGAGATCGCTGAACGCTTCTCTTTAGGATTTGCTCCAGATGAATGGCGTGGACTTCGTGATGCCGCGTCCCATCACGGAATTGAAGATGATACACTTTTAGAAGTAGGACTTTTGATCCAGAGTGATAATGCACAAGAACCTTATGATCGCTTCAGGGGAAGAATAACTTTTTCGATTGAGGATTTAGGAGGGAGGGTTCTGGGATTCGGTGGACGTGTACTCAATTCTGACAAAGAAGGAGTTCCTAAGTACTTGAATTCACCAGAATCACCTATCTATCACAAAGGTGAGACCCTCTATGGATTAAGTTGGGCGAAGAATGCTATTCGTAGAAAGGACGCTGCTCTGGTGGTGGAAGGATATATGGATACAGTATCATTAGTTGCGGCTGGATTCGATAATACGGTAGCACCACTAGGAACGTCTCTGACTAATGAGCAGGCATTATTGCTTGGTCGTTACACAACGCGAGTCTACATTCTTTTTGATAGTGACGTCGCAGGCCTCAAGGCCACATTTAGGGCTGGAGATATTTTGTTGGCTGCAGGACTCCATCCTTCTGTGGTCACCCTTCCTCCAGGAGAAGATCCCGATACACTGGTTCATAAAGAAGGACCTGAGGGTCTCCAAAGTTATATTGATCAGGCATTTGATGTTCTTGATCGCAAGATTCAAATCCTTGAAGAGAAAGATCATTTCTCTGGAATTGATCGCACTCGAAATGCTGTAGACAGACTTTTGCCAACTCTTAGAGCAGTTAAGGATCCTACACTCCGGGATATCTATATTGCTAAAGTTTCTGATCGCACAGGGGTGCGTCGAGATACCCTTGAAGAGGAATTAGCAAGAATTACTACTGCCGTGTCACATTCTTTCTCTAAATCTCGGTCAAAATCTAAAGACGTCAGTACACCAGCTCTTCCTCTTATGGGACCAGAACGTGAACTTCTCCTACTGATGATCAAAGATAGGAATTGGATCGTAAGGGTAGGTGAACATCTTGGCCCTGATGATTTTATAGATCTTAGATATCGAAATATCTTTGAAATGCTCCTTGAAAATCCTGAATTTACACATCCACCTACTGGACTATCAGCTGCTGCTAATAAGATATTAGAGGAATTGTTGGCAGATCCTAAAGATATTAGCCAGTCACAGCGGGTGTTCGAAGAATCTTTGAGTAAAATTCAGAGTATGGTTTTGCAGAAGAGCATTGATGAAATTGATCGTCTTATACAAGAGACAAAAGATCCAGAACTGCGTACCGAGCTATTGACTGAAAAAGCTAGTTTAGGTAAACAGCGCCGTGAACTTGTCCTTGATTGGTCGTCTGCTGCACGTATAACTCTTAAAAATAATCGATAGACATTCAATAAAAGAGAATCTATGAAATCTCAGAAACAGTCATCACTAAATGAACTCCAGAAAATCGATCAAGAGATTATTTCTATCGAATCCGTTGTTAACACTTTTGATTCCAAGCTTGAAGAGGTTGGGGAGCCCATTTATGACCTTGAAAAAGAAGTACAAGCTCTGAAGGCTAGGTTGCAGGAAGTAAGGCTTGAAGAAAACAGGTTGGAGTTATCTATAGAAGATCGGCGGGTACGTTCTGCTAAGCTTGAGGAAAGAATGAACGAAGTCCGTAATGTAAGAGAAGAAGCTGCAGTGCAAGCTGAATTAGATATGGTCCAACGGACCCTTGAGAATTACGAACAAGAAGCTCTAAGTCAACTGGATCAAATACGCCGACTCGAAGAAGCCCTCGATGAACATGAACAGGCATATGAACAGGCATTGACTGAAATAGAACCTAGACGCCTAGAGCTGATCAACGAGCAAGAAAATGCCAAAGTACAACTGAAAGCACTAAAAGATAAAAGAGATGATTTTGCTGATAGCATTAATCCTGAAGAGCGTCGCGTTTACGAGAGTATAATGTCAGGGTCTCGGGATGTTGCTGTTTCAGAGATAACACAAGACGGAGCTTGTGGTAATTGTTTCTGTGTGATCCCCCTCCAGGTTCAGAATGAAATCAGGAGTTCGATCAAGATGATTAGGTGTGAAGGATGTGGGGTTATTCTAACACCTGAGTCTGGTGAAGGGATTGCTAAAGCACAGGAAGAAAATGCCCGTATAGAAGCTGCTCTCCGTTTTGCTGCAGACTCTACGGGAGATGAGGATCTAGTTGGTTTGGTGCAAGAGGAAGTGATCGTAGGAGATGAAGCAGACGAAGGAATTGTATTGGAGGAAGATCATATTAGTGGAGATGCCGATAATGCTGAATCGGACGTTGAAATTAAAAATCTATTTAATAAAGATTCAGATCATCTGGTTGATGGAGTAATAGATAGTATTCCCGATGCAGAAGGACGTGAGGAAGACATAACTGAAGGATCTGTCTAAGTATAGATATATGGCATTACTGATGTGGATGACGTGAGTTCGGCATCTTATTCTGCACTTCCAGTGCTAGTACCTGTCTGGGAAGAACCGCCATCAGCTCCCAAAGACAAGGTTAGGATTCTAGGAGAGGAACTTTTAATCCCTGAACCACTTTGTGTGCTATTAGTAAATCGTGGTATAACTGATCCTGAAAAAGCTAAGAGATTTTTGAGGCCTCTGCTATCAGACTTACATCCCGCTACTCTACTTTCTGATAGCAAAAAGGCGGTAGGACGAATAATAAGGGCCATTGAATATGAAGAAACAATCTTGGTGCATGGTGACTACGATGTAGATGGCTTATCAGGATCTGCTTTATTAACACATTGGATTAGGAGATTGGGAGGAAATGTAGTTCCTTTTGTCCCCCATCGTGTCAGAAACGGCTATGACCTAGGCCCCGCAGGACTAGAACAAGCTAAGATCTCTGAAGCATCTCTAATTATTACAGTAGACTCAGGTATCCGAGCCTATCAAACTGTTGTAGATGCTAACTCATTTGGTATCGATGTGGTTATTACCGATCATCACACTCCAGGAGAAAACCTTCCTCCTGCACTCGCTGTTGTTAACCCCAACCGATCTGACTGTTTGTATCCTAATAAGGATCTTTGTGGAACAGGTGTTGCGTACAGGATTTGCGAGTTGCTAGCTGATGAGCAAGGGGTAGATCACGAAGAGTTGCACGATTTCTTGGATCTTGTAGCTATAGCTACTATTGCCGATGTAGTTCCATTGAATAACGAAAATCGTACTCTAGTTAGGTATGGCCTCAAAGCTTTGGCACACACAAAGATTATTGGATTACAGGTTCTTATGGAGAGATCGGGGTTGAAGGGCTCACTGCTTGAATCTGGTCAAGTTGCATTCAAAATTGCACCACTTATAAATGCTGCGGGGCGCATGGCAGAACCCATGGTTGCTTTAGATCTACTTATGACGGCAGATCCTGTACGAGCTGAAGAAATTGTTGATGATCTAGAAATTTACAACGCTGAACGTCGTGATGAGGAATCCAGTATCTTAGGAGAAGCGTTAGATAGGTTGGCTGAGGAATATCAAGAGGAAAAGGATTTCGGCGTAGTACTGGAAGGTGAAGGCTGGCATCCTGGAGTTATCGGTATAGTAGCATCACGTATTGTAGATAGAATCCACCGACCGACAGTATTAGTTGCTATGAAAGATGGGCGAGGTCGGGGTAGTGCCAGGTCCATTCCAAATTTTAACCTCTATGATGCCTTGAATGCATGCCGGGAGTACTTGGATTCTTTTGGGGGGCACAGGGTAGCTGCGGGAATTAATATTGCATCTGATTATGTAGATGATTTCAAGTACGCTTTTAATACGGAGGCTCGTGATCGTTTAAAAGGACAACATCTACATCCAAAGATCATAACTGACCTAGAAATCAATTTGTCTGATGCAACCGAGGAATTAGCACATTTCCTTACATATTTCGGGCCTTTTGGGATTGGTAATCCCACTCCTGTTTTTGTAGCTCGTGATGTTGAATTGCAGGGAACACCTCGAGAGGTTGGCAAGGGTCATCTCAAGCTAGGATTAATGCAGTCCGGGAGCATTATTGAAGCTATTGGCTTTGGCCTAGTAAAACGTATTTCGCCTGAATCATTGAATGATGGTAATGTGGATTTAGCTTTCAAGCTCAAAATAAGTATGTTTCGCGGTCGTCGTCAGGTTGAAGCCCACCTCCTTGATGTGCGGCCACATGCTAGTATAGCGTGAGAATAATTGCCGGACTTTGGAAAGGTCACCAGCTTAATACGTTGCGTGGCAAGGAAGTACGTCCAACCACTGATCGTATTAGGGAATCATGGATGGCTGCTCTGGGATCAGATTTAGAAGGGGCAAATGTTTTGGATCTGTTTGCTGGGTCAGGAGCGTTGGGTTTAGAAGCTCTTAGCAGAGGTGCTAAGAGTGCGGTATTCGTAGAACGTTCTCGACGTGCATTAAAGGTACTTAAATCCAATTTAGAGAGGTTAGGCGCGGCTTCGAAATCGACAGTGATTTCTTTAGATGCCATATCTTATACTAAGAAATTAGATGGAGTTAATTTTGATATCGCTTTTGCTGATCCACCATACGGACGAGGTCTAGCATCCTTGCTTTTGGAATCTTTTGCTACAGATCCGTTTGCACATCAGCTCTGGGTAGAGCATCGTATCAATGATTCTATAATCGATCTTGAAGGACTTAGACAGAGATTTTACGGAGACACTGTTATCTCAATTCTTGAGGTGAAATCATGACCCGTGATAGGCCAGTTATAGCAATATATCCAGGTTCTTTTGATCCTTTAACCAAGGGACACGAAGATGTGGTTCGCCGTTCTTTATGTGTAGCTGATCAAGTTATAATAGCGATTGCTTCTTCGGCTACACAGGTTAAGGAGAGCTTTTTCAGTGTAGATGAACGCCTAGAGGTGATCAAAGAAGTTTTCCTGTCTGAAGAGCGCGTGAAGTGTCTTATTTTTCAAGGTCTCTTAGTTGATTTTGCCCGAGAAACAGGTGCTCAATTTGTTATCCGAGGACTAAGGGCGGTGTCTGATTTTGAATACGAGTTTCAGATGGCCCAGATGAATAGAGAACTTTGGGATGGATTTGAGACTATCTTTCTAACACCAGATCAAAGCTATTCTTTTCTCTCGGCTTCTCTGGTACGTGAAATTGCTATTCTCGGAGGAGATGTTTCTAATTTTGTGTCCGATCCAGTTTTAAAAAAGATTAAGGAAGCACTAGGGTAGTGAGCTTTATCAAGTCTTTAGAGGATCGGGCGAGTGCAATCCAAGCCACACTGGCTTTCCCCGAACTAACTGATCCCCGTACTGCAGTTGCAGTTGCTAGACTTTTGGAACAGGGAGTATGCTCTGTAACCGCTGTAGGGTATCGAGAAGATGTCCTAGAAACTCTAGCATCGGTAGGAATTGATACTGACATTAAAATCATTGATCCTACGGAGCGCTCTACGTTAGAGCGGTATACAGCTGTTATACATGAGCGGTTTGATGGATCTATTTCTGAGGACAATGCTATCCAATTGGTTCAGGATCCTTTGATGTTAGCGGGACTTTTAGTATCAGAAGGAGCTGCGGATGGAGTTGTAGCTGGTGCGATCCATCCAACTCCTGATGTTATTCGTGCTGCAGTACGTACAATAGGTACTGACGAAGGAGTGGATATTGTTTCCTCTGCCTTCTATATGCTTGTTCCTTCCTTCCGGGGTGTGGATGGAGAAGTTCTTACTTTTTCCGATGCGGGTGTTATTCCTGAGCCTACTCCTAACGAGCTAGCCGATATCGGGATAGCGGCTGCTAGAGCACGTGGTTTAATAGTTAACGATGAACCTCGTGTGGCTTTTTTATCCTATTCTACTCACTCAAGTGCTTCAGGCCCAGCTGTTGAAAAGGTAATTGAAGCTGTAGCTATCTTTAGGCAACGTTTCCCCGAAGTTCAAGTCGATGGAGAGCTCCAAGGGGATGCTGCCCTTATAGAATCGGTAGCACGATCTAAGGCACCTAGATCTTCCGTGGCAGGAAAAGCTAACGTTCTTATTTTCCCTGACCTGAACTCTGCCAATATAGCGTATAAGCTTGTCCAAAGAATCACAGGTTGCCGAGCTTTGGGACCAATACTACAAGGTCTTCGGCGACCCTATAACGACTTGTCCCGAGGATCTTCATCGGAAGAGATCTTCGACGTGTCTTGTATAACAGCACTGATGGGGAAGAGTGACGGATCCGAATAAAGGAGTGTGTCAATATAAGGGAATGACTACTCCACTATCTGAGGAGTAATATGCTGGAAGACGTAGCTATTATAGATGTTGAAGAATATCTCATTGTAGGGAATCGTCAAAAGCTAAAAAAAAGAATTCTTGATGAAATCGACAAAGGTAAACGAAAATTCGTTATCGATTTCTCCAAGTCATTATATGTAGACTCTTCCGGATTAGGAGTGCTGATCTCCATCTCTAAGAAGATAGATGAACAAGATGGCGAGTTAAGGCTTGCCAGTATAAATAAAGGTCTACACACACTCTTTGAACTTACTAAACTCGATACTCTATTTGAGATTGCCGAAAATCGTGAAGAGGCTCTAAGGGATATTTAGGTGCAATTTTATTTGTAATGATCATATGTGAGGGTTAACGGCATGATCCTCCAGGTGAGAGATAGGTATGCACACAAAAAAATCTCTAGGACAAAATTTTCTAATCGATCCTAATATTCAACGAAAAATAGTTGATTTACTTGATTTATCATTGTCGGATACAGTTATGGAAATCGGTCCTGGACGTGGTGCGCTAACTAGCCATCTCGTAGGTCGGGTTGGCAGTCTTATCCTGATAGAGTTGGACGATGATCTTGTATGTGACCTCCAGACGCGTTGGGGTGGGCGTCCAGATGTAGATGTGCGACATCAGGATTTTCTAGATGTTGATCTTACCAAGATCACGGAGGATTTAACTCAGTTAATAGTTTTAGGGAACATTCCTTATAACATAACCGCACCAATAATATTCAAACTTCTTGAACGTCCTAGACCTAAAGATATTTTCCTAATGGTTCAGCGTGAGGTTGCGGATCGCTTGGTTGCACCTGCAGGAGTTACTGAGTACGGAGCTCTTTCTGTGGGAGTGAGAAGCATTGCTCAGGTTAATATTGAGTTTCGTGTACCAAGGACAGCATTCCGACCTATGCCTCGTGTCGATTCTAGTGTAGTAAGAATCAAGCCTATTCAACCTCCTCCCCTTTCTGTAGAAGAGGAGATATCCCTAAGAAATGTGACTCGTGCAGTTTTCCAATGGAGACGAAAGCAAATACAGAAAACTCTTCGTGATCACAGTGATCTGAGTTTTCCTGGGGAATTCTTAAATAATATAATTAGGGAGACTGGTTGGGATCTAAAACGACGGCCGGAAACTTTTAATCCTGAAGAGTTCGTAAGACTTTCAAAACTAGTTCAGAAAAGGTTAGATGAGACAAGTTGTGTTTGACGCTCCAGGTCTAACTTGACTAATATGTGAAGCTTTTCACAAGTAAAAATAAAGATTTATTTAGCAGGATTTATACGTGTCCATATCTAATAAAATATCTGATTCTTCCGTACGCCGGATTTCAATCTATCTCCGGATTTTGGAACGTATGGAGAAAAATGGCGATGAGACTGTATCCAGCGAAGAGTTGTCTGATCATAGCGGTACTACAGCTGCTCAGGTAAGAAAAGATTTGTCTTCATTCGGATCCTTTGGAAAAAGAGGATTGGGATATGGAGTATCTGAATTAGCACTTTGTATCCGAAAAATAATTGGTGTCGATAGATCTTGGCGGGTGGCCCTGGTTGGTGTCGGACGCATTGGCTCGGCTTTGGTAGATTGGGGAGGGTTTTTAGACCGAGGCTACGACATTGTGGCCATCCTAGATGTTGACCCATCTAAGATTGGTCAAAAATGGTCTGGTTTAACTGTTTGTGACATGGATGATTTTGAGGACGTGGTCCGAGAGCAAGGTGTCGAGCTCATTATCCTTGCAGTTCCGGTCGAAGCCGTATCCGATGTTGTAGATCGCATAGCCGATGTGGGTATACGTGGCATACTGAATTTTGCTCCTACTACGCTAAGAGTTCCTGAAGGTATTACCGTTAAAGATGTGAATATGGTTATGGAGCTGGAGGCTCTCTCTTTTACTTTGAATCAGCAAAAATTAAAAGAGTGACCAATGATCAAATTTCGCTACATTAATTGGTTGTCTGATTATAAATCTTATATACCATAACTTAGAGACATAATGGATTCATGGCTGATAAATCTAAAATTCCAGTAATTGTCGGAGGAGTAAGAACGCCTATTGGGCGTTTTCTGGGAGGTATGGCTTCTATCTCGGCACCTAATTTGGGTGCTATAGCTATCGGGTCAGCTTTAGAGCGCTCTGGAATTGATTTGACCGCCATTGATGAAGTCATAATGGGTAACGTAGTTACAGCTGGGGAAGGTCAGGCTCCAGCTCGCCAGGCAGCTATTAATGCTGGAATTCCAGCAACAGTACCTTCTTTAACGATCAATAAAGTTTGTGGGTCAGGTCTGAAATCTGTGATGCTAGCTGCCCAGGCAATACGTGCTGGGGATGCTAAAGTTATAGTGGCAGGAGGTATGGAATCAATGTCGAATGTCCCGTTCTATGTTCGAGGATTGCGCTCTGGAATAAAGTTCGGTGATCATAAGGTTGAGGACGGACTTATTTTTGATGGTCTATGGTGTGCATTCGGGCATTGCCACATGGGAGGGCATGCAGAATATACAGCTGCAAAAGCTGGGATTACACGACAAGATGCAGATGAATTCTCTCTACGATCTCATACTCTTGCTGTTGCAGCTATCGATGCAGGTAAATTCAATGCTGAGATTGTACCAGTCTCTATAGAAACACGTCGTGGCACTAATGTTGTTGACACTGATGAATCACCTAGACGTGATACAAGTATCGAATCCCTAAGTAAGCTTCGGCCGGCGTTTCCCAATGATGCTCCTGAAGGTATTGATGAATTAGTAGTGACCGCAGGAAATGCTCCAGGACTCAACGATGGTGCAGCAGCCCTAGTTGTGACATCGTTGGAATTTGCAGAATCTCATGGGCTGTCCGTTGATGCAGTTATATCAGGATATACGGCAAGCGGTACTGATCCACAGGATCTATTCTTTGCTCCAGTTAAAGCAGTCCAGAAACTCATGTCTCAGGAAAATAAAAATTTAGGGGACTATGGACTCTTTGAACTCAACGAGGCTTTTGCAGTGCAGGCACTAGCTGATATGAGAGAATTAGGAATTGATCCTGAACTGGTAAATGTAAATGGTGGTGCAGTTGCATTGGGACATCCTATCGGTGCATCGGGAGCACGTATTCTGGTTACTTTACTTAACGCTATGGAAGATAGGAATGTAGAAACAGGGATAGCATCACTATGTCTTGGGGGAGGTAATGCCGTAGCTATTTCAGTTGAAAAGTACTAGAAAATATTCATGATGAAAAAGTCAAACCAAGCTAATTTAAAAAATCTGAGGATTGTATGGCTATAGATAATATTACGGTTATTGGTGGAGGTACCATGGGAAATGGAATTGCCCATGTCTGTGCTCAATACGGCCGTAGTGTTTATCTGACGGATGTCTCAAAAGAGGTTTTGGACAATGCCCTAACCACGATCTCGAAGAATCTGGATAGGCAAGTGAAGAAGGGAATCATTGATGAATCTACCAAAGATGAGACTATACGGAAGATAAATTTCACCACCTCTCTCGAAGAGGCAGTGGTAGAGGCACAGCTGGTAATTGAAGCTGTTCCGGAAAATGCAGACTTGAAATTAAACCTATTTAAGCAACTTGATAGTATAGTCGCATCTGAAACTATTTTAGCGAGCAATACATCTTCGATATCAATAACGGCTATCGCAGCGAATACTTCTCGACCAGATCGTGTTATTGGAATGCACTTTATGAATCCAGTTCCTGTAATGAAGCTTATTGAAATCATTCGAGGCTTGGCCACAAGTGATGATACAGCTACTTCTGTAATAGAACTATCCAAGGAGCTCGGCAAAATTCCAGTTACAGTTAACGATTTTCCTGGATTTGTATCAAATCGTATCCTCGGCCCCATGATTAATGAAGCTGTGTTTGCCCTTATGGAGGGCGTCGCAGATGTTAGTGCCATCGATGAGGTAATGAAATTGGGCATGAATCATCCTATGGGCCCACTTGCTCTTGCTGATCTTATTGGTCTAGACACATGTCTTAGCATTATGGAAGTGCTCCATAAAGAGTTGGGGGATGATCGCTATAGGCCTTGTCCTCTCCTGCGCAAGTATGTGGCTGCTGGTTGGCTTGGTCGTAAGACTGGTCAGGGTTTCTATAAGTATGACGCTTAAGACTGACAGTGTTAAAAACTGACCAGATCGAAATTAGAGCTTTGGCCCGCGAATTTGCGGCTAAAGAAATCCGTCCCCACTCATCTCATTGGGACGAAAAAAGAGATCTGGATTCCGATATTTTCGTCAAAATAGGCGAACTTGGTTTTATGGGTATGTGCATTCCTGAACGTTATGGTGGATTGGATCTGGATATCGAAACGTATCTGATGGTTTTAGAGGAGTTGGCCTGGGGGGACGCTAGCCTGGCACTATCTGTAGCTATCCATAATGGTCCCGTTGCCACACTGCTACTCAACTATGGTTCAGAAGAACAAAAAGATAAATACCTTCCCTCACTAGCTTCCGGTTCTGTTATAGGTGCATTTGCTCTTTCGGAAGTTTCGGCTGGAAGTGATCCAGCATCCATACAAACTCAAGCAATATCCAGAGATGATGGAAATTGGATATTAAACGGTACTAAGCGTTGGGTTACTAATGGAGACAGGGCTGGCCTTATTATGGTTTTTGCAGTAACCGATGGTGAAACAAATGGAAATACATATAAATCCCAAGGGGGAAAATCTGTAGGGGTATTTTTGGTAGAAAGGGACAGTAAAGGATATTGCGTAACTGGAAGAGATGTCACTATGGGTCTACGGGCTTCACAAACAGTATCATTAGATCTGCAAGATATTAAACTCACTCCAGATTGCGTACTGGGTGACCCTAATCGAGGTTTACACTATGCGTTTCAAGCTTTAAATGTGGGACGTTTAGGAGTTGCTGCCCAATCGGTTGGAATTGCCCAGGAAGCTTTTGAGCATGCTACTCAATATGCTTTGGAAAGACATCAATTCGGACAGGCTATTGCGGATTTTGGTGCGATTCAATTCAAGCTTGCCGATATGGCCAGCCGGATTGCAAGTTCTCGCTCACTTATTCGCACGGCTGCTTATACAATGGAATCAGATAGCAATGGCATAGATAGAAGTGCTTACACGGTTCCAGCTATGTCTGCTATGGCTAAACTAACTGCTAGTGAGAATGCTGTATGGGTAACTGATGAGGCGGTCCAGATCTTTGGCGGCTATGGTTACATGCGTGATTATCCTGTTGAAAAATTAATGCGAGATGCTAAGGGTACTGAGATTTACGAGGGCACAAATGAGATTATGCGTGTTGTTGTAGCACGAGAAATCTTAAAGCATGCAAGTGGTGATCTCTGATTTAAGTTAAGAGTACATTAAAGATTTAATAGCAATTTTTCAGTACGAACTGAACTTGTTAAAAACATCCAGGGAAGAGGTAGAAGGAGTAATGGAAATATTTGATGCGATGGCACAAAATAGCCACGAACAAATTGTTTTTTGGAGCGAGCCATCTATAGGCTATAGAGGAATAATAGCAATCCACGATACCACATTAGGCCCAGCTCTTGGTGGAACTCGATTTTGGGATTATTCGTCCGATTCTGAGGCAATTACCGATGTTTTACGTCTATCTAGAGGTATGACTTACAAAGCTGCTGTTGCGGGATTGGATCTTGGTGGTGGCAAGTCCGTCATTTTAGGGGATAACCGTACTAAAGATAGAGAAGGCATTTTTCGTGCTCATGGGAGAGCGGTAGAATCACTCAAAGGCCGTTATATCACAGCAGAGGATGTAGGCACTTCTGTGGAAGATATGGAGTATGTGCTCATGGAGACTGATTCTGTTACTGGTCTTAAAGGTGCCTCAGGTGATCCATCTCCAGTAACAGCATTCGGAGTTTATCAGGGTATTAAAGCGTGTGCTCGTTTCCTATATGGTGATGATTCCTTGCAAGATAAGCATATAGTTGTCCAGGGAGTGGGGCATGTGGGGTATTATCTGTGCAGAGATTTAGCCAATGATGGTGCTAGGCTTACTATAACTGATATTGATGAGGATCGTATCAAAAGAGTTGTAGAAGATTTCGGGACTACAGTTGTTAGAAATGAGGATGTCTATAAAGTAGATGCCGAAGTTTTTGCACCCTGTGCTTTGGGAGCCGTGATCAATGACGATACCCTGAAAGTGCTTAATGTTGATATAGTTGCAGGGGCTGCCAACAACCAATTATCAGAAAGTCGACATGGCAAGATGATGTATGACCAGGGTATAATTTATGCACCAGACTATGTGATTAATGCAGGAGGTCTTTGCAATGTCTATGGTGAGTTGCAGGGCTGGACCTCTGATCAGGGAAAAGCTAAGGCTGGTGAAATTTACGATACAATCCTAGGAATCTTAAATCAGGCTAAGGCTGAGGATATACCTACGAGTGAAGCTGCAGATAGAGTCGCTGAAAAACGCATAGCGGAAGCACTCTAGATTGGCTTCATACTTTTATGATTCTGAGTAAATATTTATCAATAGTTTAATGGATTATTTGAAAAATACAGACCCTGAGATTTTTGAGGCTATTAGGGCTGAATCGAAAAGGCAATCTTCTCAACTTGAGCTGATTGCTAGCGAGAACTTCGTGTCCAGTGCCGTTTTGCAGGCAATGGGAACGGTGATGACAAACAAATATGCTGAAGGGCTTCCGTTCAAGCGTTACTATGGCGGTTGTGAATATGTTGACATAGCTGAAGATCTCGCAAGAAAAAGGGCTATGGAACTTTTTTCGGCAGAATATGCCAACGTTCAGCCTCATTCTGGAGCTCAAGCTAACATGGCTTCTTACTTCGCCTTCTTAAATCCAGGAGATAAGATTCTAGGTATGAATCTGAGTCATGGTGGCCACCTGACTCATGGATCACCAGTAAACTTTAGTGGCAAAATTTTCGAAGCTATATCCTATGAAGTTAATGAATCCGATGGACTCATTAATTACGATGCTCTACGTGAACAGGCATTGAGAACTCGTCCAAAGATGATCGTGACAGGAGCAAGTGCATATCCCAGAACAATAGACTTCGAGACTTTTGGTGAAATTGCACGAGAAATAGATGCTTTTTTACTTGCGGACATAGCACATATTGCAGGCCTTGTGGCAGCGGGAATCCATCAAAGTCCAGTGCCCCACTCTGACGTTGTGACGACGACAACTCACAAGACTTTGCGAGGGCCTAGGGGCGCACTGATTCTCTGCAAGAAAGAGCATTCTAATATTATCGACAAATCTGTTTTTCCAGGTACACAGGGGGGCCCTCTGATGCACATTATAGCAGCGAAAGCTGTGGCATTAAAAGAGGCATTGCATCCCGATTTTAAGAATTATCAAAGTCAAGTAGTGGCTAATGCCAAAGCTCTAGCTGATGGTTTAATGGAACATGGCTTATATCTGGTGAGTGGAGGTACGGACAACCATCTACTACTTATAGATCTTAGTAAGAGTTACGAGGATCTTACTGGTAGAGACGCTGAAAAAGCTTTGGAATTGGCTGGTATGACAGTCAACAAGAACACTGTTCCTGGAGAAACCAGATCTCCATTCGTTACGTCTGGACTCCGTATTGGTACAGCTGCTTTAACTACTAGAGGACTCTGTGAGACAGATATGCGTCAGATTGCAGATTGGATTGTTAAGGTGTTGGCTAATCCTACCAACGAAGAGGTTATTAGATCTGTCGCCAAGGAGATCAATGATATGTGTCAGGATTTTCCCCTCTATTCTGGTGATAGTGCGGTGAGAGCATAAGATTAGCTTTATGATTGATATTAAATTTGCAGGGGAAATACTGGATCAACTCCAGGAAAAAAACCCCCGTTTTCACGGTAAGGCATATCTCTTTCTGCTTTCATCACTTCATAGAGTAATTGGGGATTTAAAAGAACCTCGCCACATTACGGGCCAGGAATTAGCAAACGGATTTCGTTGTCTTGCTTTAGATCGCTTTGGGCCTATGGCCAGGACCGTTTTGCAGCATTGGGGTATTAAAACAACACAAGATCTCGGCGAAATTGTATTTGCACTTGTAGAATGTGGTGTCTTGATCAGGCAAGATGAGGATAATCTTGAGGATTTCCAGGATCTTTTTGATTTTGAAGAAGTCTTTGAACATGATTATCCTTGGAGTACATGAATCTAAAAAAATATGTTTTTAAGGATAAATCGTATTTAGGATCACAATATGGGAGTGGTGCTCACCTTTTTCTTTACAGAAAAGGTGCCGGCTAAATTCATAACGCTGTGGGGGGAGGGTGAATATGTCTGAAAAATCGGGTTTTACTAGTTGTATGAAGTGTAATTCGGGGGTTCTACTACCACTTTCTGATTATGGGCGTGATGGTGCTGCGATCCGTTATAAGGCATGGGTATGTTCTAATCCCGATTGCGGATTTAACATCCGGATTGATAATGGAGAGATTTCTCTCGGACGTGATATCAGCCAAAGCTATAAATAATTTTCAACTTATTATGGTTGCTTTTACTGGTCTTTTATTTTGACCAAGTGTCCCATCTTGTTTTACTCATTGTCATTGAGATTTGATTCCACCAGATCTTTCTGGGGATTTACCTGGTATTTAGGAAGTTCAGGAAGATGACAAAGGTTAGGCCTTTTGGAAGAGGATTTATTTGGGCTCCAACTGGAACGGAAGCTAATGCTTTTGACCAGATGGCAATTGAGAAACATAAAGTACCCCAGACCACGTTAATTGAGTGTGCAGGGAGATCCGTAGCACAAGTGCTTGACCGTATCTTTCCTGACGGTGAGGTGGTAGGAATCATTGGTTCTGGAAATAATGGATCTGACGGGATTGTACTTCTCCGAACACTAAAATCTTGGGGCCGTTCTGTTAAAGCTGTTTTAGTCGCTGATCGTTCTCTAGACGATCCACTCCTACACGGATGGGATGTTCATATACTGAACGATGGGGTGGTATCTAAGGTTGATGATGGAGATGGGAATGAAGGTGATGATTGTGGAGTACCAATAAATTCTATTCTGGACAGTGCAAGTGTAGTTGTAGATTGCATTCTTGGGACGGGCATCAAAGGAGCACCCAGGCCCCGGCAGACTCAGGCTATTCGGGCTATTAATCGATCCCGTTGTCCAGTTCTTGCTCTGGATACACCCTCTGGTATTGATTGTGACACTGGGTGTATTGAAGGAGAAGCTGTTACTGCACAGGTCACAGTGGCTTTGGGATGGCCGAAACTGGGAACCCTTCTCCACCCAGGCCGGGATAAAGTCGGCAGGCTAATATCTGTGGAGATCGGATTTCCTCCTGCTGAAGAGAATTATTTTGGAGCTGCGGTGGTGACGCCCGAATGGGCAGTTGAGAAAAGACCTGAAAGAGATACAGATACGCATAAGAACCGTGTGGGAGCTTTACTTTTGGTTGCCGGTAATTACGGGATGGCCGGAGCGGTTATTATGGCAGCCAGGTCTGCTCTCCGTGCTGGTGTAGGACTTCTCCGCATAGTATCGACAGCTGAAAATCGGGACATCATACAAAGTTCAGTTCCTGAAGCGGTATTCGTTTCCGGAGATGATCTGGATGCTGTGGTTAAATCTGCAAGCTCATCACATGCTGTGGCTGTAGGGCCAGGCTTAGGAGAGGGACCTGAAGTCTTCAAACTTCTGGAAATAGTGCGGGATGCCACGGTAGGAATTCCGACTGTATTAGATGCTGACGCCCTAAATTCAGCAGCTTCAGGACATGCTCCTAGTGTAAAAAGTTGGTCTATGGGGCAGGGTGTGCTGGTTACACCCCACATTGGTGAGATGAATCGTTTGTCTGGTCTATCATCAGATGTAATAGTGAAGAATCGGATTTTGTCAGCCAGGAGTCTTGCAGTTCGATCAGGAGCAGTCGTTCTTCTCAAAGGATTACCTTCTGTAGTAGCTCCGCCTGATGGTATTTGTTGGATAGATACTGTGGGCACATCTGATCTAGCCACTGGTGGTATGGGAGATGTGCTAACAGGGGTTGCTGGAGCCCTTCTCTCTCAGGGTTTAACTCCAGACATAGCAGGTGCACTATCTTTATATATTACTGGAAGGGCGGCTGTTCTTGCTGATAAAGGTAGGAGTCTAACACCTTCTGATGTAATTGATGAGATATCATCTGTATGGGATGAGAGTGGTGTAGGTGAAACCGATCTTGATCTACCTTTTGTTGTCTTCGATCAAGATGTTGCCAGATAATGACATCTAGATCTTCCCAGTACTCGGATGAAGACCGTATTACGAAAATGGGACCAGGGGTAGAGTTCGACTTTATTCGTAGTTTGTTGGATTCTTCTAAGGGATTGGAACATAAAGTCCTATTGGGTCCAGGTGATGATGCGGCTGTAATGCATCTGGATCATCCACTGATTGTGACTACGGATTTGACTGTGGAGGATATACACTTTCGCAGATCTTGGGTATCTCTCGAAGAGGTTGGTTTTAGGGCTGTGATGACTGCGGCAAGCGATCTTGCAGCAATGGCAGCCAATCCTGTGGGTGTACTTGTATCACTTGCGATAGATTCTGATAGGATAGACACAGAATTATCAGAGTTAGGCGTGGGAATTAGTAATGCCATATTAGATCTTAAGACGAATCTGGTAGGTGGAGATTTAACTGCTTCACCTGGTCCGACCATTATTAATGTCACAGTGCTCGGAGAGACATTAAATCCTATAAGACGTACAGGGGCACAAGTTGGTGACGAACTATGGGTTACGGGCGTTTTAGGTGGCAGCGCTGGAGCTGTACGTGCCTGGGCTTCCGGGATAAATCCTAGCCCAGTATTGCGTGAAGTGTTTGCTAGACCAATTGCCAGGATTCGGGAAGCTCAATGGATAACAGAATATGGTGATATACATGCTATGATTGATCTTTCAGATGGTCTCGTGGGAGATGCCCAACACCTTGCAGCAGCGTCTGGAGTTCTAATCAATATCGAAAAGGATCTGGTTCCTGTACATCCTGATTTGCATGATGACGATGCTTATGAAATAGCTCTATTAGGTGGGGAAGATTATGAGCTTTGTATTGTATCTTCTCCGGGATCTTTGGTTCCATTGGTAGATGATTTCCATAAACATTTTGAAGTTCCGCTTACACACATTGGAAATGTCATCGAAGGTGAAGGTATATATGTAAAAGGTTTGGATGACTTAGATGGAGCTGAGGATATCTATTCTTTTGATCATTTCATTTCTAGGAATTCTAAGTGTTGAGGTCAGTTTGGTTGTTGGGTGTAGGAACCGTTCTAACACTCTGGTATGGAGGGAAGATTTGCCTACTATCTTACTTGAGAAAAGAAGAACGTCTCTGTAATGCATGTAATCCTGCTGCAAGGGGATGGTCACGTTCCATTCTCAAAATGGCTGGTGTTTCTGTAGATGTAGAAGGTGGAGATAACCTAGATTTTGAAGGTGCGGCCATAGTGATCTCTAACCATGAGTCTTGGTTCGATGTATGGGCTCTTGCTGGACATCTCCCAATCGAAGCAAGATTTATTGCAAAAAATGAGTTATCTAAAATTCCAGTTTTTGGAAGAGCATGGCGTGCTTGTGGCCACATATCAATAGATCGTGGAGATCTTGTTTCTGCGATAGAATCTCTCTCTCAGGTGGGAATGCAGATCCGAGAAAAAGGTCTTCATATGGTATTGTTTGCTGAAGGCACTCGATCCAAAAATGGCGAGCTTCAGCCTTTCAAAAAAGGACCCTTTGTGTTGGCTATCCAAGGAGGAGTGCCCATTGTTCCGGTGGCTATAATGGGTAGTCGTCCACTAATGCCAAAGGGATCCTTTAAGATAGGCAGAGGGAATATTTTAGTTAGAGTTGGTGAGCCTATCAGTGTTTCAGGCATGGAATACATAGATCGTGACCGACTAATGAAGATGGCTCGCGATGCTGTGATTCGGTTAAGAGGTGGTGAGGGTAGAACATCTTTTCTGCCTGGAGAAGAGCCAGTGAATTTAGTTCATGATTATCCATAGGAGATAATAAGGCGTGTCAGATATCATTGAGGTCCGGGGTATAGAGATACTTGACTCACGAGGCAATCCAACGGTAGAGGCAGAAGTTATCCTGGAAACCGGGGTTAAGGGACGTGCGGCTGTGCCGAGTGGAGCTTCCACAGGAGAGTATGAGGCTGTTGAGTTTCGAGATGGAGATGGAGATCGGTATATGGGCAAGGGGGTTCTTGGTGCTGTAGAGTCTATAAATACTGAAATTTGTGATGCGATATGCGGAATGGAGATTTGTGAACAATCTGAGATAGACCGCGTAATGATTGATTTGGATGGAACTCCTGGCAAAGAGCGTTTGGGTGCTAATGCCATCGTTGCAGTTTCAATGGCTGTGGCTAGATCAGCTGCTATCGATAATCAATTGCCTCTTTATAAATATTTGGGAGGACCAGAATCCAATATACTTCCAGTTCCTATGATGAATATCCTGAACGGTGGCAGTCATGCCCATAACAATGTTGATATCCAAGAATTCATGGTTATGCCTTTTGGATTTAATAGTTTCTCCGAAGGACTCCGTTGCGGGGTTGAGATTTTTCATAATCTCAAAGTAGTACTCTTTGAAAAAGGATTGAACACAGCTGTCGGAGACGAGGGTGGATTTGCTCCCAATCTACGTAGTAATGAAGAAGCTATTGAGTTGATCTTGATTGCCATTGAACGTGCTGGGTTCAAACCTGGTGACAATGTAGTCCTAGCTATTGATGTTGCTGCTAGCGAATGGGTTGAGGGAGATGAATACGTATTTAAATGGTCTTCTGGAGAGAGGCGGGATGCTTCGGGTATGGTGGAATTCTGGGTCGATTGGGCCAACCGTTACCCTATTATCTCTATCGAAGATCCTTTAGGAGAAAATGATTGGCAGGGTTGGGAAGATCTGACTAAAAAGTTAGGGAGAGACGTCCAGATTGTTGGCGATGATCTTTTTGTTACTAATGTTAACAAACTCGAAAGAGGTATAAGTAGTGGAGTTGCTAATGCTGTACTTGTTAAAGTCAATCAAATAGGAACTCTTACTGAGACCTTAGAAACAATAAAACTTGCTTCTGACTCTAATTACAAATCAGTCATTTCTCATCGTTCTGGTGAAACTGAAGATACTTTTATTGCTGATCTTGCGGTGGCTACATCATCCGGACAAATAAAGACAGGAAGTGCTAGTCGTACAGACCGTGTGGCTAAATACAACCAGCTTCTGAGGATCGAAAATGAGTTGGGTTCCTCAGCTGTCTATAGGGGACACCATCGTTGGCGCTATTAAAAAGATTTGCTCTGGCAGCCTTTATTGGACTTGCTGTGTATTTCGCAATACTCGGCGGAGAGTACTCTAGTCTAGATGTTAAAAGGATAAGGAAAGAGCATGATGAAAAATCCAAGTCACTTATGGAGATTACAAGATTCAATGATTCACTTCGTGCATGGGCCGACTCTGTAGAGTCAGATTCAGCTACTATAGAGCGACTTTCCCGTGAGCGGTACGGGATGATTCGTGTTGGAGAAATTATCTATAGGATAGCCCAGCCTGAGGATTCTATATCTATTTCTGAGACCCACTAAATTAGCCTTTAAATATCTCTATAAAGTTTACTCAGAAAGACTATATTTTAGGTTTCTGGAATAGATCGTAATTATCCTTGACACTCCTATATACTCATTTGAGTTTCTGAGGTGCAAAAATGGATAGGCGGAGTAGCTCAGTTGGTTAGAGCAGCGGAATCATAATCCG
>DEAF01000001.1:81394-84662 GCA_002346625.1 Gemmatimonadales bacterium UBA2989
ATAATCCGAAGGTCGGGGGTTCAAATCCCTCCTCCGCCACTTTTAAAATAAGATTTGATAGCAGTTTCTTCGGGTATCTTTATTATCATTTGACCAATGACTTCACCCCTAATACAAAGACCGGGACGCTCTTACCTGGCAGGTAGCCCACTCTTTATAGCTCACCGAGGAGGGGGACATATGGCCCCAGAAAACACTATGGCAGCATTTCGGATTGCTGTAAATAGGTGGGGTGTAGATATGATAGAAACCGATGCAAGACTTACTTCTGATGGTAAAGTTGTGTTGATTCACGATAGTACAGTCAATCGAACCTGTAATGGGAAAGGCTCTATATCTTCTATGTCTTTGCAACAAGTGAAGACCCTAGATGCAGGCTTCCACTTCCGAGATCTCAACGGTAAGATATCTTTTCGTGGAAAGGGTGTTAGAGTTCCATTACTGGATGAAGTTCTTGACGAATTCCCAGAAACACGTCTGAATGTGGAGACTAAGTCTCCGGAAGTTGCATATCCTCTTCTTAGGGTAATACGTAGACATAACGCTACCCATAGGGTGCTTATTGCTGCTAAGATGGATTCTTGGCGCAAAGGTGCTTCTAGTTATAACGGACCATGGGGTGCCTCTATGAAGGAAATCACTAAATTTTGGTGTGCTAGGCACGTACGTATGGTAGAAAGGTTGCGACCTAAATTTGACGTTCTACAGGTGCCTGAACACTGGTATGGCTTACGTGTGGTAACGAGGGGGTTTGTAGCCCATGCTCATCTACTAAACATTGCTGTACACGTATGGGTAGTAAACGATGATAGTAATATGCGAAGACTCCTTGATTGGGGTGTTGATGGTATTATGACAGATCGTTTAGACATTTTTTCACAAGTCCTGGCAGATGTGTCCGGACGTTCATCATTCTATTCTTTATAGGTTACCCGGAGATGAATCCACATAATGTGTTTGCGTGTGATTTTGAGAAACACGTTACAAAAAAGGCTTTTTTCTCAGATGGCGACAAAATTATTGTTGCTGTATCCGGAGGATTAGATTCTCTCGTCCTACTCCACCTTTTGAGATTTACTCCAGGACTCCCAAAGTTAAACCTGATCATTGCACACTTTGATCATAACATGCGGCCAGAGAGTTCGAGTGATTCATCTTGGGTCTGTGGGTTGGCTAAAGCTTGGGATATTCCATTTCGTCAGGGTATAGCTGAGTCTTCTCTTGCCAGTGAATCAGAAGCCCGGACTGCTCGTTATAAATTTCTTGAGGCAGAGTATCAATCATTGGGAGCCAGGTGGATTGTCACTGGTCATCACGCTGATGATCAGGCCGAGACAGTACTTTTTCGGATAGCTCGTGGAACTGGTATCTATGGCCTTAAAGGTATTCCTGAGCAGAGAGATCCGGGAATCTTAAGGCCTCTTCTACCATTTACTAGATTTAGTATTGAGAGTTACGCTAAATCTGTAGGTATCAGGCCACTTTTAGATTCTTCCAACGAAAACTCTGATTTTGCTCGGAACGTTATCAGGAATGAGATTTTACCTCACCTTGAGGCTGAAGTGGCACCAGGTATCCGAACTTCATTGTTACGTTTGGCTCGTATTGCCCAAAAAGAAGAGAATGCTTGGCATTCTGTTATTACTAAGATACTGAAAGATTTTGTTTTAGAATCAAGTGATACCCGTATAGTTGTTGATAGAAATTTGTGGCTCGAATATGACTCGGAAGTCCAAGCTCGTCTTCTCAGAGCTTTGCTGGCTTGTTTAGAGATCAGGATAGATGAGTCTGGAACTAGTTCGGCTGTTGAGTTCACAAGGGTTGGGGACAGCGGTAAGGAGCACTGGATTACAGGTTTCTTTAGGTTAAGCAGGGCTTTTGATCATCTGATCTTTGAGATTACTTCGGATAGAGATCATGACTGTATACTAGAGGTTAATGAACCTGGCCATGGCCAGGGTTGTTTGGTTATAGGAGGACGTAGCTGGTCTGTTTCCTGGTCCCTTACAGGTGCTCTTGGAGGGAAATGGGTTGAGAGCTTTGCACTAGCAGATCTAGCTTTTCCTGTTCGGATGCGAAAATGGATGCCTGGAGATCGTGTACGGTTATCATATGGATCCAAAAAACTTAAGAAGATCTTTGGTGAGATACGTGTGCCTGTGGATGAACGCTCCAAAGTTCCTGTAGTTGTAGACGGACACGATCGTGTGCTTTGGGTTCCAGGTATTTCTCGTTCATGTTTACTGGTTCCGATTAAAGGAGAAAACGAGTTGTCTATTTCTTTGTCCACGCCAGGAATCACTTGATTAGCAAGATGAGGTTATTGTTTAGTTATTGTATAAAAATCAAGGGAGACTTACGTCACTTGTCCTAATATTAATATTTTGTAAGCTTTGACTGGACTTTGACGTATTTCCAGGTATAGCAAAAACACATGGCTGAACAAGACCCAATTCGGACACCTAACGATGGATCCAACATGAATCGGTTATCCAAGACCGGTGCTTTCTGGGCGATTATTATCTTAATGACAATAATCGCATTCCAGTTTATGAGTGTCCAAGAAGATGTGGCAGTAGATTTCACCTATACAGAATTCAAAGATCAACTTGATTCAGATAATATTCTCGAAGTCACAGTTGTGGAGAGTCGCAGGATAGAGGGAGAACTTCGGTTGCCTCAGATTGAAGAAGGGCAGGAGTTCCAGAGATTTAAGGTTATGCTTCCAGGTGAGATAACCCCAGATCTTATCGCAAATCTGGAGCAGCACGATATAGAGATTTCTGGTAAACTAGAGACACGTAGTTGGGGGTCCATATTACTTGGTGCTTTACCTTGGCTTCTATTTATTGCTTTCTGGATATGGATTTTTCGCACTATGCAAGGTGGAGGTAATAGAGCTTTTCAGTTTGGACGCTCCAAGGCGAAACTGATTTCTCCTGATACGCCAAAAGTAACATTTGTAGATATTGCTGGGGCGGATGAGGCTAAAGAAGAATTAGAAGAGATTATAGAATTTCTCAAAGATCCCCAGAAGTTTTCACGCTTAGGTGGAAGGTTGCCCAAGGGTGTTTTACTAGTCGGTCCTCCAGGTACTGGAAAGACACTTCTGGCACGTGCTGTAGCTGGAGAAGCTGGGAGACCATTCTTTCAGATGTCCGGATCTGACTTCGTAGAGATGTTTGTCGGTGTGGGTGCTTCCCGGGTGCGCGATTTATTTGAGCAAGGCGAAGCACACGCTCCCTGTATAATTTTTATTGATGAGATA
>DEAF01000001.1:84965-110958 GCA_002346625.1 Gemmatimonadales bacterium UBA2989
TATTGATGAGATAGATGCAGTAGGTCGGCATCGTGGAGCTGGTTTGGGGGGTGGGCATGATGAGAGAGAACAAACCCTGAATGCTTTATTGGTTCAAATGGACGGATTTGAAGCTAACGAGGGAGTTATTCTTTTGGCGGCGACAAACCGACCTGATGTGCTGGATCCTGCACTTCTTAGGCCAGGTCGCTTCGATCGTCAGGTAATGGTTGATCTACCTGATGTCCGTGGAAGGGAGGGGATCCTAAAAGTTCATGCTAAAATGCTTCCCCTAGCTGAAGATATAGAATTTAAAATCATTGCTAAGGGTACCCCAGGACTTAGTGGGGCTGATCTGGCTAACATATGTAATGAAGCAGCTCTTTTGGCTGCTCGTGATGGCAGTGACCAAGTTAATATTATGCACTTTGAGGAAGCCAAGGACAAAGTTATGCTTGGAGTTGAAAGGCGTAGCCTAGTTCTAACGGAAAACGAACGAAAAATCACGGCTTACCACGAAGCAGGTCACGCTGTTATTGGCCTTCGTTTGCCTGGATTAGATCCGGTCCACAAAATAACCATTGTTCCTCGTGGACGGGCTCTTGGTATTACTGCAAGCTTACCTCAGGAAGATCGCCATTCGTATACTAAAGATTGGTTAGAAGGCCAAATGTGTATGCTTTTAGGTGGACGTGCGGCAGAGGAGCTGATATTTGGGCATGACCAGATCACCACTGGTGCTGGTAATGATATCGAAAGAGCCACGTCTATGGCACGGCAAATGGTTACCCGTTTTGGTATGTCTGATGTTATTGGTCTTATGTCAATTGGGCAGCCAGATCAAGAGGTTTTTCTGGGTCGTGAATTGGTTCAGCGTAGGGAAGTTTCAGAGTACACTACCCAACAGGTAGATCAAGAGGTTAAGCGTGTCCTAGATGAGGCACACGATACTGCTCGGAAACTGATCCGTAAACATGAAGATCTTCTGGAGAGAATAGCCCAAGCACTTTTGGATCGAGAGACTTTAGATGCTACTGATGTCGAAACCTTGAGTGCTGGCAAAGAACTTCCAGCTCTAGTGATTTCGGAGGAAAATGAAGATGATGGTTCGCCATCATCCGATACTGTTCCTGAAGTCGAAGGCGATCCTGTTCTAGAGAATCATGATGATGATATATCTAATTGTGAGGATTCGATTCCTGATTCTGTTAATACAACTGCAGTACGCCTGGATTCTCAAGGTCCAGGAACCAGTACTTCTAATTAATTGATCTAAAGTGTCTCGATTTTGGAATCAAATACAGTTGGTTATCCCAGGGTGGCTTGATTTCCTCGAAATCTTAATTGTTGCCTTTTTACTCTATAGAGTTTTGCTGATCATACAGCGAACTCGAGCCATGCAGATTCTTCTAGGACTATTGGTTTTAGCTTCAGTGTATCTGCTTTCACAATTACTTCAACTAACTCTCATCGAATACATTCTCAAATCAGTATTCCAATATGGTGTTATAGCTGCTTTGGTCGTGTTCCAACCAGAACTAAGAACAGCATTGAGTCGCCTTGGTCAGAGTCGTCTGATTCGCATGGTAAATCCTATGCAGGAAGGCCAACTAATAGATGAGATCGTAAATGGTGTTGCAGAGTTATCGCGTAAGGGTATAGGTGCTATTATTGCTATTGAGCAGGAAGTTGGACTGGATGAATATGCTCAGACTGGCAGCCGAGAAGTAGTACGTGTTTCTTCAGAGATGATTCAGACAATTTTTACGCCTGGTAGTCCTCTACATGATGGAGCAGTTATCGTTGTAGGAGATGAGATCAGGGCAGCTGGTGCTATTCTTCCTCTGACTCAATATGCACCTACTGATAAATCTTTGGGCACCAGACATCGTGCTGCTATAGGATTGAGTGAGGAGACCGATGCCTTGGTGATTGTAATCAGTGAAGAGACGTCTGGGGTATCAGTGGCGTACAGGGGCAGGTTGGAGCGTAATTTGGAAATTGTAAGACTTAGAGAAGTGCTTAGTGGTGTATTGCCACAACGTCCGGTCGTTATGAATACTAAATTTTAGTAAAAGAGTTTTTGTGTATTAATGAAGTCTTGTATACAATAATTATCGCTAACATATCAGGTGGTCTAGGAATTTTTGGTTTGGCACACTAAATTTGCCATTCCCTAAAACAAATGACTGTCATCATTTTGATGGCACGAGGGTTTTTGAATAAAGGAGTGTTGCTTGGACGCCAGTCAATATCATCTTCTATCGTTGTTCTCTGATGGCGGGCTTATGATGTATCCGCTTGTTCTTTGTTCACTAATAGCTCTTGGGGTGATGATAGCTAAGGCTTGGACTCTATGGGTAGCTCATAATAGCACTCAGGCAGTTCTAGCCGAAGTTGACGAAGCAGCTCGTGGAGGTAGTATCGATGAGGCTTTTGAGATAGCTGCTGCACGACCAGGACCAGCTGCCGCTATCCTTGTAGCGGGATTGCGAAGGATTAGGGCTGAAGAAGTTGAATTGCAGGAGATGTCACAGGCGATTAAGACTATAGGTACTATAGAGTTAGGATTTCTAGAACGAGGACTCGTGATTCTTGCTACTATAGCAAATGTGGCTCCTCTCATGGGTTTCTTGGGTACTGTAGCTGGTATGATTTTAGCATTCGGGGCTATCGAAATTGCTGGTGATGTGGATCCGACCTTGGTGGCAGGTGGTATCAAGGTAGCATTATTGACTACAGCAACTGGTCTCTTAATCGCGATTCCTGTCAATATTGGATACAATTTTTTCGTATCTCGTATCGATGCTTTGATCATTGATATGGAACAAGGTGCACAAAAAGTCCTAGATTTAGCTTGGGATCTATCTAGTGGATTAAAAAGGAATTAATTATGGCTGTTCTCAATAACAAAAAATCAAAAGTCAGCGACAAGGTTCCTTCTTCATCAATGGCAGATATAGCATTTTTACTCTTAATCTTCTTTTTGGTTACTACAACTTTCCCCAAAGACAAAGGCCTCGCTATAGTTCTTCCAGAGCAAGCGGAAGAAGTTCAGGTCAGCCAAAAGAATATTATACACATAATTATTCAGGCCAATGGAATTGTAGATCTCAAGCGAGGTGAAAGTCCTCAGGTTCAACAGGTTCGACCCAATGATATAGAAGGAATTTGGCGTCAAGAAGTTGCGGAAAACGACAATCTCATTGCTGCTGTCAAAACTCACCCTGATGCACCTTATAAGTTTATGCTAGATGTTCTAGATGCTCTACATATAGCTGGTGCTGAACGTATTTCTCTTCAGGTATTGGAGGGGTAAGGGGCTATGGCTATCAAAGGTGGGCTTACTCGTAAAAATAAGGCATCGTCAGATGTCCCCGATTCATCGATGGCAGATATAGCATTTTTACTCTTAATCTTCTTCATGGTTACAACAGTTTTTCAGAGAGATAGAGATCGTCCTATTGTTTGGCCCGTAGCTGAAGCCACGGAAAAAATAGACGAGAAGTTAAAAAATATATTAAACATATGGGTTGAACGAGACGGAAGTCTCTTCATTAATGATCGTCCTTATGAAATGGGAGATATAGCCGGAACAATAGGCCCTCTATATGCAGCTTCTGATCGTGCCTTGGTAATATCAATTCGAGGAGATCGTGAAGTTACTTACAACACAATTGATCAACTTCAAAAACAATTAGTTGCAGCAGGAGTTGTCCGTGTAGTATTTGCCACGGCACTTGAGCAACGTATGACCAGGGAGAGACGATGAACTCTCAAGCTATACTTGCTGAAGAAGGTGGAACTAGTAGTTTTAAAACTGAGAACGATAGATTTAAGCAAGCTTTTAGTTCGTGGTTTTGGAGTTCAATGATCGCTGCCACAGTGATCCACTTCTTAGCTTTTCAATTTTGGCCTACTCTAACGGCTGAGGATGTATCTTTTACCAGTGAAGAACTTGAGACTATCGAGCTTCCACCTGAAATCGAGATCCCGCCACCGCCCGAAAGAATCGCACGCCCAGCAACACCTGTAATTGCTACTGCTGCAGTGGACGAAGACATTACTATCGCTCCTACGACTTTCGAAGAAAATCCGGTTGAAGATCTTCCGCCACCGCCTACTGAAGCGGCAGTAGATATTTCAGCTGCACCTGTATTCACACCCATGACGGTGAGGCCTGAGATCAAGAACCGACGTGAGGTGGTTCAGGCCATGACACGTTCATATCCGTCGATACTCAGGGATGCTGGTATAGGTGGCCAGGTACTGGTTTGGTTTTTTATTTCTGAAGAAGGCCGAGTACTGGACAAGCGGGTTTCTAAGTCATCCGGTCATTCTCAGCTTGACGATGCGGCTCTAGAGGTTGCGGCTGTCTACGAATTCACACCAGCCCTTAATCGAGACAAGGTCGTAAAAGTCTGGGTGCAATTGCCTATTACCTTTGAGGTTCGCTAACAGCTGGGATCTATGATTCTAAATTGTGACCCCGCTGGCGTGGCCGGCGGGGTCATTTTTTGATAAATAATGTTTTACAAAAAGATACGATGTAATGGCTACATCTATATTCGAAGCAAAACTCCAAGATTCTCTTTCGGATATCCGTGAAAGGATTGCTAGAGCTGCGGAAAAGAGCGGAAGAGATCCTAATGATATTACCTTGGTTGGGGTCACTAAGTCGTATAGCTTGGATGTAGTCTATGCAGCTCTGGCTAATGGTATTTTTGATTTGGGAGAAAACAGAGTAGAAGAACTTATTAAGAAATCTGATACTGTTAGTCATAAGTGTGTGAGATGGCACATGATTGGTCATGTACAGGGGCGAAAGTCATCGAACCTTATAGGTGTTGCTGGGTTGGTGCATTCAGTCGACTCCATCCGACTAGCCCAACGCTTATCAAAAGCGGCTGAGAAGGCTGATATAAAACAGCCTGTTTTGATTCAAGTAAATACTTCAGGTGAGGGTACTAAAGGTGGTTTCCAGGGGGATGAGATAGAAAAAGATCTGAAAATTATTCTGGGTTTGCAGGGATTAGAGGTTAGGGGACTAATGACGATGGCTCCATTCACTGACGACGAAATTATACTGAGGAAAACTTTTCGAGGTGCTCGTGAAATCCACAATAAACTCCAGCATCTGGAAGAATATTTCGGAGAAGATCTATCGATGGGTATGACTAATGACTTTGAGATTGCAATAGAGGAAGGTAGTACTATGATACGCCTAGGTACTGCTCTTTTTGGAAAGCGAAAGGTGTAATCGTAACAATGCGATATCCGGAGATACCTGAGACAATTCTTGCTCTCGAAGAGGAGACACTGAGACGTTGGAGGACTGATAACCTTTTTGGTCAAACCCTCGAATCCACCAAGGATGGGGATCCCTATGTGTTCTTTGAGGGCCCCCCTACGGCTAATGGAGAGCCTGGGCTTCATCACATAATAAGTCGTACAATCAAGGATTTGTTATGCAGATTCAGAACCATGAATGGGATGAGTGTTACGAGGATAGCTGGCTGGGACACACATGGCCTGCCTGTAGAAATCGAAGCTGAAAAACAGCTAGGAATTAGTGGTAAACCTGAGATCGAAGCTTTAGGCATTGAAGAATTCAATAAGGTATGTAGGAATTCTGTTTTCACATATAAGGAAGAATGGGAAAGTCTTTCAGAACGTATTGGATACTGGCTCGACTATTCATCTCCCTATGTGACCTTTCATGCGGACTATATAGAGAGTGTATGGTGGATTTTAAAACAGCTTGCAGATAGAGGGCTTCTCTACAAAGGTTACAAAAGTGTTCCATATTGCCCCAGGTGTGGTACAGCTCTCAGTTCTCATGAAGTGGCTCAGGGTTATCGGGACATTGAGGATCCTTCTTTACACTTTATATGTCATTGGTTAACACCGGAAGGTGATCCTGATCCTGAAGGTAGAGCTTTCCTAGTATGGACTACCACTCCTTGGACTATTCCATCTAATACCGGACTTGCCATTAATCCTGATCTTACCTACGTGGAGGTTAAGCTAAAAGGCTTAATATTAGTGCTGGCAGAAGATCGTCTTGATGAGGTGATAGGTGACGATGCTCATGTGATAAAGAGATATAAAGGTGCCAATCTAAAAGGAGTTAGATACGCACGCCCTCTTGATATAGTGGCTATACCTGATGACCCACAAAATGGTTGGACTATCGTAGATGAGCACTTTGTTAGCTCAGAAGAGGGTACGGGTATAGTTCATATTGCACCTGCCTTTGGATCTGACGATTATGCTGCGGGACAGCGTCACAACCTCCCCATGCTCATGCCTATTGATGAGGCTGGGTGTTTCTTGCCCGATGTGGATTTGGTCAAAGGTGTGTTTGTGAGAGATGCTGATCCAGTTCTAGTTGAAGCTCTTGAAAATAGGGGTAATCTTTTCAGTTTCGATACTGAAATTCATTCGTACCCACATTGTTGGAGGTGCGAGTCTCCCCTTCTTTACGTTGCTAGAGATTCTTGGTTTGCAGCAACTTCCACTATGAAAGAAGAAATGCTTCATAACCAAGAATTTGCGGATTGGTTCCCTCCTGAATTAGGTGAAGGACGTATGGGAGAATGGCTAAAGAATAATGTGGACTGGGCTCTTTCACGTGATCGTTACTGGGGAACTCCTCTTCCAGTTTGGGTGTGCGACACGGAAGGTGATCACCTGGAGTGGATAGGTAGCTTCAAAGAGCTCGAAGAGAAGGTGGGTTATTTGAATGAAGATTTTGATCCACATCGTCCATACATAGATGAGCTGACATGGGTGTGTGCTCAGTGTAATGGTACAATGAGAAGAACTTCAGCAGTGATAGATGCTTGGTTCGATTCTGGTGCTATGCCATATGCTCAGTGGCACTACCCATTTGAAAACGAAGATGAGTTCGAGCGACACTTTCCGGCAGATTTTATCTGTGAAGGAATCGATCAGACTAGAGGATGGTTCTATTCTCTTCTGGCTATTTCAACTATGCTGGAAATGGGGCCTCCATTCAAAAATGTGATTGTTAACGATCTGATTTTGGATGCTGAAGGTCAGAAGATGTCTAAGTCTAGGGGGAATACCGTTGATCCATGGGAAGCCATTGAAAAACACGGAGCGGATGGTATTCGTTGGCATTTTATTACAGTTAGTAATCCATGGGTTACTAAGCGATATGATCCTGCGACGGTCCGGGATAACTCCCGTAAGCTCCTTGATACAATATTAAATATCTATCGGTTCTTTTCTCTATATGCCAATGCTGAGGATTGGTCTCTGTCGGACAAAGATCCTATTCCTGCTGATCGTAGCTTACTTGATAGATGGCTTATCTCACGTTTGATGTCTGTGGTAGCAGAGGTTAGAGAAGAATTGGATTCTTATCAAATCACACGTGCCTACCGTGTTTTAGGAGAGTTTGTTAGCGAAGAGTTATCGAATTGGTATGTGCGGCGTTCACGTCCCCGTTTTTGGGGAAACGTAGATAATTCAGATGCGCGAGCTGCATACCGCACCCTATGGGACTCTCTTCGTACTGTCTGTTTGTTACTTGCTCCAGCAACTCCTTTCATGGCTGACTGGATACATCACGGACTTACTGGAAAGAGCGTTCACTTGGAGCCTTTTCCTGAGCCTGATATCGATAGTATAGACCAAAATCTAGAAGAAGAGATGAAGGCAGTTCGTACTTTGGTATCTTTAGGTCGGGCTACTCGAGAGGGAGCTAAGGCCAGAGTGAGACAACCACTTCAAAAGCTCTTTGCAGTAGTTCCAGATAGACTCCAGGTTCGTCCAGAGGTTATGGAACTGCTTAAGGATGAACTCAATATCAAGGAAGTTGATTTTTTGAATTCCGCTGAAGGATTAGTATCTCTTGTTGCAAAACCTAATTACAAGATTCTCGGTCCCCGGTTTCAGGATGACACCGAGCTTGTGGCTACTTCGATCCGAAACCTTCCATCGGTCACTTTAGAAAAATATCAAAAAGGAGATCCAATCTCCATCGAGATAGCGGGCGAAATATTTTATTTAGAAGATGAAGAACTAGAAATCAAGGAAGAATCTAAGGGTGATTTAATAGTACGCTCTGAAGGTGGCTATACTGCTGCATTGGATCCTTACATCGATGATGGCCTTCGTGCTGAAGGGGTTGCTAGAGAGCTAGTGAACCGCATTCAACGTATGCGTAAGGATAGTGGTTTAGAGATAACAGATCGCATTAGGTTGGCTGTATTTGGGCCTGAAGATATTAATTCTGCAGCTTACGATCACCGAGATTTCATATGCGGAGAAACCCTGGCTGTTCAGTTAGAGATCAAGAGTACTGAGGATAATGTAGAAGGATATTCCAATGTGGCCAATTTCCGTATTGATGATTACTCCTTTGATATTGCTCTCGATCGAGAATCGTAAATTGATACTATTGCTGGCTGAGATGTCACAGGGAAATTTGAGTTAATGATAGCCGAAGAACGCGTAGAGAACTTGACCGTAGATAAAGAAGGTGATCGGATCGATGTATACATCGCTAACCATCTAAACCTATCTCGAACCAGGGTACAGAATTTAGTAGAGGATGGTTGTGTGCTCCTGAATGGATTGGAGGCTAGAAAATCTGAAAGATTAGAAGTCGGTCAAGAAATCGAAGTTCGCCTGCCCGTACCCGTACCTTTGAAGTTAGAGCCTGAGGACATCGAACTTGATATATATTTTGAGGATTCATCAATTATAGTAGTTAATAAACTGGCCGGAATGGTGGTACATCCTGGTCCAGGACACTATAAGGGTACATTGGTTAACGCCCTGCTAGCGCACGCCTCAGACCTTTCTGGAATAGGTGGGATATTAAGACCAGGTATTGTCCATCGCTTAGATAAGGATACGTCTGGACTAATGGTTGTGGCCAAAACTGACGATGCACACCAAGCTCTTTCTAGAGATCTTCAACGGCGTGAGATTAAGCGTTGCTATCAAACTGCTTCATGGGGACACCTTGCCGAATCACCTCTTGAGGTTAATGCACCAGTTGGTCGAGACCCATCCAGGCGGCAGTGTATGAAGGTTATAAAAAGTGGGAGACATGCGGTCACTCATTTTAGAGTTATTGAGGATTGGGCAGGTGCAGAACTTCTAGAAGTTGCACTCGAGACAGGAAGGACACATCAAATAAGAGTGCATCTTGCTCATATTGGCCATCCCGTTGTTGGTGATTCTGTGTACGGATTAGGTTGGGAGCGAGGGATGAATGGGAGGGTGCGCATTTGGGCGAAATTACTCAACGATAGAATATCTAGGCAGTTTTTGCACGCATGGCATCTGTCTTTCCGTCACCCGATCAGTAAAGAAGTGCTTACTTTCCAGTCGCCACTTCCAGAAGATTTGAGATCATGTGCTGAGTGGGCGCGATCTGGAGAGGGGTTATGATCTAGTGAGGATATAATATTTTTGCTTTTAGTGGTTCAATTATCTGGACCTGACATTAGTGTTTTGGAGTAGGAGTATCTGAAGGTTTCATATACCCATAGGGGAAAACATTGGCTCGTATTCTGCTGGTAGACGATGACGCTGACATCCGTTCGGTCTTTAGAGACAAACTAGAAGATTTAGGACATAAGCTGGATGAAGCTGAAAGTGCTGAAGTAGCTCTTGGTAAAATCAAGAAATTTAATCCTGCTTTGGTAATCACGGATCTTCGTATGGAAGGTATGACCGGATTGGAATTACTAGATAAGATCCAGGAGTCCATGGAAGGAGTGGATGTCATAATTATGACAGGCCACGATTCTATGACATCAGCTGTTGAGGCAATGAAGTCCGGAGCATTTGACTACCTAGTAAAACCCGTGAGCCTTAAAGAACTTGGATCAGTGGTTGAACGTTGTTTGGGTGAGCAAAAGTTAGTCCGAGCTTTGGCCAAATCTGGTGGTTCTGACTTAGATCATGACGCAGATACTGATAACGTAGTGGGCAGTGATCCGAGAATGATTGAGATCTATAAGATGATTGGTGTTCTTTCTCAGAATAGGACCACTGTGCTGGTTCGCGGCGAGACTGGTACGGGCAAGGAAATGGTAGCTAGTGCAATACATAACCATTCGTTGCATGCCAGTGAACCGTTCATCGCGGTGAATTGTACTGCCCTGACAGATACTCTGCTGGAGTCTGAATTGTTCGGTCATGTAAGAGGTGCTTTCACCGGTGCGGTAGGGGCCAAGAAGGGATATTTTGAGTTAGCTGGCAAAGGCACCATTTTTTTAGACGAGATTGGTGATACCTCGCCTGATTTCCAGTCTAAGCTTCTAAGAGTTCTCCAGGAGAGACAGTTTTATCCTGTTGGAGGTGAGCAGGTCAAACTTACGGAAGCTCGAGTAGTTGCGGCCACACACCAGCGTTTGGAAGAGCTCCTTTCAGAGGGTGGTTTCCGTGAAGATTTATACTTTCGGTTACGAGTTGTTGAAATTGAGCTCCCCAGCCTACGAGAACGAAAAGATGACATTCCGACTTTAGCTATTCATCTTTTGGGTCGTATTTGTGAAGAGACTGGCAGTGAAGTTCTACATATTTCTCAAACAGCTATGGAAGCACTGATTTCTTATCATTGGCCGGGTAACGTTCGTGAGCTTGAAAACGTTCTTACCAGAGCCGCTATCGTTGCACGGGGTTCTGTGATTGGCAATGAACATCTTTCCCTTGGTATGCTTAAGGATAATCAGGAATCAGCTAACGAAAGAGATATGAGTATGGATGGAGCTATTGAGAACCAAATTCGTAAGGTTCTCGATCATACACATGGAAATAAGACGGAAGCAGCCAAACTGCTAAAGATTTCACGTTCTCGACTTTCTCGCTATTTAGAACGCTTTAGTATATAGAAAAACAATGTATGTTAAATCCACTGTTGGTCTATTGCGTCAGTGTGGTATTGGGTAATTATTGAATAAGTTTGTCTAAGGAATGTGAAAAATAGAATCGTAACTATGGCAAAGAATAACTCTGTAAATTATAGAGATGGTAAAGATAAAGATGATCCTCAGTTCTCGGTCATTAATTTCATTATTGCAGTCGTTGCCCTATTAACTATAACGCTAGGTTACTGGTTTCTTGCTCAAGGATCGATAACGTTGGCTCCCATACTCTTGGTTATCGGGTACGTATTTCTCATACCCATAGCTATTATACTTTAAAATCCAGGTGGTCTGGATTGTCTGTTAGTCTTCTTTATTTCTGAAATCACTTAGTATTCTTATCATAAAGCAAGTTTCCATACGGGCGGTTAGCTCAGTTGGTTCAGAGCGCCTGGTTTACACCCAGGAGGTCACAGGTTCGAATCCTGTACCGCCCACTTAGAAAGATTGGTAATGAGAGGAGATCTTAATGAGTAGATCTTTGTTTTACGTAGTGGTCTTTATTTCACTTGTTGGTTGTCATATGTCCGACTCTACTGATTTCTCGAATGTATTTGATGGATCTGGTGGTAATTGGGTCGATCTTAGCTATGCTTATTCAGAGGAGGCCATATACTGGCCCACAGCTGATGGTTTTCAGATCGATGAAGTTGCCTATGGCGAAACTGAAGCCGGATACTTCTACAGTGCTTATAACATATCTACTGCAGAGCATGGTGGAACCCATATTGATGCACCCATACATTTCTTCCGTGGTGGTACGACGGTGGAAAAAATTTCTCTGGATCGTCTTATTGCGCCGGCTGTAGTTGTGGACGTATCTGACCATGCAACTCCAGATTATTTGATATCTGTTAACGATTTAAAGGCCTGGGAGTCCAGGCATATGCGAATACCTAACGGATCCATCGTTATTTTTAATACAGGTTGGGGAGATCGCTGGCCTAATCGTTTAGGTTATTTGGGCACAGATCTTGAAGGTCCAGATGCAGTTTCTGAGCTTCATTTTCCTGGAATTGATCCAGAGGCAGCTCGCTGGCTCGTAAACCACCGTACAATATCTGCGGTAGGAATCGATACTCCCAGTATTGATTACGGTCAATCTAATAGCTTTGGATCTCATCTTATTTTCTATTCTTCTAATATTCCGGGTTTTGAAAATGTAGCCAACCTAGATTCAATCCCTGAATTCGGGTCTTTTATAGTTGCCTTACCTATGAAAATTGCTGGTGGAAGTGGAGGTCCTTTAAGGATCGTGGCATTTGTTCCTTCCAGTTCACCAATGATCTACTAGTAGTTATCGATGATATCTTTTCGTAAATCATGGATGGGCGAGTTCAGATGGATTATTACCCTGGCAGTGTCCCTAGCAGCTTTATTGTCTCTAGCTTTAATCCCATGGTTTCTCGAACGGCAGCATGCTGATTTAGAGAAAACCATCCAGGATCTATCCTCTGCTCGTATCCTTACATCTGAACTTGCTCTTGCCCACTCCAGTCAAATGATGCGGGTGCAACAATACGTAGCTTCTGGCGACACTGACTTTTTAGAACTCTATAGTGAAGATTTTAAAAAATCAGAAAGTCGATTGAATGAATTAGATGAGATCATAAGCAACACACCTTTTTCTTCTTCCTATCTGATTGAACTTGAAAAACTTGAGGAGCTAATAAGAGAATGGCAAGTGCTTCATGCACCTCTTATGGATGATAGAGGGATTGTCATTCGTGTACAGGATTTTGAGGAGAGGATTGAGGATGACAGGAGTCGTTATGAGACCATTCGTTCTGAGACAAGGGCGTTTGAAAATCTTCTAATCCGTGATGCTGCATCGGCGACTATAAAATCGGCCAGGCATGCTATCATTCAGATTTGGGTAACTGTAGGTACTATTTTTTTAGCTATTATGGGGACCTGGTACATAGGTATTTCTATTTACAAGATCCGGGATATGCTTCGTAACGAAAGCCACCGTCGTCAGGAAGAGGTGTTCGCACGTCGAGAATTCCGAGCTATGCTAAGGGGCACTGGAGATGGATTGGTTGGAATTGATATCGATGGCCGTTGTACTTTTTTAAATGAATCTGGCGCTGAACTATTGGGATATAAATCTAAAGAACTAAAGGGGCGGATAGTTCATCAGATGATCCACCACACGCGTCCGGATGGCACTAATTATCCCAAAGAAGAATGTCCGGTATATAAATCCTTGGCTACTGAACAAACCATCAAAGCTCTGGATGAATTTATCTGGAGGAAAGACGGATCTTATTTTCCTGCTCAGGTAACTGTAAGTCCTATGAAAGATGGATTGGGTATTATAGGTGTTGTGTTAACAATTACTGACATGACTCAGATACGTGATTCTGAGAAAGCTCTGCGTGAAGCAGTTCAAGCTCGAGATGAAGTCCTAGCTGTAGTCTCACACGATCTAAGAAATCCAGTAGGTACGATTGCAGCAGCAGCAGAACTCCTTGCTGATAAGCCGCTTTCTTCGAAGCGTTGGAATGAACACCTAGGTCTTATACAAAGATCTGCACACCGTATTAATCGCCTAATCCATGATCTCTTAGAAGTTGCTAATATAGAAAAAGGTCAGCTAGCAGTTTATATGAAGCCTGTAGATACAAACTATATGCTTGAGGAAGCTATAGTTTCAGCACGTGCACGAGCCGAAGAAGAATCTGTATCTTTGTATAAAGAAATAGATCCGGATCTGCCAAGTGTGAAGGCGGATTTGGACCGTATGCTTCAGGTGATGTCGAATCTAATTGTAAACGCCCTTAAGTTCACACCTGAAGGTGGTAAAGTAATAGTTTCTGCTACTGTGGTTGAGAAAGGTGTTTTAATATCGATTAAAGATACGGGTCCTGGTATTGATCCCGATGTAAGTGAACACTTATTCGATCGTTACTGGAAAGGACGTCATTCTTTAGGAGAAGGTTCTGGATTAGGTCTAACTATAGTGGAAGGGATACTTGCTGCCCATGGCTCTCAAATTGAAGTAGAAACTGAAATTGGAAAAGGGAGCACATTCTCTTTTGTACTAACTTGCTCATAGAAAAACTAGGGCTTCTTGATATGCCTATATATACAACTAAGATCAAATCTATAACGGCGATGGTGGTGTGAAGCCTAAGGTCTCACAAGAGTTGCGTACAACTGAAGCATAGTCTGAATCTAGAACTAGTCGGATTGAATCTCCGGAAGAGTATGACTGATTAGTGGGCAAATGAACTGTTAGAGATCTATGCCCCCCGGAGTTTGTACAAATCTTAACTTCCGCTTCTATGTTGCTACCTGTATATGTTGTGGAAATGATGGTGCCTTGAAGAGTTCCATGATCAGAAGGCTCAAATCCTTCTGGCCTCACTGCTACCATTACTGGGGCACCGTCAGTCAGGCCAGACCTATCCACGCGACAAAAGGATCCGAAATCTGTGAGCACACATCCATCTATCCCCTGTATGAGACCCTGCAGTAAATTTGTTTTTCCTACGAAGTTAGCTACGAATATGGAAGTTGGATGCTTATATATGTCCTGAGGCGTTCCTGTTTGCTCTATTCGCCCCTGATTCATTACTGCTACCCTATCCGATATAGCTAAAGCGTCACGTTGATCGTGACTAACCAGTACACAGGTAACACCTGCAGTTCGTAAACTCTTAATAACTTCGTCTCGCACCCTGTTTCTTAGGTGGGCATCGAGATTACTAAAGGGTTCATCCATGAGCACGACAACAGGTTCTGGGGCGATAGCTCTTGCCAGGGCCACGCGTTGCTGTTGTCCACCGGACAATTCGTGGGGGTACCTCTCGAAGTGGTGGTCTAGGTCTAGGAGATTTAGTACTTCACCTGCGCGTTTTCGTCGTTGTTTAGAATCTTTACGATCGTGAAGGCCAAACATTACGTTCTCACCTACTGTTAGGTGAGGAAATAGTGCGTAGTCCTGGAATACCATTCCTACGCTGCGATCTTCTGGAGGAACCCAGTTACCGTTGCCTGATACGGGATTATCTAAAATCTTTATCTCACCCTCATCAGGCGCTTCGAATCCAGCTATGAGCCGGAGTGTGGTAGTCTTGCCACATCCGCTCGGACCTAGGAGAGTGAGGATCTCTCCTTGTCTAACGTCTATTGATATGTCTGCCAGGGCATCTATGGGCCCAGGCCAATATTTTTTCCCTACTCTGTCTAGATCGATTACTGACATGATTACCTGAAATGTTGATAACTGTTCTCAACTCTATCGATGGTAGCAGATATTGAGCTTAAGTTCAACGATTAGGAATTTTAATATTATGTATTGTGGATATCAGGAAGAAGCCCATCCAAGTAGTAAATCTATCTGGTCGGTCGTGAAACGTGTAACTCCAATATCTCTGAGACGTTTCGCCTCATCGATATTGTTAACTGTCCACACTACCACATCTATACCAATTTTTCGTGCTTGATCAACCATATATGGATTTTCTAGGGGGAGGGTATGGCTTAGGTCAAGTATAGCGTTTGATTTTCCTTCAACACGTTTTAGTGCTTCATCAAACCGATCCGATGTTTCAACTATGAAACCGATTCCTAAGCCAGAATCCCGGCAACATATTTGATCCACAATGTCCCAGTCTATACTGAGGAATGTTGTTTTGTCTGCAAAATTAGTTTCACGAATAATTTGGATCATGGTATCAAGATCTTGGAGTTTCCGGATACCTTTTACTTCGACGTAGATGTAATCAATCTGACCATTGAGTTGATTAATAGCTTCCATCAGGGAAGGTATCTTCTCTCCGGAGAACTCTTCTGAAAACCACTTACCTGCATCCAAATCTTGAAGTTGTCGGAAGGTTTTACATTTTAGAGGACCGAAGCCATTTGTGGTGCGATGAAGGTCGTCATCGTGGAAGAGGACGGGAGTCCCGCAGGAGGATATATGAATGTCAAATTCAACGGACCTAACTCCAGTAGCTATTGCAGAGTTTAGAGATGCTATGGTGTTTTCAGGTGCTACAGCCGAATATCCTCTATGGCCTATGATCTCTAGTTGTGTACCTGGATCAATGTTATTTTTGTTCATTGTAGCAAAATAGTTATTTATGATTATTAATAATAAATTGAGTTTTTCATTGGGACCTATCTTAAAATTCTGCTAATAAAGCTATCCTAAGGCTATTAACAAATAATTTTTAATTGTTATGATTCTTGGGTTAACGCTTGCGAAATTTTTCACAAACTCCTATAAATTCTATGTATAAGTATTATACTTAATGAAGAATAACTAGTAATAAATTTATTCAGAGTTCCATAACGGAGTGTGTATTATAATGGGACGTAATTGCCTGATTTTCTCGTTTTTCATGTCAATTGTATTACCTGTCACGGGTAATACGATTATTCATGCACAACAAACTGTAAGTAGTCGTTTTAGGGTGCTAATTCCTGATTTTAGACCCATTAATGGAGAGAGCAATAAATTTGGCGAAAAACTGGCCGATAAACTCAGGGATCGAATCAGTGATTTGAATACGCACACAGCTGTGGATGAGAAGGATATTAAAAACGACCTTAAAAGATTCGATATGGAAATGAAGGATCTGACTTGTATAAAGGCTCGTCAGCTTGCACAACAAAGCAACTACGAGGTTGTACTGTGTGCTGAGTACACGGGAACCAAGCTGAAATGGGATGTCCAGAACATTAAGTTTGTGGATACCAACACGGGAGAGGAATTTGACGTAGATGCAATCACGTCAGCAGACAAGCAAGAAGAAGAGGCAGCATCACAAATAGTTGAGCGTTTCAAGTTGTTCGTAGAACAAACTCGTGTTGCTGTGTTCTGCTCTGATTATGCCCAAAGCCAGCAGTGGGATAGCTCACTTGAGAACTGTGATCGAGCTCTCCAGCTTAATCCAAATGCCACTTCGGTTAGATATACTCGTGCAAATGTACTTCGCCAGACGGAACGATTTGATGAGTCTCTTGAAGAAATCAAGAATATATTGGAGAGGAATCCTTTCCATGAAAATGCACTTTTGCTGGGTGGTTTTGTAGCGATCAACCTTGGTGACGAAGATTTGGCTCGCCAGTATTACCGCAAATACCTAGAGCTGGATCCGGCCAATGCTTCTGTGCGTATGAAGGTTGCTTATGATTTAGCTCAGGAGGGTGATCCTCTTGGAAGTGTAGAACTCATTGATGAGGGAATTAAAGCAGACCCAGAAAACATTGATTTTTACGAACAGTTGGGGAACTTCGCATTTGCTGGAGCTGAACAGGTGCGCAAAGAAGCACAGATTGATGGCGGAGATGGTATGACTCAGGAAGTTGTTGATCTCTACCACAAGGCAATCGGAGCATATGAAAAAGTTCTAGATGCTAAGGGTGAAGAAACTTTAGTAACTCAGTTACGCAATGTATCTGCAGCCCACCTACAGCTGGGTGATGCCGTGGCATCGGCAGAATTTTCGAAGCGAGCGTTACAATCTCACTCTCAGGAACCATCGTTATGGGCGATCTATGCAGAGGCACTAAAAGAAAGCGGTCAGATTGATGATGCTGTAAAAGCTCTGTCATCTATTGAGGGTATAGATCCAAATTGGCCTAATTTACATTTGCGTATGGGAAGTTGGCTAATTGAATCTAATAGTATTGAAGATGCGATTGAGGTTTTACAGAAGGGAGTTACTAGTGGGGTGTCTCCTGATCAAGCGGCTAATATGATTTTTAGCCATGCTTACTCTACCTATATCCAACCTGCTCAGAAGGATTATGCTCGTTTTGTGGCACTTATCGTTAATGCCAAGGATTTTGAAGTAACTACTCAAATTCGACAGCAGTTTGACTTTTGGCACGCCTATAGCCTTTACAACCGGGGCATGGCAATAGGTTCTCCAGAAACGGTGGCATCAGCTAAGCGATCACTCCCTCTATTCCAGCAAGCCTTGAGACTTTTTAGGGCGTCTAAGGGATATGCTGATAGGACACCATCTATTGATTATCAACGTTTTATTGATGCGACAAATACTTATATAGAAATTCAAGAGGCTCTTATAGAGCGAGGATAGGTCGAGGAAGTTAGATGTAAGTAGTATAATTTTGGTTTACATAAAAAATGCTGCGGATAAGGTGGTCCGCAGCATTTTTTATATATGTGTATTTGCCTTGGTAAAGTCTTAATTTTCTAAGATATAACTGCTTTTGGTTGCTGGGTTTTATCGGCTCTGTTGTAACACTAAAGTAGTGGGGAATAGTGGGGGAGACGTTTTTAAGCAAAAAAAATCTCCTAAAAATTCCCTAAATCTCCTATTTATTGTCATATATTAAAAATATGTAAGTATATGTATGATAATACTTTACATTGTTTTATATTGGCATCATATACCAAATAAAAACCGAAAACGATTACTTATAAAAAAACTTGACTGCTCTATAGCATTATTCGTATTATCCCTTTGATATTTACCACTTTTCACCACATTTACCCATAAAGTGCCACACATGGCTAGTTTTTTGGGCAGATACGAGTATCAACTTGACCAGAAGGGACGGGTCAGCTTGCCCTCAGCATTTCGCCGAGAATCTGAAGGGGATCGTTTCGTATTGCTCCAGTGGAAATCTCCCGCTCTTACCCTATTCCCTCAAGCCTCCTGGGCCCAGACAGAGGAACGTCTTCTAACATTTCGAAGAAACCAACCTGGGGCATGGGCTGATGTACTTGCAATTGCAGCCAGTGCTGTGGATGTGACTCCAGATAAACAAGGGAGAATTCTTGTTCCAGCCTGGTTACAGGATGTCGGTAATCTTAAGGGAAAAGTTTTACTAGTTGGCAATATAGATCGTGTTGAGCTTTGGAATCCATCTTCCTTTGATGAGGCTATAAAATCGAGGTCTTATGAAGAATTCGAGAAGTTTTCTAGCCAAATATTTGGGTGATTTGTGGCTATTGTCATACGAATCCCTGAGGTGGAAACCGATTGTGCAGAATCTATAGTGCTATATCACGAACCGGTAATGACTACCGAAGTGATGGACCTAATGAAGCCTCTAGGACCTGGCCTTTATTTGGACGGGACTGTGGGAGGCGGTGGACATTCTCGTTTGCTTCTGGAGATGTGTAGAGAATGCCGAGTCATTGCGGTGGATTGTGATCATGAAGCACTGGATGTAGCTAAAGCTACTCTGGCTCCGTTTGGAGAGAGGGTAATCTTCCTACGAGCACGTTTCGATGAGGCATTAGATAGGTCGGGTATTGTAGAGCCTCTTTCTGGGGCGCTCCTAGATCTAGGTGTTAGTTCACACCAGATCGACTCCGATAAAAGAGGGTTCACTTTCCGTCGGAAAGTTGACCTAGATATGCGTATGGCTAGTGACGAAGAAGGAATTCCTAATGCAGCTCAGCTTCTCAATGATTCTAACGAGAAAATTCTGGCCCGAATCTTCCATGAGTATGGAGAAGAACCCAAAGCACGTCGGTTAGCTAGAGAAATTGTCAGCCGTCGTAATGACAAGCCTTTCCGTACCAGCGATGACCTGGTGGCAGCTTATTCGAAGGCTTTGGGTCGCAATCCTAAGGCAAAGGATAAAGCGAGGATATTTCAAGCATTAAGAATAGCTGTTAATAGAGAAATAGAGGTTCTAAAAAATGGTCTTTTCAGAATTAGAGAAGCGCTTAGCCCTGGGGCTACTATAGTCGTGATATCATATCACTCATTGGAAGATCGATTGGTTAAAAATGCTTTTCGAGAGTGGAGTAGTTCCTGTGTGTGCATTCCGGGTTTGCCTATCTGTACGTGTCGTGGCAAACCGCTTGGCACCACTTTGACGCGTTCTCCAATTGGTCCTAGTGACATTGAGGTAGCCCGCAATCCACGATCTCGGAGTGCTCGCCTAAGGGCTTGGAGGAAATCGTGATACGTCGTAGGCGACAGAATGCATGGATTTCTATCAGTATCCTGTCCTTAGTATTCGCAAGTATTCTTCTTTCGGTGGGTGGACTAATATGGCGACAAAGCAGGGCTCTTGAAGCTTTGGCTAAGCTTGATGAAGTGCGACGTGATTTGTCTTTCGCAGAAGCAGAGCGTACTGAACTAGAGAGGCGCATACAAGGTCTCGAAAGCAGAGCACGTATATCTAGTGTGGCAGTAGAACATCTTGGCATGCACCATCCTGATGCTTCGGAAATAGTTCTCCTGGCTGGAGCATACCGATGAGACGATCCCGTAAAAAGATAAACTCTAGTGTGATACTTCGGAGGCGTTTACTGCTAAGCATTTTGCTGTTCTCAGGGGTAATGATTTTAGGACGAGCTTCACAAATCCAGATTTTTCAGAGAGCACACTGGAGACAACAAGCTGAGCAGCAGCATCGTACCAGTGTTGAAGTAATCGGCCCACGAGGATCAGTTATTGATCGCTCGGGATTAGACTTAGCGATAAGTCGTGAATTCTCCAGGGTAAGCTTAGCGCCTCGTGAAATTATAAACGTAGAATATGCAATAAAACTCCTATCGGAAACATTAGGATTATCCCGAGATTTTGCCCGGACTGCGGTAACCTCATCAAAACGGTGGTATGTCCTTCCAAATTTATATCCTCCCTCTGTGCGAGGGGCCTTGACGAATGTTCCTGGTTTTTATCTGGAGCGTGAATATCGCCGTTCCTATCCTCGCGGGGAGTTAGCAGGAGGGATTCTAGGAGTTGTTAGGGGTGACAAGGGATACGGAGGGATAGAACAGGTTTTTGACGAGTCACTTCGTGGAAGTGAAGGAAGGGCTGTCCTTACACGTAATCACTTGGGTCAGGCTATCCCGGGAGAGAGTGTGCTAGTTAAGGAACCTGAAGTTGGTGGGCAGGTCGTCCTGACTCTCGATCTTGATTTACAAGAGATTGGTCATCAAGTCCTAATGGAGGCTGTTGAAAAGACAGAATCTCAGGGTGGTGATTTACTTATTACAGATCCTCGTACCGGAGATATTTTGGCCATGATTTCGGTACGAGATGGATCTACAAAGGTTTTGTCTGCTATCAACACTCCATACGAGCCTGGTTCTACTCTTAAGCCCTTTACAGTTGCCAGTCTTTTGGAATACGAACTGGCTTCTCTCGAAGATACTGTTGATACAGAAGAAGGTCGATGGACTGTGGAAGGCAGGACTATAAGTGATGTTCACCCCGAAGGTGGTGTAATTAGTCTAGCACATGCGTTAAAAATTTCTTCTAACGTTGGTGTAGCTAAAGCAGCCCAAGTTATGACTCCAGCAATCCAGTACGAAACTCTGCGAGATTTTGGGCTTGGAGTTCCTACTGGAGTCGGACTTCCAGGTGAGGTCAGGGGTACCCTTAGACGTCCTGAACATTGGAGCCTTCAGTCACCTGTTTCTTTGGCTATCGGTTATGAAGTTTCGGTGACACCTCTTCAGATGGCTATGGCATACGGAGCTCTAGCAAATGGAGGTCGCCTAATGCGTCCCCGGATTGTAAAAGAGGTCCGCGATGCATCAGGCCGTACAGTTGATACTTTCCAGCCACGTTTGGTAAGGCAGGTTGTGTCAGAATCAGTTACTCAGAAGATCACAGATGTACTTGTGGATGTTGTTGAGGGTGGTACAGGCACACGTGCCAGGCTGAGTACTTTTGCAGTAGCTGGTAAGAGTGGAACAAGTCGAGCTTGGTCAGATGGTGGTTATCAATCTGGAGATTACTTCTCGTCTTTCGTTGGTTTTTTCCCGGCTAAAGATCCACAAGTCGTGGTTCTAGTAAAATTGGATAAACCCAAGGGTGACTACTACGGGGGGGCTACGGCTGCTCCTGTTACACGAGCAACTCTCGAATCTATCCTTGCCTCCCGTCAAACGACTTTGAATCGCGGTGCATTAGCCCAAGTAGCACGTACTCAATCTTTTCCAAGTGTATCTCCAATTTTGGATGAAGTAGCTCCATTTAATAGAGGGGTGATCCCATATCGGCTTACCTCTTTATATGAATTTGAAGAAGATGTAGATCCAAATCCCGATATACTTCATGGCTCTAACAAAGTCATAGTCCCAGATGTTGCAGGTCTTCCAGCTAGAGCTGCTGTTCGGAAGATGCATAATTTAGGGTTGCGTGTTCATTGGGAAGGTTATGGTTCCGTAACGATTACACTTCCTGTGCCTGGATCTTTACTGACACGTGGAGATACGGTTCATCTTTCATCAAGAACACGAAAAAGTAATGGCTAGTACTTCGACTCCCCTTGCTTTGATAGCGACAGTCCTTCGGGCTGCGGGCCTCCTAGAAGAGATCCACGGTCAGGAGGACGTTTCTGTTTTTGGGTCCTCACAAGATTCACGATTTGTAAAGGCTGGAGACTTATTTTTGGCATGGCAAGGATGTGAATTCGATGCTCACGACTTTGTTATTCATGCTGCCCAATCTGGAGCTGTAGCAGCTGTAGTTGAGCGCCACGTACCAGGCACTAAAATAACTCAAATTCAGGTTTCGGATGGACGTCGTGCCGCTGCTCTAGCTGCTGATGTGATTATTAAATCTCCATGGCAAAATATGTTTACGGTTGGAATTACCGGTACTAATGGAAAGACCACTACTGCATTCATAACACGACATCTTTTAGGAGATTACGGATCAGCCGCTGCTATAGGAACCCTTGGGTTAATAGAAACTGACGGTACTGTAAGAACTGGTACAGATGCCCTAACAACCCCAGGCCCGGTCCAATTATCTAGCTGGCTTGACCAACTGTTAAGACAGGGTGTTGATTCCGTAACAGTCGAAGCTTCGTCACATGCTTTGGCTCAGAAGAGATTGGATGGAATGCGCTTCGATGCCGTTGTTTTCACCAATCTATACCAGGATCATCTCGATTATCATCGAGATATGACTAGTTATCTAGATGCTAAATCTCATCTTCTGGATTTGGTCAAAGAGGATGGGCTGACGGTTATAAATGCCGGAGTCGATAAATGGAAGTCTCTACCCCTAGAAGGACGTCGTACCTTAACCTATGGCTTAAATGATAATGCGGACTTAAGGGCTGAAGATATTAAGCATGAACCATATGGTACGCGCTTCCGTATTGCCATGGAGGATGAGGATTTTGAGGTAAAATTACCTCTTCTTGGAAATTTTAATGTAGAGAATTCTTTAGCCGCTGTAGGAGCAGGTACAGCGGCAGGAATTAGCATAGAGACAATTGCCGAACGCCTCGAGACTGTCCCTCAGGTGCCGGGGCGCCTCGAAATTGTAGTACGTGATCCATTTGCTATCCTAATTGATTTTGCCCACACAGCTGAGGCTTTACGTGAGGTGTTAGCCACGCTAAGGCCCTTAGTGCCAGGTCGATTAATTGTGGTTTTTGGAGCAGGTGGTGACAGGGATAGAGGGAAGCGGAAAGAGATGGGAATTGCAGTTTCTCAAGGTGCTGACCTAGCTATAGTTACGTCCGACAATCCCAGAACTGAAGATCCTGAATCTATTATTGACGATGTTGTTGTCGGTATGACGGATACTAGCTATGAGCGTCAAGGTGATCGTCGTAAGGCTATTACTATGGCTATTACTACAGCACGCGCTGGAGACCTGGTTCTTCTTGCCGGCAAGGGGCACGAGAGTCGTCAAGTTATTGGTACTGAGAGTTTTCCATTCGATGAGCGACTAATTGTACATGAGAGCCTTGTTGAGCTCGGAGGTAGGGCATGACAGGACGATTTTCCTGGACGGATGGAAATGTAAGATCTGCACTTGGCCTGTCTCAAGTTGATTCTGTCCCCGAAAACCTAACATCTAATGCGGATGGAATATTTCATTTTGATAGGGTGTCTACAGATAGTCGTACTGCTTCTGATGGAGACCTATTTGTTGCCCTGAAGGGTGAAAATTTCGATGGTCACGACTATGTAAATGCAGCTTTTGAAAACGGTGCACGCGGCGCTATTGTGTCTCAGAAAGTCAAGGTAGTAGATCACTCACGAATATATTCCGTAAATGATACCCTTTATGCCCTGGGGCAACTAGCTGCTTACCGCCGTACCCATCTAAGAGCCACTGTTGTAGGAATCACTGGATCGTCAGGAAAGACAGGAACAAAGGATCTTATGCGGGCTGCACTCAGTGGATTTTGCAGACCCCATGCCACCACCGGGAATTTTAATAACCGAATCGGGTTACCACTAACACTTCTCGATGTGCCTGAAGATACTGAGGTTGTGATAGTAGAGATGGGAACTAATCAGCCAGGTGAGATAGGAATTCTTGCCGATATTGCTGTGCCGGAGATCGGTGTTGTTACCACAGTTTCGGAAACACACATTGAGAAACTGGATTCTTTGGAAGGAGTGCTTAGAGAAAAGCTTGACCTGCTTCGTGGGCTTACTGAGGACGGAAGGGCAGTAGTCGGAGATGATCCGCTTATCCTTTCAAAAGAAGCACGTAAAATAAACCCACAAACTAAAGTAGTTGGATGGAGTAAACAGGCAGATTCTGCATTCCAGCCAAACGAAGCAACCATGGATAAGCACGGTAATTGGAGCTTCCTATGGCACGGAGAACCGGTTCATTTAAGGATTCCAGGTCGCCATTCAGTGGTAAATGCCCTCCTAGCTCTAGCTGTGGCTGATATGCTAGATGTCCCAGCAGCTACAGCGGCCAGTGGTGTCAGTTCTTTAGAAACAAGTCCAATGCGTTGTGAGATCCGTAATATCGGAGAGTTAACCCTATTACTGGATTGCTATAATGCGAATCCACAAAGTACACGGGCTGCTTTAAAACTACTTGCAGATATAGAACCAGAAAGGCCCAAAATAGCATTTCTGGGAGACATGTTGGAATTGGGTGTTCGTAGTGAAGAACTACATACAACCATCCTTATAGATGCAGCTAATATGGGCTTTGATATCATAGTAGGAACTGGGTATTTCACTGTTGCCATTGATCAAGTGGAATACCCCAGTACCGGTACTGAAATCATCAGTATAGCTGATCCTATAGAAGCTTATAATGTATTAAGGGATCACCTGAATGGTGATGAGGTGATTCTATTCAAGGCGTCTAGGGGATTCGCACTCGAGCGCGTAATACCTGAGTTCGAAAGAGACTTTGGTAATACTATGACTGCTCCAGAGGAAGTTGGTTACTGATGCTCTATCACCTGCTTCCCGGATTCGCAGATGTACACATCGTTTTCAATCTCTTCCGATTTATTACGTTCAGGGCAGCAGGAGCTCTTGTTACTTCATTGGTTATAGCTTTCCTATTAGGGCCCATAACAATTCGGATGCTAAAACAATTCCGAGTTGGTCAGGTTATCCGGAGTGAAGGTCCGTCTACCCATCTTGAGAAGGCGGGCACACCAACTATGGGTGGTGTTTTAATAGTTTCGTCTACTGCAATAACGACATTGCTTTGGGCAGAACTAACAAATTGGTATACGATTCTGTCCCTCTTAACGCTGTTGGCTATGGGTGCCATCGGTTTAATGGACGATTATCTAAAGGTAGTTCGCGGGCGTACTAGGGGTCTTGTAGCGCGCTATAAGATGGTTGGCCAGTGGATTTTTGGATTGGGTTTTGGATTGTTTCTTCTGTTACATCCTATATCTCCAGTGGACCCGAATCGTACGATGTTACCGTTCTTCTCGGACCTCTCCCTTCTTTTTACTCCGTGGTTTTATGTGATTTTTGTGGCGTTTGTGATTTCTGGAAGTTCCAACGCTGTAAATATAACAGATGGTCTAGATGGTCTTGCGGCAGGCCTAGCTGCTATCTCAGCTGCCACTTTTGGGATTTTTGCCTATCTCCTTGGCAGATTTGACAGCGCAAATTATTTGGGCTTGTTCTACCTACCTGGGGCAGGTGAGCTGACAGTCCTTGCTCTTGCCCTTACCGGAGGATGTTTAGGCTTCCTGTGGTTTAACAGTCATCCTGCTGAGGTATTCATGGGTGATACGGGATCACTTGCTTTGGGGGGAGTAATTGGTGCCATGGCGATCCTACTAAAGATTGAATTTCTGCTTGTCATAGTTGGTTCAGTTTTCGTAGTAGAGGTCATCTCAGTGATGCTTCAGGTTGGTTATTTCCGGCATACAGTCCGCAAATATGGAATTGGAAAACG
>DEAF01000031.1 GCA_002346625.1 Gemmatimonadales bacterium UBA2989
TCAGACGGCGGGCGCCTTCTGATAGGAAATCCTATCACACCCATTGGGACGCAAGCGTTCATTAGGAGAAAATATGTCTGATATAAAAGGGATGGCTAGCAGTTTTTTTGAAGCCTGCGAAACTGGTAAAGGTTGGGATGTTTGCAAGAATTATTGTCTGGAAAATGCATCTTTTTCTTCTCATGCAGAGCCCTTGTTGGAAGTAACTACTATCCAAGGTTATGCCGATTGGATGCAAGGGGTTTGCGACCTTATGCCTGATTGTAGTTATGAAATCAAGGCGCTTACAGTTGATGAAGAGAATCAGCATGTCTCATTCTTTGCAGTATTTTCGGGGACACACACAGGTGAAGGCGGGCCTGAGCCTACAGGATTACATGGGATAGTTGACTATGTCTATGTGTTGGAATTCTCTGGAGATAAAATCAAGCATGCAACAAAAATCTGGAATCCTCATTACTTCTTTAAACAAATAGGATGGGAGTAAATCTTAAGTAGCATTGGTTTCAGGTTATCTGCTCGCATATGAATAAGCGAGATAAGGTGTGCTGTGCGTTTCCTCTATCGTCTCCAGATTCCTATGCCATTCTATAATGGACTCCCCAGAGGGTATGCTTAACATAGTTATATAGTTGCTTGTTATGCTTTCACGTTGCCTGATAAAAGCTATCCAGTAGTTTATTGGGATCCGAAAAACGAGCGCACTATGGAGAAAGTGAAGAGTCCATGAAACGAAGAGATTTCACCAGGTCCTTGTCAGTACAGGCTGTTGCTGCGAGCACACTTCCGAGTGCATTGCTTGCCAGCGACGATGTGGACATAGAAGAAATAGATATAGAGAAGCCTATGGATCAGGTTTCTGATCTCGTCGATCTTTTTTATGCTCATATGAAGCTCTGTGAAGTCAAAGAGGGGGAAACTTTCCTCTTCTATGCGACTCCGGGTATTCAACGAAAAGAATACATCACTGCTTCTTTAGCGGCGGCTAAACTCCTTGGGGCTAACGCTTTTTCACTGGTAGCTAACTCTCCCGGTATTGGTAACGAAGGCGTGCCTACTGGTTTGCCGGGAGGAGCTGCGGGTGGGGAGGGCAGTTTGCTGGGGGCAACTTTCGTAGCCGCTGACGTTGTATATGGAGAAATCCCTCTCTACAACGATGGCCATAATGCCGCATTAGCTGCCGGGACTCGTACGCTACAGGTTTTTCAGCCAGCGGAGACTCTCAAGCGTATGTATCCTCATGAGGAGGTCACAAAGCGGAGCTATGCAGGCGCAGAAGTGATGAGGGCTGCGAATGAGATTCGTGTGACAGATGATTTTGGGAGTGATTTCACTTTGAGTAAGAATGGGCGCCCGGGTCATGCACAGGTTGGGTTTACCAAGGATAAGGGGAGATGGGATCACTGGCCATCAGGCTTAGTAGCATGTGGCCCAATTGAGACTGAATCCAACGGAGTCTATGTGATTAAAAAAGGTGATATCATACTAAGTCTTCAGCATAGGGCTACTTCCGATATCAAGATTACGCTGGAGGATGGACGTCTAGTGAAAATCGAAGGTGGGTACGATGCCCAAATGATCCGTGAGCGTTTGGAATTATTTCAGCTACCAGATGGTCAGCAGTATGATTCTGACGGCAATCTCAACGATCCATTTCGTATTTCACATGCTGGCTGGGGTACTGAGCATCGTGCCCAGTGGCAGGTTTTTGGTATGGATTCAGAGAGCATGTACGGTAGTGTAATGGTCTCCCTTGGACGCAATGTGTTTGATTACACTGGTAAATATGCTGGCCTGGACGGGGAAAATTATACACCCATACATATCGATATTTGTTGCCGGAACAAGAACCTGTATTTGGACGGCGAACTTATAGTAAGTTCAGACAATGAGATTATCCCGCCTGAATTAGCATAGCTTAGTACCGGGAAACCAAGTAGTTTAATTTGGTCGATGGCGCCCGCAGCATGAAGGTTAGGCTGTGGGTGTTTTCGATAAAAGGATTCTATACGACTCATGATGAAATTTGTAAGTACTCGTGGGGGAGGCATTGCTTCTCTTGAAGAAGCACTTTTTAGTGGGCTGGCTTCAGATGGAGGGCTTTACATGCCCGCCCAGATGCCTGATTTAGCAAATTTTACAGAATTGGAATCCAAAGAGTTTCAAGTTTCTGCTGTGTGGTCAGCCACCCAAATTTTTATTGATCATTTGAAAAAATCTGAATTGACCAGTATCACAAAAAGAGCCTTTAATTTTCCAGTTCCACTGGTAGAAGTAGAGCCCAATATTCATGTCTTGGAATTGTTCCATGGTCCAACTCACGCTTTTAAAGATGTAGGGGCTCAGTTTATGGCAGGACTCATGGGTCACGTCATGGCGTCTCATTCGAAAAACATTCAAGTGACAGTCCTTGTTGCTACTTCAGGAGATACTGGTGGCGCTGTGGCCAAAGCGTTTCATGGATTGTCGGGAATTCGTGTAATCGTGCTTTTCCCTCGTGATGGGGTCAGTGAGAGGCAGCGGCGGCAAATGAGTACTTTGGGTGACAACGTTTTTGCAGTAATGGTTTCTGGGTCTTTTGACGATTGCCAAAGGATAACTAAGGAAGCATTGGCCTCGGACCATCTTAGGGGTTTGTATAATCTTACTTCGGCAAATTCTATCAACATCGGCAGGCTAATCCCGCAGATGTTTTACTATGTGCATGCCTCTAATATTTTAGGGTCTGTTCCAAGCCTATTCGTTGTCCCATCAGGAAATCTTGGCAATCTTTGTGCCGGATTGATGGCTCACCGGGCTGGGATGCCTGCGGTACGATTTTTAGCGGCTATGAATGCCAATGATACGTTTGCTAAATTTTTAGAGACAGGAATGATGGGTGAGCAAAATTCTATCCCTACGATATCGAGCGCAATGGATGTTGCTATACCTAGTAATTTAGAGCGGATACGTTGGCTGTTCGATGATGACCGAGACCATTTAGGACGAATAGTGCAGGGTGCTTCTATTGATGATCATGAGACTCGGCAATGTATATTGGAGGTATACGATAAGGCTGGATACATCCTGGATCCACATTCTGCTGTGGCATATAAAATGGCTCAAAAATTCAATGATAACAGATCTGGACCAACTGTTGTTATGGCGACAGCACATCCCGCAAAATTTCCTGATGTAGTAGAATCTATAATCGATCGTAAGATAGAGATCCCAGAAGGGCTTTATGATGTCATGGGTAAAGAAGAAAAATTATATAATATCATGCCTAATCTGGAAGAATTAAAATTTTTTTTGGAAAACGATGGTTGCCATGCTTGATAAAGAATTAAAACCTGCAGGTGTACGTATACCTTGTGCCACTTCAAATCTTGGCAGTGGCTTTGATACCATTGGGCTTGCATTTGATCGATATCTGGAGGTTTGGTTTGAACCAGGGGGTGATAGGTTGAATTTGATGCGAAGAGGCACTTTGGAGGGCCTTTTTGAAGATGACGAACACGACCTTATCGCTATTTCTTTTTTAGAGGTTTTAGAGGAAAATGGAATCATTCCGCGGGGGAATCTGACTGCGACATCAGGCATTCCAGTTTCTCGTGGGCTAGGTTCTTCTGCTGCTGCACTATTGGCGGGCCGTGAACTTGGGAAGTTGGTTTTGGGAGAACCTAGAGATGATGATGGATTATTTGAGCATGCTTATATCCAAGAAGGGCATGGGGACGATGCTGCACCATGCCTTCATGGAGGATTGAAGTCAGTTGTATTAGGGCCCCTGGGCCCACTGATAATTGATCTCCCCTTATCTTCTGAGGTTGGTTTCGCGTATGCAGCACCCGCTACTGGAGTATCTACTAAAGAAGCTCGTGAAGCGCTTCCTGATAGAGTGGGGCATGCGGTTGCTGCGCGTTCTTTAGGTCGTATTACGGCATTGACAACTGGCTTGGCTGAAGGAGATCCTGTTCTCTTGCGGGTTGGAGTAGAGGATGAATTGCATGTTCCTTATCGTCTCCCATTAATCCTCGATGCTGAGGAGGCGATCAGGATTGCCTATGAATCTGGTGCCTGGGCTGTCACGATTTCAGGTGCTGGTTCTGGGTTGGTCGCCATGTGTGATAAGAATGATGCGGATAACATAGCTTGCGTTATGCGTGAAGTATTTATAGATGGGAGCCCGGAGACTGAATGTGTTGGTTTTACTGTAATACCTGACCGAAAAGGACTTCAGCGTCTGCCTGAGGATTGATATTTGGAGGCATGATTATGTCGAGAGCATTTGTTAAAGAAGATCCCAATCCAGATCCGGAGCCACGATATGATCTCCCTGATCCCAATTCACAATATTTCAATGAAGCGGCGGCACGAGCTCTTATAGAGGGTGCGAATATAGGGAATTCAATAAGTGCTGAGAACGCCACTGGCTATCGTTGGGGGGATCCGGCCCTTGTTCCTTATATAAGAGCTATCCTTGATGAAGCCCATAAAAATGGTAACGAGAGGTATATACAACTTGCCAGACGTTATCTTAGCAAAACAGAAATTAGTATAGGTAGGGGTGGTTAATTCTCATGGAGAATCTAGAATCAGGTATTCATTCGAAAGTTCTTGCACACATTGATTGGTGTAATAAAAAGATCTAATCCTAATCTAGAACTCATAACCATAATCTTTATGGGATGGGCGGGGGTTTTTTTTGGTGGAATCAAGCCACTGGTTCTCTCCGCATATAAAGATCATCTTGGTTTTGGTGATGAATTGGCTGGTTATCTTGTTGCCACTGAGATTTCGGGCAATGTCATTGGGGCACTTTTTGTCGCCTCAGTAATTCATAGTTGGGATCGTCGTGCGTTAGGGATTACAGCATTGGTTTTGATGTTGCTGGGCAACCTTGCATCTCTTCCAATTGATGTGTTTTCAACACTAATTGGTGTTCGTTTCCTGGTCGGTTGTGGTGAGGGTTTGGCTATGGGGGTTATGAGTGGTACGCTGGCGGGCACGACAGAACCCGATCGCAATTTTGCTATTTATACTGCCGCTATGCTTGCTCTAGAGACGATCGGCTTTATTGTTATCCCTTCCTTTCTAAATGTTTTTGGCATGCAAGGTATTTTTATTCTATTGATACTGGTGTTAGTGCCTGCCTTTGTTACTGTTCCATTTTTCCCGAGATCCGGACCCTCTATCTCTAACGGGGGACGATCGATGCACAAGCTTCACGATAGTCCTCCGACCGGTAAAATTGTTGTAGTTATTACTGGAGCGTTCATAGCCTATCTTGGGATAGGTGGGTTTACTCCATTTATGGGTGAAATTGGCAGGGTTAGTGGTATAGATGGGCAATTCCGGGCAAATGTTCTGGCTTTTGTACAATTCTGTGGATTTCTTGGTGCTATTACAGCTACTTGGCAAGGTTTGCGTTGGGGAAGGAAAAGGCCGATTACTATTGCGTTGGCGGCTATGGCCACATCTGTAGCGGTAGTTTTAGTCACTTCACATAACTTAGCAATGTTTATCATAGCTATGCCGGTATTTTTATTTATGTGGTTATACTTTTTTGCCTATCTTTCTGGTGTTACTTCTGCACTTGATCCAAGTGGACGTATCACAACATTAATGTTTACAATGACAAGTGTCGGTTTCGCTGTAGGGCCTGCTATGAACGGTTGGCTTGCGGAATATACGAATGGGTATACTGCGGTTGAATTTGTGACAATCATATTCCTACTTCTGTCGATAGTGTTCTTGGTTCCTATAGCTGGTGATCAGGATCGCTATCTGATGATAAGATCTAAGGAAAGTTAACTACTACCAGGCAAATGATATGAGAGAATACAGGTTGTTTTTTTTATGCTTAACAGTAGTTGGTTGTACTGACTTAAACCCTAAAAACTTGGATCAATTGATACTAGAGAATGAAATCTATCTCGATGGGGAAACAATGGATCCGTACTCTGGTCCTGTACGTGAATATTTCCCAGGCACAGAAAGTTTATTGCGCAGAAAGGGATACTTAGTAGATGGAATGTGGGATGGTCTCTATGAATATTATTACGAAAATGGTCAAATCAAGTTTAAGAATACTTATGATGAAGGAGTATGGGATGGTTTGGCTGAGGAGTATTATAGGAATGGCCAATTGAGAAGAAGAGAGAATTATAAAAACAATGCATTAGATGGTTTAGCTGAAGAGTATTTTGAGGATGGTCAGTTGCGAAGAAGAGAAAATTATCAGGAAGATGTATTGAGCGGACAAATTGAATTGTACGATGAGGATGGCCAATTATTAGAAAAGGGCAGGGGGATGTTTGGGCTCAAATGTGGTGAATGGATAGAATATGGTAAGACTCTCAATCATCGGCCTTGTCTTGAAAAATGAAGAAGATATCTGAGCTATGTATGATACTCTAATCCATGCTGGCCTGTCGGGATTGGCAGTTGTGCTTTTGGCAATGACACTAATCTGGTGGGTTAGCATTCGCGTTGAAGACGCTAGTATTGTCGATTCATTTTGGGGTTTGGGTTTTGTGCTGATAGCCTTTGTTTACTACATCACAGGTGGCCTGCACACTGGTCGAAGTTCTTTGGTTATTACGCTCATTACAATTTGGGCGTTTAGGCTTAGCTGCCATCTTTTTATTAGAAAACGACATGAAGGAGAAGACCCTCGTTATAGGAAAATGCGTGAACACCATGGGGAACGCTTCTTGTGGGTCAGTCTGTTCACTGTTTTTCTGTTGCAAGGAGTATTGCTTTGGATAATTTCTATGCCTCTTCTGGGATCTGTAACTTCAAGCTCACCTTTGGGGCACTGGGATCTAATAGGATCTTTAATATTTTTTGCAGGACTGATAATCGAATCAGTTTCGGATGTACAGCTCGCTCGTTTTCGAAAAAATCCATCTAATAGTGGGATAGTCCTTGATACAGGTTTTTGGCGATACAGTAGGCACCCTAATTATTTTGGTGAAGCTATACTTTGGTGGGGTATCTATCTGGTCGCGGTTGGTGGGGAAGCATACTGGGCGTTAGTTGGGCCAGCCTTATTAACCTTTTTACTTTTGCGTGTATCGGGTGTGGTTCTTCTGGAAAAAGGTCTCCACAAGTCTCGCCCTGATTATCATAAATATGTGGAAACAACTTCACCTTTCATACTTTGGCCACCGAAAAATAAAGATCTAAGATCCAGTTAAAGATTGTCCGAACCGGATCAATGTGGATGTGGCTTCACCATTAGGATCGAGTATCAGAACGTAGAGCCGGTCGTATTCATGGTCAGATATCTCTGAGCTTTCTCCCCCCAGAAGTCGCACAAGCTTAGGGGTTGTATCTGAGTGTCCAACTACTAAATGACGGCCAGGTGTGGAACCTAGTAGGGAGGCAAATTCTTCTAGATTCTCGGGATCATAGATTTGGACATCGAGCCCTGATAGCAGTGCGATTGGTCCTGCTGTATCACGAGTACGTTTCAGGTCTGTACTGTGGATATGTGTTAATTCTGCATCTCGTAACATTATACTGAGTAACAGAGCCCGCTTTATTCCGAGTTCTGAGAGCGGTGGATCCTGGGAGTCATCAACCTTTTCAGCATGCCTAACCAGATATATTAAAGTGGCTTGACTCTGTGATTCAACTTGAGCTGGCAAGGTTAAGAGTATTATCCATAGGATGACATTATAGATTTTTAGAAAAGGTAATTTTTTCATTGAATCGGCTCGTTTACTGTCAATAATGTATCTCTTGAAAAAGGCACTAATAATCACTTGAGAGTAAGATATAAAGATAAAATCCTTAAGCTTGTCTTGTTATCTATCAAGTTAATAACTTAAAAAATAAAATTGTAAAATTAACGATCTCATCTATACGTGAGTCTAAGTTAGATAGGGAGTATAAAGGACCCATAGACCTGCTACAGAGATATGTGAGGAGATTTGAAACATGAGACACTTTGCTATGAATGGATTGGCAGTCCTTAGTGTGCTAACACTGATTGCGTGTAGTGACGTTACTGATCTGGATGGCCCAAATGGCAGAGAATTACAAAAAGGATCAATGTTGAATCTCGATGTTGCTATGGTCTCCGCAGATGCGTTTATCGAAGATATGACAGAGTTACAATTTGATTTCAGTGATGTTATAGGTGGTATATTCGCAGAGCCTGGTGATACGGTTCGTGTCCGGCCAAATCCACTCAATCGTGTTCGGGAGATGTCTTATTACGACGCCGATGGAAACGAACAAGATACTTATGATGGAATCACGACAGCTTCTGTTAATATCGTGAGTGAAATTAATGGTGAAAGAGCAAGGGGCAGTTGGTCTAGTTCTGTATCACGGAATAGAGACATCACGATTACAGGACTTGAAGGTAGCGAAGTTACTCGTATAGCGAATGGATTTGGCAGCACTGCACGATCCCGTAGTTATCATTCTGACGAAAATGGCAGTCGTAGTTATGAGATGTCTGGAACTTCGGTGATCAAAGACGTTGTTCGTGCCGTTCCAGAAGAAGAGAATAATCCGTTTGTTCGACACAAAAAAGACCTGTATCCATTGTCTGGAACTATAACTAGGGATGTTAATGTGGTTATAGTCAATGGTCCCAATGGTGATGAGACACATACCAAGCATGTAGTCATTACTTTCAATGGAACTCAATTCGTTACAATGACTGTAGACGGTGAATCTATGGAGGTAGATCTGGCGACACGCAAAGGCCGCCATCCTCTCCGGGGACGTGGGGGAAATAGTGCTCCTGACTGTAGACCTAAGGGGCCACCTCCTCCTGGGGCAGGCAATGGGGGTGATCGTCAACCGCCACCGAATTGTAGACCCAATGGTCCACCTCGACCTCCTGGAGTAGGAGGGAATCGGCCACCGCCTATGCCCAGGTAATTAGTTAGTCGGTAAGTTTCTATCGAAACAAAAGCCCTGTGATCACTAAATGATCACAGGGCTTTTGTTGTAGTTGTTTTTTGTCAGACTAGTAATTTTGTAAAGAAAAACCCGATGATAATCAAAATGCAGAATAGATATGTAAGACTTTTGAAGTGACGGTCAATGATAGATTTGATAGGAGCCCCGAAGTAGTGTATCAAGCCTGCTACTAGGAAAAATCTTAATCCACGACTTAAGATGCTGGCCAGAACGAATACTGGGAAATTGATAGCAAAAACACCAGCTGATATTGTGAAAACTTTGTAGGGGATCGGCGTTAATCCAGCAACGAACACAGCCCAAAAATTCCAGGTCTCGTAAAGTATTTGTACGTTTGTGAAAGCTTCAGTTGTTATGCCGGGGATATAAGTGAAAAAGAAGTCTGATACCCCTAGCCAAATTAATGATCCAATTAAATATCCGGCTATTCCTCCTATAACAGAAGCTGTGGTTGCGATGGCAGCAAAAATGAATGATCGTGAAGGAGAGCCCAGGCACAGTACTATGAGGAGGGGATCAGTTGGTATTGGGAAAAACGATGATTCTGCAATAGTCAAAATAATGAGAGCGGGTATTGCGTAGGGAGTGTTTGCCCAATGGAGCACCCAGTCGTAGAGTTTGCGTGTGAATCCTCTCTTATGATTAATCACGAGGGATCAAGTTCCTGGCTGCTTAGGGTGTTCTGGAGACCATGCAAATCGACCTAAAAGTGGAACAAAAGCACAGCTATCCAAGATCACTTCCTGGTGGATGTTTTCTTTTTTTCGGTTGACTAATATGAGGCTCTGGTTCTCCCTGGAGCCCACGGGTATGATCATTCTCCCCCCTTCTCCTAGTTGATCGATCAGGGCTTGAGGTATAGATGGGGAAGCAGCAGAGACAATTATGATGTCGAATGGGGAGAATTTTCTCCATCCGATTGTGCCATCTCCTACCATTAGGGCTACGTTTTTTATATTAAAATCATCCAATGTTGCCCGTGCTTTAGCTGATAATCCTCTTACTCTATCTACGGAGTAGACGCGATCAGCCGATAGTGCCAATAGGGCTGTCAGGTATCCGCTACCAGTACCTATTTCTAACACAGTATCATTAATCGTGGGCTTCAATATTGAAAGATATAGAGCTTGGAGTGAAGGTTGGGATGCTGTTTGTGAATACCCGATGGGTATGGGGGTGTCTTCATAAGCTCGTGGCCACATGCTTTGAGGTAAAAATAGGTGTCGGGGAACTCGTTCGAAAAGTTGAAGAATCTCCAAATCTTCTATACCACTAGTCCTTATTTTTTCTATGAGTTTTCTTCGATAACCTGAAAATTCAATATCTTCTAGAGGTTTAGTTGCCATCCACGCATTTCCTCAAGAAATCTGTAGTTGGTCATATCAAGATGGAGCGGTGTTACTGAAATATATCCATCTTGTACAGCTCTGAAGTCAGAGTCTGGATCGTTTTTACAAATAATTTCACCGCCACCGATCCAATAATATTCTTTACCTGAAGGGTCGGGGGCACGGGTGAGGCTGTCTTTGTATGTCCGATTGCCTAAATTTGTTACTCGTATACCCCTTACATCAGAGGGCGTTATCATTGGAAGGTTCACATTGAATAATGTGTTGTCAGGAATAGTGCCTTGGTTTAGTAGATTATTTATAAGTTCTACGATAATAGGTTCCCACTCTTCCATATTATCGAAATCATCTCCAATGTAAGAAATGGCGATAGATAGTATCCCCACCACGGTAGCTTCCATCGCTGCGGCTACAGTTCCTGAGTATAGGACGTCTTCACCCAAATTTGGTCCGTGATTAACACCAGAAAGGCAGATATCTGGACGATTTTCGAGTAGTTCGTTTATTGCCAGAATAACGCAATCAGTAGGGGTTCCGTCTACTGTCAGAGTATCGTTTTTATAACGTTGGGCCCTTAGGGGCCGATGTAGTGTCAGGGAATGGCTCGCTGCACTTTGTTCCCGGTCAGGTGCTACGATGGTCACTTGGCCGAAATGACGTGCTGCTGAAGCCATGACGCGGATGCCCGTGGCTGATAGGCCATCATCGTTAGTACAAAGGATTCGCATTAAGATGGAAGCTTAGTTTCCGGTACGATGAGGATTTTTTTAAGGTCATTCAAGTCTTGTTTCATAGATGCCAGGAACTCATGGCTTGCTATTTTCCCCCTGTCTCCTGCTATGTCACCTTGTTTTTTCATATTTGATAATTTTTGTTGTGCGCCATCGATGGTGAATTTCTTCTCGTACAGTAAATGTTTAACTAAGAGTATCAGTTCGATGTCTTCTGGGCGGAATACTCTATTTCCAGCACGATTTTTTTTGGGGCGTAAAATCTTGAATTGTGTCTCCCAGTATCTTAAGACATGAGGTTTGAGGTCTGTGATCTCGCACACTTCGCCGATAGAGTAATAAGCTTTTTTTACGATGGGTTCTTCCATCAGTACACCTCTGTTTGTTAGTGCCATTCTTCAGGTTTCGGGTCGCGTTCCATGAGATTTTGGAGAGCTTTCCTGGGCTCGGTTCCTAACATTAAGATCCCGTATATTTCTTCGGTAATAGGCATTTCTACTTGATAGTGTTTGGCGAGATCGTATACAGCCTTGGTAGTATTGACTCCTTCTGCTACTCCGTTCATATCTTTGAGTATAGATGCAAGGTTTTCACCTTGGCCAAGTCTGAGTCCAACACTGCGGTTCCGACTTAAGGATCCCGTGCAAGTTAAAAGGAGATCCCCTATCCCAGCTAATCCAGAAAAAGTTTCTGGCTTAGCACCCATTGCCATTCCCAATCTACGGATTTCTGCCAGCCCTCTAGTTACAAGAGCTGACATCGTATTACTGCCAAATCCAAGGCCTACTGTCACCCCAGCTCCAAGTGCTATAACATTTTTGATTGCCCCAGCCAGTTCTACTCCTATCACGTCATCTCCGATATAAACTCGAAAATAATTAGTCTGGAAGAGTTCCTGCATTTGTAGTGCAATATTTTGGTGTTGGCTGGCAACAACTACAGCTGTTGGTTCTTCGAGGGCTACTTCTCTGGCAAAGCTAGGCCCCGACAGTACACTAAAATTTTTCATGTGAGAAGGTTTGAGGACATTTGATAAAACTTCGTCCATTCGTCTCAGGGAGGAGGCCTCTATTCCTTTGGATGCACTTACGACTAGTGCGTCATCGCGCATGTGGGAAACTGCTTTATTCATGATATCCCCTACAAACTGTGAAGGGCTAACTGAGACAACAATCTCAGCATCATTAAGTACTTGTGCCATATCAGTTGTGCATTGGAGATTAGAGGGGAGCTTGATGTCACTCAAATAAGTCGAGTTTTCATTAAGGCTTTGTATTTCTTTGGCGACCTGGGATTCGTATGCCCATAGTTGCACTCCATTCCCTTTTTTAGCTAGAAGAGAGGCCAAGGCTGTCCCCCAGCTTCCCGCACCTACTACCCCTATCTGACTCAAGGTGAGTGCCCTCCAAATTTGTTGTTGTCGGAATTATTTCTTTGCAGGGCATTTTCCTCGCCACTTAGGATCCTCGTTATGTTTGAGCGATGGGACCAAATTACAAAAATGGAAAGGCATATTGTAAACCAAAATACGGCCAGTCTATCCTGGGGTATCGTGAAATAAATTACTGCTGGAATAATTAGGGACGCACTCAGTGAGCCCAGAGAAGAGGTTTTTGTTTTCATCACTACCGCCAGCCACGTAACAAAACCAGCCAATAGTGCTATGGGAGATATTGCCATAAAGACACCACCACTAGTGGCGACACCTTTGCCTCCGTGAAACCTTATCCAAAAAGAGAAAACATGGCCCAATATAGCAGCTCCACCATATGCTAGGGCCCACGTCCAAGAAGAAGGGTCGCTTTGGATTTGTGGGAAATACCATGTAGGAAGCCATCCTTTCAGTATGTCCACCACTATTACTGGCAGTGCTGCTTTGATTCCGAGTACTCGGAATGCGTTAGTGCCTCCTAGGTTGCCGCTTCCCTCAGTACGCAAGTCGATTCCGTACACAAATTTTCCTACGACATAGCTCGTAGGAGTTGAGCCTATCAGGTAAGAAATCAGGATTAAGAGGTATGTGTTCAAGAGGTTTTGTTTTCTTTAAAGCGTATACGGATAGGGGTCCCTATGAATCCCCAGCGATCTCTTAGGTTATTATGGACATAACGAATGTAGTGGTCGGGGAGGGCCTTAGGGAGATTCGTAAAGAAAATAAAAGTAGGGGGGGCAACTGATACCTGTGTCCCGTATCTAATTTTGACCCTACGACCCCTGCTATGTGGTGGTGGCTGGTGAAGTAAAATCCTTTCTAATGCTTCATTGACTTCAGAAGTCGTGATTCTTCTATTCCTTTCCTTTTGGATTTCGAGAATCATGTCCAGACATTTCCTGACTCTCTGCCCAGATATAGCAGAAGTGAAAATTGTAGGTATCCATTTAAGAAAAGGTGCTCTATCCTTCAGCTCTTTCTCAAATTCTAATGCGGTTTGGTGATCTTTATCGATCAGGTCCCATTTGTTTACTATTATAATGAGACCAGCGCCTGCTTCCCAAGCTTGTTCAATGATTTTCAGGTCTTGTACGTGGATTGGTTCAGTTGCGTCCACAAGTACGAGACATACGTCTGCTTCACGCACTACTTTAGCAGTTCTTAAAGTTGAATAATACTCAATAGACTCTTTGATCCTAGATTGCCTGCGCAACCCGGCTGTGTCCACGAATATTAAAGCCTTGTTGTTGTATCGTAGCTGAGAGTCTATTGGGTCTCTAGTCGTGCCTGGGATTTCACTCACGACAGAACGTTCTTTTCCGAATAGACGGTTTACGAAACTGGATTTTCCTACATTCGGCTTTCCAACTACAGCGATACGAATGTTATCTTTTTCTTCCTTTTCTTCTTTATGTTGGTCGGGAAGTTTTGATACTATTAGATCCAATAGATCTCCTGATCCTTTTCCTGAAATTGCGCTGACAGGGATAGGATCTCCTATGCCGAGGCTCCAAAAATCAAGATGGTTTTGATCTTCAGGTAAGTTGTCCATTTTATTTACAACTAAGAGCACTGGGGATGATCCTTTTCGTAAGATTTCGGCCAAGTGTTTATCTAGAGGGTGAACTCCTGATTTTCCGTCTACAATAAAGATTATCAAATCTGCTTCAGCCATAGCTGCGTATGCCTGTTCTTGTATGGCATTATCTAGCTGTTCGTTGCTGCCTTCAGTAACGCCTCCAGTGTCTACTAAGTAAAAATGGTGACCAGCCCAGTCGGTCATATGGAAATTACGATCCCGAGTGACACCAGGGCTGTCATCCACTATAGCAACGTGTCCCCCTACTATTCTATTGAATAGGGTAGATTTCCCCACGTTGGGTCTTCCGAGCACAGCTACTACAGGTGTAATGATACTCATGCTAGTTTTTCCGATATAATATCAAGACATTTTAAGATATCGTATCCAAAGAAAGATAAGCAGATCCTGAAAAAATGCGTAAATTGTGTATAACGATAATTAGATATTTTCTAAAAATTAAATGATATGAAATATATTTTTATTGCTAGTATTTTTGGTGCACTGCTCATTTTGTCTTGTGACCAAGTTGATCAAATTAAAAATGAACTTCGTGATCTTACTCCTCACGAATCATATTTCGAGTCTCTTGGCAAAGCTGGGCTCTCCAATTCCGCTCTGGGTGTATCGTGGGCTGAAGCGGCAGAACGTGCCTTCAAAGAAGCTCCTGCTGTTGGTCTACCTTTTGAGGAAGAAGGATTTTTCTCTCCAGAGTCACCGGATGCTAGGAGTTATCTGGTAAGACTCAAGAGGGGCCAACGTCTCTTTGTTGAGATTGAGATAGACAACGATAAACCGACTAAATTGTTTGTTGATATCTATCGTATGCAAAGCAATCCAGGGCGCACTCCATTACCTGTCTTGTCTTCGGACTCCGTACAAGGAATTATGGATTATGTGGCTAGCCGCAGTGCTAATTACTTAGTAAGGCTACAGCCTGAACTTTTAAGAGGTGGACACTACCGTATAGTTCTGGGGGTTGATGCCTCTATGGTGTTCCCAGTTCAGGATAGAACTACCAGTGCTATCCTGAGTGTGTTTGGTGCCGAGCGGGATGCTGGAAGACGTAGGCATCATGGTGTGGACATTTTCGCACCAAGGGGTACCCCTGTTCTATCTGCTACTAATGGCCAGGTTACGGAAGTACAGAATACTGATATAGGCGGTAAAATTGTATGGATAAGTGATCCTGAAGAAAAGGTTTCTGTTTATTACGCTCATCTAGACAGTCAGGTCGTGTTACCTGGCACCGAAATCAATAGAGGGGCCGTGCTTGGATTTGTAGGTAATACTGGAAATGCTATAACCACTTCGCCTCATCTTCATTTTGGCATATATCAAAATACAGAAGGTCCAGTAGATCCTTATTTCTATCTCTATAAGCCTTCTCAGGATCTGGTGTCTGTCTCTGCACCCCTGGATCATTTAGGGTCATCAGTAAGAACTGTTAATGAAGGAATAAGGCTAAGAGATGGGCCAAGCCGAAGGGCTGCTGTCCTGGATGAAATGGGAGAGCACACTCCTATGCGTGTCATTGCGGCTTCTGGGTCATGGTATCGAGTCCGCCTCTTTGATGGACGGATTGGATTTGTAGCGTCTCATCTAATTGAGACTCTGAGTAGTCCTCTTCGTAGTGAAATTGTCTTGGAGGCATCTGTATTGTTGAGCAATCCAAGTGATGATTCACCGATCATGGAATCAATAGAAGCAGGTTCGGGGATTTTGGTTTTAGGAGCCTTGGGAGGGTTCCTGTATATTCAGTCTCCCAGAGGAATTAATGGTTGGTTAGCTATTGATCACGTTTCTTGATTCTAAGGTGTTTGCAGTAAGTGTTGGGGATCCCTGATTTCTATTTTGTTCTGATCATTGGTGTGTCGCCCTACACTTATATTCTACATACTTTATCTCAAGTTTAGTTTCAAAAATCGTTGTACAAAAGAATGAAAGTGAGTCAGATGTCCAGGATAGATTCCCGTAGAAAAAACAACACTGTAGCAGTTTTGATTCTTCTAAATATTTTTATTGCTGGGGATGTACTAGCTCAAATTTCGGATACACATCCCAGGCCCATGGGGCTGCAAGGAAGCACTAATGTCCATGTTCTCTCTCATATACCACTTGGCGGCAAATACACTACGGGGGATATCGAGGTAGAGCAGGACCCAGACAGACCTTATGCGTATGTGTCACGACTTTACGAAACTGGATTTGACATTGTAAGTATCGAGGACCCTGACAACGCAGAGATAATATATGAATGGCGTATAGAGAATTCTGAGCTTCATCAGGGAAGGGGTGGTGTTGATGGAAAATATTTCAAATTAGATGGACGGTACTACTATCTCCAATCTACTCAATTCAGGAGCGGAGGGCCGGACGCAGAAGTTGCTGGAATAGTATTTGATGTCACAGGTCTCCCTGATGTATCAAAGGTACATGAAGTTAGACGTTTCCGGGTTCCTGATGCTCCGGGTGGTTTCCATAATATCTTTATTTATAAACATTCTGATGACCGGGTAATCCTTTTCGCTACTTCTAGGGGGACCAAGTTGTATGATCTTGGGAAATTTTTATCAGGAGATGAAGAACAAGGTTTTATAGGGACTATTTCTGTTCCTGAAAATCCTGGGGATCTATCCACAGGATATCATGACTTGTATGCAATGTTTGATCCTGTCACACAGCAAGATCGATTTTATGGTGCGGGAGGCGGGGGGTATTACGTATGGAACATTTCTCAGCCTGAATATCCTGAGATCATGTTTACTATTACACGTGTCTCGGGATTCAATTGGGGACATACTTTTACACCAACCCCTGACGGAAGATATGCTATAGGAGAAGCGGAATGGCAGTATCAGCCATTACGTATTTTCGATCTTAAGTCGGGCTACGAAGCAGTGGCACGAGGTGAAACAACTAATATCAATCGAGCTATAGGATCGTGGACTCCTGATTGGAAAACCGTAGCTCATAATCATGAAGTGCGTTGGCCTTATGTGTTTGTTTCTGGATACGAAACAGGACTTTCTATATTCAATATGATGGATCCGACCAATCCTTACACGGTGGGTTATTTTGATACATTTGATGGGCCTCATAATGCTGGAAGCATGGGTGGTTCTGGGGGTGGCGGAAACTTTACTTGGGGGGTTTATGATGGTGCCTGGGGAGTGGACGTTAGAAACCATGATGGTCTTATAGTTATAAGCGATATGACTACTGGATTTTGGGTGGTTCGCATGGATGGATTTGAGGGTTGGAACGGGAATGATTGGGGTATGCCCAATAGTTCAAGTGTCCAGGACTATGACAACGGCCCTGACGGAAAACAAAGGCCGATTTCTTAACTAGTAATCATATTTTAAATGCTGGGCGTGCCAGGCAGCTAGGATTTCAGATTCTATTTCCATGGTCAATCCAGAGCGTTGGCGGTCTTTCCATTCTTCGGCCCAGGTAAAAAACCAGTCTAATGTATCCTTCGCAGTTACGGCTAGGGGGCGATACCTGAGGCCTGCTGATATAGAGAGCTTACGGCTTATAAGGCCAAATCCAGTTCCACCGCCGATGCTCATTCCTGGAGGACCAGGATAGTCGTCACGTGGAGGCCACCAGAGTGGCAAATCTCTCCAGGGATAAATCTTTTTCTTTGATAAAAATTCAGCGTCTACCCATGTAAAATTGATAGCAGAATTAGTTATTGCACGAATACCATACAGGAATTCGGAAATTGATAGTTCGGATTCAGGCCCGACTGCGTTGTAAGTACCAAGGGTTTTATTTTCCAATAGATGAATGACAAAATCGGCCAGGTCTCTTGCGTCAATGATCTGTATGGGGTCAGTAGGGTCGCCGGGAGCTAAAACTTCTCCACCTATATTTATGCGTTGAAGCCAGTACACGAGGTCAGTGCGACGATCTCCAGGACCAACTATCCAGGTTGGCCTTATTACCGTAGAACGGTTCGGGAACACTTCTCTAACTTCACGTTCACATTGAGCTTTCAGGGGGCCGTAGAAAGATCCGACGTCCTCGGTGGTGGGATCTTGAAGGATGGCCATTGGCGCATCTTCATTAATGTCAATGATATTGTAGGTTTGGTATGCATCTGTAGTTGAGATGTACAAATATTGCTGTACAGTGTCTTTGAGTAATTCGGCGGAGTCACGCACTAGACGTGGTAAATATCCGGAAGTATCTATGACTGCATCCCATTCGCGGCCTTTTAAAATATCCAGCCCCCCGTCTCTATCCCCTCGTAATTTCTCTAAATCAGGGAAAAGATGAGGATTTGTAATACCACGATTGAAAAGGGTGACTTCATGCCCTTCTTTGCGGGCCACACGTACCATATGAGGGCCGATGAATCCAGTTCCGCCGATAAACAAGATTTTAAGAGGATTAGAGCTATATTTTTTATCATGTGTGCTATCTATTGTGGATTCCACTGGAGGTATCCCGAGAGCAAGGGCACCGTATGTTGTTGCTGAACGTTCAATGAAGTCACGCCTAGAGGGGGTCATTGCTATACTTCCTCGATTGGAGTTACAAGCTATAGATATCACGCTCGAATTTGCCGATCATTATGATATTGATGGTTAAAAAAAGACAGGTGTCTGATTATCAAAACAGTCAATGCATTAGTAACAAGCTTTGGAAAAAACCATGAATAAGTCTCCATACCAAGAAAATTTAGAACCCAGCCAATTGCCCGGCGTACCATGGTTTGCACTCGCTATTGTAACCGGGCTACTTTTTTTGGCGATTTTATTTGTAATATCTAGCCTCAGGAGTCCTGAGCTTGAGTGGTATCCGGTTTCTGAGATTAAGATTGTGGAGGCAGGGGATAGGCTTGTGGGCCCTATTGTGTATACAGTAGATGCCAGGAAGGACGGTCTAACTTATTTCGATTTTTCGAGAGGATCTGTCATCGAAGGAAACTCTGACTCTAAAGAATGGGATCTAGCTTTTAATAGATTTACTATTTTGGCTAACGGGGGGTCCGGTTTTAGTGGCGAAGGTGGTATACGTGATTTGGGGGAAGTGTCTTTCGATTCGGTAGATAGCGTTCCTGAAGATGGATATGAAATCAATGAGGGCATGCCAGAATTAGCTAATCCGGCTACGGTACAGTGGTATGACTACAGTTGGACTAGTCACATCCTAAAGCCCAAGCCAAAAGTCTTTGCGCTACGAACGGGTGATGGGCGTTATGGAAAGTTTGAGATCCTGAGTTATTACTGTCCGGCAGCTCAACCAGGATGTGTAACTATAAGGTATGTGTACCAAGGATCTGGCATTACTACTTTTTGAAGGCATTTGGGATGATTGAATGAATATGAAGTTTGATTTTGAATCTGCTGAAAAATCCTTGGAGGGATTAGTTAGTAGGACGCCTACACTTTTTTCTGCTGACCTTACAGAGCGAATAGGTTCAGACGTTTACTTGAAGCCCGAGAATCTCCAGGTGACAGGTTCTTTTAAGATTCGCGGGGCAGCCAATCGCATGGTCACTCTTACAGAAGAAGAAAAGGCTCGTGGAGTTATAACGGCATCGAGTGGGAATCATGGAAAAGCTGTGGCCTACATGGCGTCCAGGATGTCTATACCTGCTACCATATGTGTCCCTGGCTGGATAGATCCATTGAAGTATAAAGATATGGAAGCAAATGGAGCACGGATATTATTGATTGGGGAGACGTATGACGAAGCAGATAGGCAAGCACATGAATTAAAAAAAAGGGAAAGCCTCACATTTATACATCCATTCGATGATCCTCTCGTAATTGCGGGGCAAGGCACAGTCGGATTAGAGGTTATCAGGGACATTCCTAACCTCTCTGAGATATTAATTCCTCTTTCGGGTGGAGGATTAGCTGGTGGAATAGCATGTGCGATAAAGACAGCTGGTTCGATCGCTATGGTTACAGCTGTATCTGCAGATCAGGCTACTGTTATGCTTGAGAGCATTAAGTCTGGTGGGCCCGTTGAAATGAAAGACAATAATACTCTTGCCAGTGCTCTTTTGGGTGGCATTGGACTAGACAACCGATATAGTTTTAACCTTGTCCGGAACTATGTGGACCGTCATTTGACGGTATCAGAAAAAGATATTGCTATGGCTATGGATTATGCAGCCAGAGAGTTACATATGGTTGTAGAAGGAGGGGGGGCAGTGGCTTTGGCAGCCATACTAACTAAAGACTGGAATTCTGAAAATCCAGGAAAACCAATAGCCATTGTACTCAGTGGGGGCAATGTTTCTAGTGATTATTTTATGATGTAATAAAAAATAACTACCCCCGAAAAGCCACCCATGCAAGGATCGCCCAGCCTAAAATCATAGCTAGACCTCCTATGGGTGTAATAGCACCAAGCCAACGTTGTCCGGTTAATACTATCAAGTATAGGCTGCCTGAAAAAAGCAACACACCCATTATGAATAGCCATCCTACAGATATCGTGCTTTGATATGGCCATCGTGATATAGCCCAGGCCACGACAAAAAGTGCAAGTGCATGATAGATCTGATAGCGAATACCAATTTCTAGGATAGATAATTTTTCTGAACTCAGTCGTTCTTTCAGAAGATGAGCCCCAAAAGCTCCCATAACGATGCCTGTCATAGCGAAAAAAGATCCTACTATAACAAATAATCTGTCCATGTATATCCCTGGAATGTTAAAATCTCTTGTTAATAAAAATACCTTTATCAACCAGTAGGCTCAGCATAAAGTGTTATTTATAATTAAGCTAGGTTAAGGCTGATTTATATTTCCCCCTTGCTAGAAACTCAAGATTGTGCAATATGGCCGTCCTGGTAAGACCTTAGGGTGCATTATTAGAGTAAGGATATTTTATTTAGTGATTTTGTTTCTCTAAAAAACAAGAATGATAGAGAGAGGGGTACATGCCGCTAAAGGTGATTCCACGGCGTGACAGAAAACTTAATAAACTAATCAAGGCTGCTAAGCCTGAGGAATATCGTAAAGGTCAGAATATTTTCTTGCATTCTGATAATGCCGATACACTTTTTCTTGTACAAGGTGGCCACATACGCCTGACGTTGCCACGTACAGGGAAAGATGTCCAAAGAACGGTTGCTATAGCGGGTCCTGGTGAAATATTTGGTGAAGAAGCAATCACTAAGGATGAGTCCCGTCGTTATACAGCTGTGGCAGGGTCAGCTTGTACTGTGCTCCCCTTGAGTGGGGTAGGGGTTTTTAAGGCTCTTAGGGGGTCTCCCACAACTCTTGATGTTTTCTTGTCTAGCTATGATCGTGACTTAGCAGCGTCACGACGTATGGCCGGTTCTTCGGGGTCTTCCTCTAAGGCCAGGATAGCCGATGTTGTCCTTGATTTAGCCTATCGGCTGGGTGATGATGATGGACGCCGTATTCGTTTGGGGCATTGGTTCACCCATCAAGAAATTGCAGATCTTGCCGGAGCTCATAGGTCAACTGTCACTACTGCTCTTAATGATTGGATCTACGAGGGGGTGCTGAGACAGTATCCACGGGCGCTTACAATCGCTAAGCCAGGGACTCTTAGGAAAGCGGGGTCAGAGGCTTCACGAAGACGACGTCGAAAAAAGACTTCCCGTTGACCTTAAATTCTCGCAAGTATAGGTTTCCCGATCTTTTAGTAAACCCCACAATCAGGTCGATCAACTAAGATGCCTAAACACCGACAACCTTCTACTCACCGTAAAGCCAGCATCTCCGAACAACAAGATGATGCTTTTGTTGCTAGTGCAATGGCTTTTTCACAGTGGGCTAATAAAAATCGTCGTTTATTGGTCTTTATAGGGATTGGAGCAGTTCTTCTCATCGTGAGTGGTGTGGAGATTGTAACAAGCCAACGTTCCTTAGCTATTCAGGCTGTGAACGATTTAGAGGTGATCCATCAGACTATCTCGCTGTCAGCTTTTGAAGATGCCAAGGTGCAACTGAATGCTTATCTCGAAAGGTTTGAGGGTCACGAAAAGGCGGACGAAGCATTAGTTATGCTGGGGCGTCTTCATCTTGAGTCTGGAGATCCTGCTGTAGCCATAAACGTCCTTGAGAGGGGCGGTCTAAGCTTGAATGATGGATTGGGGGTCCAGGGCAATTCTTTATTAGCACGTGCATATGAAGATCAAGGTAGGTGGTCCGATGCCGAGTCTCTTTATCTTGAAATTGCGGATCGTGCGAAGCTCGCATTTCAAGTCCGGGATGCCCTTAGTAGTGCTGCTAGAATTAGGCATCAGCAGAATGATATCGTGGGGGCATTAGAAATTTACGAACTCATTTTGGATGATTTTGAATCTGATGATATGGGTCGTGGCATCTATGAACTCCGGTTTTCTGAAATGCGTGAAGTCCTTGGGGGGGCTCAATAATTTGAAAGTTCGTTGACAGTTAAATTAAACGGTTCGATCCAGCGTACAGGTCGAGCATGGTGTATATATAAATGAGCTATGGTGTCCACTGGTTCCTGGACGCTTCTAAGGTGATCGTAAGATTTTTCTGCGGGTATGTACGACACGAGACAATAGGAGTGGAATGACATGGTCGTTCAACAGGTTGCTTCGTACGGAATTATGTCGCTGTTGCCTCCTTTGCTCGCGATTGGGCTCGCCATTTATACGAGACAGGTTTTCCTCTCACTTGCAGCTGGGATCTGGCTCGGTTTTACGATAATTGCCGATTGGAATCCGGCCATCGGTACAGCCGATGCGATAGAGGGTACGGTCGCAGTTCTCTCAGATACGGGAAGCGCCAAAGTAATTGTCTTCACGTTTCTGATTGGATCTCTGATTGCTACAGTCGAAGCAAACGGAGGTATGCGTGGTTTTGTCCGGTGGGTAGAGCACGCACGCTGGGTCACAAACCCTCGCCGTGCACAGGTCTTAGCCTGGCTCACCGGGATAGTGATCTTTATCGAATCGAACCTGACGATTCTCGTAGCCGGGTCAGTGTCACGCCCGCTATTTGACCGCTTCAAGGTTTCGCGCGAAAAATTGGCATATATCATCGATTCGACTTCAGCTCCAGTTTGCATCCTTATTCCTTTTAATGCTTGGGGTGCAATGGTCCTTGGCATCTTAGCGAACCAAGGTGTGGTAAATCCACTGGGAACGTTTCTTATTGCAATTCCTATGAATTTGTATGCGGTGGCGGCCCTAGTACTGGCTGGCTTGACGGCTTTTTTAGGATGGGATATTGGAGCTATGAAAAAAGCAGAAGAGCGGACCCAGGGTGGGGAGCTCACATGGAAGCATTCAGTCGCATTCGCAGATCCTGGTGATATTGCACCAGCACCAGCGGAAGATGTCGTTCTCAGGCCGCACAACATGCTGATCCCAATTGCGGTCATGGTCTTTTCTATGCCCGTCTTTATGTGGATTACGGGTGAAGGAAACCTTGCTAAGGGCTCTGGGTCGACTAGCGTACTCTGGGCTGTATTACTGGGGCTCGGCCTCGCATGGTTGCTATCCCTTGTACAGGGGTCCCTCGATCTAAATGGTCTTTCGAGAATAGGTATCAAAGGGGCTGGTGGTTTGACTGGGATGGCGGTCGTACTGTGGCTCGCACTTGCACTTGGCAATGTAACGGGCTCACTCGGAACAGGTCAGTACGTGGCCGGTGCTGTTGGAGACAACGTTCCGTTATTTGCCTTGATACCTCTCGTTTTTTTAGTTACAGGAGGTATTGCATTCGCCACCGGTAGTAGTTGGGGCACTTTCGCGATCATGCTTGCAGTAGCGATACCTTTGTCAAACGCTTTGGGGCAGCCTCCGGCACCATTTGTGGCGGCAGTACTTTCCGGTGGCATCTTTGGTGATCATTGTAGTCCGATCAGCGACACTACAATTATTGCTTCATTAGCTTCTGCGACTGACCACATCGAACATGTTCGCACGCAGCTACCCTATGCACTGATTGCTGGTGGAATTGCTACTGTCGGGTTTGCGTTTATCGGTTCGCTGCTTCCATGACCGATGATAGAAACTCTTTCGCTGACTTGGATCTGGTTTCTGTCCTGATTGGGACCGTCCAAAAAGGAGTAAGCTGCCCTGATCATTATTAGATTTGATTTATTAAGGATAGCAACGTGTATATCCTTAGTAGTGCTGGTCCAATCTTGTACTCTTGTAGGGTCAACTCCGACTACTCCAAGTCCTAGGGAGGAAGAGGTGGTTCCTGTATCGGATATGGCTATCCCTAGGGAAGAAGAAGTGGTTCCTGCGTCGGATATAGCTATCCCTAGTGGAGGAAAGATAGTCCCTGTATCGGATATACCTGATGCTGTTCCGAGGCCGGAAATTAAGACACAGTACGGCAATCCAGAGTCTTATTCTGTTTATGGCACTGAATACCGAGTATTAGATACAAGCGAAGGCTATCAGGAGGTTGGGATTGCATCATGGTATGGGGATCCTTTCCACGGACGTAGGGCTTCATCCGGAGAACAATACGATATGTACAAGATGACTGCAGCCCACAAGACTCTCCCGCTGCCTACTTATCTGCGGGTTACCAATAGATCGAATGGGCGTACTATAGTCGTCCGTGTAAACGACAGAGGGCCTTTTGTGGATGGTCGAATCGTAGACCTTTCCTATACTGCTGCATTAAAGTTAGGAATAGTAGAGAAGGGGACTGCGTTAGTGGAGTTGGTCGCTCTCGATCCTCCCGCACAAAACCGTAAACAGAACTAAATTCCACTAAGGTTTTTATTTCTAGCCTTTAGTACGATTTTGAGCGAACTTCTAGTCAAATACAGTACTCCTGCCAATCTCCCTCCGAGAAACGATAGGAATGCGGCGGTGACTCCAATTAATTCCATCTTCCAGCCGAATATTATAAAGAGTAGTGCGATGCTGATGACCTCAATAGCTGTGGCCACTGTAATGGGGTGTGTTTTGTGTGCTTGCATGAGGATTGCACGTTCTAATGAAAGGAGCACTGAAAGTACTGGGATGGGGACAAGGATTTTCACAGGTATCAATGCGAATGTCGCAAGGCCTGGAGAGAGTCCGGATACGGTTTCGAACCAGACTATTGAAAGGGGGGTGAAGGCTACAAGCCCCAGGGCGACTGTTGTCCACATTGAAAGCCATATTGCAAATTTTGTTAGTTCTGGAAGGCGTTCATTATTATTTCCGAGTAGTGCGAGTGCTGCCTCTTGGTAGCTGAGTCCGAATGATCTGAATAGAAAGGAAAGAGAGTATACCACAGGAAAAACCGCTAAAGATTTGATTGGTTCTGATGCTTGTCCCATCAAAAAAGTAAGCAAGGGTTGTACAGTTAGTCCGATCATGGATGTTAAGGCAAGTGGGTAGTAAAAATTAATAATTCCACGGTATCCAAGGTTTCTTTCTCCTGTTGTCCGTTTCGGATCAAAGGCAAGAAGTTCTCGGATGGTTTGTGTCGCCATCAGGCGGGCGATCAAGGCTTCTATGCAGACTGCTATCGAAAGAGAAGAGGTCCCTACCCAGGCACCTGGTAATTCAAAAAATATGTATAAGATGACTGCAGTTGAGGCCATTGTGCCAAGCCTTACCAGTGTGCCGAGGGCTACTAGGCGCGTGCGTCCAGATCTAATCAGGAGGCCATGGATGAACCTCCTGTACCCAATCGCTGCCGGCCAGGGAAGCAGTATCCACAGAGCACCGTAGGTTAGGTTTGCAACTTCTTCGGGCAACTGCAGTAATGTATCCGTCAGAAAATGGTACACAGGCGGGAATAGCACGAAGAGAAGAAGCCCGGTGGATAAGGCGTTCAGCGCATGCATGAATTTTCGTAATTTCAGGTAAGCTGCGCGGTCTCTGGCTAGTGCTGTAGAGGCACTCATGAGCATGATAACCGGAGACTCAATCAGGATCGCGAATGCGAATGCTATTCCGTAAGCTGCAAGATTATATGTAGGTTCGCCGAGTCGGGCGATTATGGCAGCCAGAAATGGCCCTTCGGATGCCATCATCAGCCACTGGGCGGCAAGGGGGACCCAGAATAAAAAAACTGAAGGAGTATGAGTCTTCAACTCAGATGGTACGCGGTTAGGCGTCATTGCTAGGCGGACGAGGTGTTCTTAGTAATTACGGTGATCCAAATAATAATTCTGAGGGCACATAGCTAGGTCTCCTGATTGGGCACAGCTGATACGTTGCTCATATCCCTACTTAACCTAATATATATTATACGAACCTAGGGATATATATAATATATAAATTATTATATATCAATGACTTATGTATAGTTTATTAATGTAATACATTATGGTTTTTGGGCTAATACGGCTATTCTTCTACGAAATAATGGTATCCATGCTAAAGTAATTTTTTCTAGATATTTTATGATAGGTAAATGTGACTCCACATAGTAAGCTTTTTTAATCAAAAATCCTTCGTAAATCAGTGTATTCTTTATTGATTCCATGGATTTGTAGTCAACATGGCTCAAGTCTCGTTTAAGTATGATATTATGAGCCCTTAGGATTTCTAGTATATGCCCCCTATGTGGGGTCCATATACTTAAATGTCCTCCCCTTTTTAATAATCTGAATGCTTCAGATATGACTAGCTTGCTGTCTTTATAGTACAAATGCTCCATTAGATCAGCGGCTATGATTAAATCGAAACTTTCAGGCTCAAGATTGGTATTGCATGCATTGGCACATAAGAAAGAAATATTTTTCAAACCAGATCCGGCAAATTTTTGTTTACATATTTCTATGCTCTTTTGGCTGAAATCCAAGCCAACGATGCTTTGAACGCGATGTGAGAGAGCCCAGCAAAAAGTTCCCCATCCACAACCTAAGTCAAGAATCCGTTCGCTTTTTCCCGGATTATAAATTTCAAGAATCTTTGATATGCGGTATTTCTGAAAAGAACTGCTTAAGTCTTTTAGGTGTTTGGTTTTATGGTCGAAATAGTCAGTATTATTATAAAAATCCTGACCAATACGATCGCCTTTCATGGCATCATTAGAGATTGGATTGACTCGGATATTTTTTTTGTAGCATCAGGAAGTTTTTTGTCGCGAGCTATCTTGTCATCATATTTTTTGAAATGTATGGCCTGTCCATATCTAATCATAACCTTAGGGCGCTTAGGGCCTATCTTTAACCAACTCATCTTTCCCCACCGAGGCCATACTTCATATGTACCCATTATTCCACAGGGTATGACTGGGAATCCTGTTTTAAGAATAAGTCTGATCGTGCCTGGACGCAGCTTCTGTAATTTGCCATCCCAGGAACGCTCTCCTTCGGGGAAAACTCCTACTGCCTTTCCTTCTTCCAGGTATCGAATCGCCATACGTACAGACTGAGGGTCCACCTGGTAACGTCGTGTCGGAAATGCGCCAACTCGGGGTGCTACCCAACGCATTATTGGATTTCGAAATGCCGAACTCTTGGTCATAGTGAATAAGAGTCGTGGGCAGTAGGCATGTAGAAGTAATGAGTCAAGGTGACTCTGATGATTCATAACCAAAAGAAACCCTCCTTCTTTAGGTAAGTTATGAATACCTTCGAATCTAATTTTCATTCTTGCTGAGAAATACAACCTAGTAATCCTACGGACAGTACGGTAGAAAATCATATTAAGTTCCCTGCCCCGTACGATAGGCATCTGTATCTTGTGGGGGCGAAGTCTCAGTTATTATTCTGGGTTGAAATGCAATGACTCTCTGTCCTTGATTTTTGTAGAAGCGATATAGGGTGCACTGCAACAAATCTTCCCAACGCCTTGGGGAATCCGATACAAATTCTATTTGATAGAGACCCTTTCCTCGTATGTTGATTTGTATGGCCTTGGAGCTAATCTGAATTGCCGTCAAATTTTCCAATGGCCATACCAGGGAATTTTGTTCGCCCCACGCTAGGGTTAAGTAATCTTTTTTAAGTTTAAGGATGGCGACTTGATGTTCTGTGATATGTTCAAAAAATCCTATCACCCTCCCCTTCCATCGTACAGATTTATGATTGTTGCCACGTGAAACTTTTACGTGTGCCTCGTATGGCTTCTCGCCATTGTGGTTAAAAATATCACGTGAAATACCTCCCAATTTTTCGATGGTACTCATAAGAGTATTAACCGAATATTCTTCAATCTTTCCATCAGGAAAATTTGCAATTACGACAGAGCTGTTTCCTTGTTCAAAGGAAGTGTAACAGGACTCGCACCAAGCTCCCCTTGGGGTAGCCATGATCGGGTCGTGCCCACATCCAGGACAACGGTACAGGAGGTGTTCTATGGGCATCTTGATAGTTGTTATCTATAGCCGTCCGCAAAAACTCAAAAAACGGAGCTTCCACAGTTTCCATATTGCTTCTAGAACAATCTTATTAGACATCTTTGACTCGCCTAAGTTACGCTCAGAAAAAATGATAGGAATTTCAGTTATGGAGAATTTTTTATTCCACGCTCTAAGTTTGAGTTCGATCTGGAACGTATATCCATTTGACTCTATACGATTAAAGTCGAGAGCTTCTAGGACTTGGCGTCTCCAGCAATTGAATCCCCCTGTGGCATCACGGACGGGCAGCCCTGTAACGATACGTGCATACCAACTCCCAAAATAACTTATGAGCAAACGTTTCATGGGCCAGTTGATCACTGTGACGTGACCGCCTAGATAGCGAGATCCTAAAACGACATCAAATTCTTTGGCCTTCTCTATAAAATCAGGTAAGGCATCAGGGTTATGAGAAAAGTCTGCGTCCATTTCAAAAAAAAGATCATAATCACGCTCTAGGCCCCATTGGAATCCTTCGAGGTATGCTTTCCCTAGCCCTGGCTTTTCGGTTCGGTGAAGTACGTGTACTCGGTCTGATTCGTCAGAGATTCCATCTGCCAAAAGCCCAGTGCCGTCCGATGAGTCATCGTCTACTATTAGTACTTCTATCCTAGGATCCTGATTCAAGATTAGAGGTACGATTCCAGGCAAATTATCAGCCTCGTTAAGTGTGGGGATAATTACCAGGATAAGTTCGATGGGTCTGTTCACTTGATAGCCTATACTGTTTTTTTGAATTGAATGTATTTCGCGCCACAGATGGTAGCTAATATCATTTCAATTGCAGTTGTCCAGAGACGGGATACCACGGCTAGCACTAGAGCTATCTCCGCACTCATAGCATGTTGTAGCAAGACCACTAAAAAGCCCTCCCGTATCCCAGCTCCTGCTGGTGCGAATATGGCCAGGTATCCTATAACACATGCTGCTGCAAATGCCGGACCAATTTCTATGAATGTTCTCCATTCACCAAAACTTAGATAAAGCAACCAAAATGCTGTTGTGTATATGCACCAGTTGATTATATAAAGTGCGAGCCAACGGATACTGATGTTGTTCTGTCTTTTAAGGTTGTCTGGGAATTCTGTACGAGTTAACCGAGTCCATAGAATGATAATGCGTCGAAAAATGGAAGGAATAGTGATTATAGAAGTAAGTGTTACTAGGATTATAATCCCTGCGATCAAGCTGGCTAATTTTAGTTGACGCCAATCCGCTAAGTACCATAATGTGCTAATACCGATGAGAGATGCTGCCAAGAGTGACGTTAGCTGTCCCAGTATAGCCGCCCCTATAGCCACGCTTCCGGACACTCCTTCTTTTTTTGCTAAATAAGTAAGGCCCAAGATCTGCCATACTTTGCCAGGAACGTATCTTCCAAGGTTTGCTACCATAAAGAGTCTTACTGATGTTAGGGCTGGCAGGGTGGGTCCTCCTAGGTCGTGGACGATTTTCCCCCACAGGGCGGCTGAAAAGAAGTATCCGACAAGCAGTAAGACACATGATAGAGTTAATATGAAAAAATTTGGTTTCCAATCTGCTGGCTCTAGAGCCTTTAGGGTGGCCAGGTCTATCCCTACTCGATTTAAGATGAACCAGGTAACGATAATTGTTAAACTGACCTGAGAAATGCGAGTAGCTACTTTATTCATAAGTTTTGTTTTTTTTACTACTTAAGCTTTTGATCCAACCGACAATTAATAGTAAGGATACTAATATCAGACCTAAGATTGTGATGTAGAAACTCTGTACGATCTGTGATGACTCATAATAGAGTTCAACTTTGTGTTCCCCGGCCGGTATAGGTATTGCTCGTAGTGTATGATTAGCTCTGAGTACGGGGACGTCATCGTTCCCTATCCTGCCCTTCCAGGCTGGAAACCAGTTGTCTGCTAAAACCAGTAATGCGGGACGGTCTACATTTACGTGAAGACTCATGTTGTTATTGTTACGTTCTAGCCATTTAACAGATCCGGTTATGGGTTTCCCGGACAGCATAATGGGAGGGGCATCATTAAGGACAACTTGCCTGGTCGGATCAAAGTCTTCACTTAAGATGAATGGTACAGATTGATCATCGGATAATATCACAGCTTCACCGACTATCCTCGCTCTTGGTAAGTCTGTAAAACGGTATATTGATTCATAGGGGCGACCATCTATGGTTGTTTGGCTTACTAGCTCCAAATTGTCTGTGATGGCCGTAGGAAGTCCTTGGTCTTCTGGTGTGCCTATCCGGTCAGGCCAAAGGATATAACGAACGTTCAGTATACGCAGTACGTTGACGTTGCCAATCAAATTTACCGGGATACTACTTCCTGTCATACCGATGATGTCCCGATATCGTGCCAAATCATTTGGGTGATGTCCGCCTGCTAATTCAAGTCCGAACATTCCAGGTCGTACATCTTGACCATTAAGACCATGAAGTGAAAATACTCGGAAAGGGTCTTCGGTGCGTTGCCTTTCTAAAAGTATGTCAATGTTAGGGTCTGTACTGCGGAAGTTTTCGAAGTTTGTGGTACGAATGAAGGCAGTGTCTATCCTCACAAGGTCTCCGATAATCAAAAATGCCAGGAGTATGGTAGCTACTTTTGGCGCCAGCCGTTTTTTGATAAGCGCCCAAGCAATTCCTGAAGTTGCTATAGCTAGGAGCACGGCTATCGTGAAGCCTCTGAGAATGTAGGGTTCTGCAGTATTTAGAATTTGGATGGATTGTGTTGTGATGTCTTTATAAAAGAATGACGTCCATATATCTGTAAATGTTCCTGAAGATACTGATATGAGCCCCAAGGTGAGCGTTCCAACGGCAGTCCATAAAAAACGCTTCAGTGGTATCCATTGGATTTCGTTGTTCTGCTTCGAGATGTCCAGCATGCGTTCCACACCGAATGCCATGAGTGTTACAGTACTGAAACCAAATAGGAAAACAGCAAGAGAGGGTGCTCGGAACAGTGATATGCCTGGGATGAATTCGTAAAACATTCTCCATATCGGTGTATGGTTTCCGAGGCAAAACAGAAGAACTAAAACCCCAAGGCCACTAAAGAAATACCGAAGATGTTTTTGTGCTCCACCAAAGAAAGATAATCCTGCCAATAGGATAACTACGAGTCCTACGTATTCGTGATTCCCTTTGAAAAAATTCCTTCCCCAGTAAGTGTTTTGACCCCAATCAGATTCAGCCGTTGTGACCCCCACAAATTCAGGTATCGCTAACCCTAATATTTCTTCTGGATGGAGAGACCAAGAGCTAGAGTAATCGATCGCTTTTTGACTATCTGCCTGAGTGGTGGTGGAGGTTCGGCGTGAATGATCAAGTACGTATGAAGTAGCAGGGATAAGTTGGACTGCGGCAACACTACCGCCAAGGAGGGCTGCTACAAGAAAGGCGCCAAAGCGGGATAGAGCCCACACATTTTTCCTGATTCCCCTTCTGCCCTGTAGCCAAGACTGTATAGTTCGAAACAAGGCATACGCACCGACTGCCCCAAAGAGGAAATAGGCAGTCTGGAAATGTGTCGTAAGGATAATGCTGCCGGTCACTAGACTTAGAGTTGCGAATTTTATCAAGGTAGGTCGGAGAAGAAATGATTCGGTGGCCCAAAACAGCAATGGGGTAAGAGACATGACGAAGATTTTTCCGTCTTGTCCTCCGTGGATTAAGGACACCATGAAAGGTGCTAATCCATAGGCCAGTCCGGCTAAAAATGCAGAAGTTTTTGAAAGCCCTAGGCATCGGATCCATCCGTATGTGAAGATTCCTGCAAAGAATACGTGCCATATCAATTTCCAGCCCAATGCCCGATGGGGGTCTAATAAGAAAAGTAGGATGGCGCTAGGTGGGTAGAGAGAGTCTCCACCGGCGAGTGATTCGATGAAGGGTGTCCCTCCGAGAATTACAGGATTCCAGAAGGGAAATTCGCCCCCCTTCACAGCATTGGCGTAAAACTCTCTCGCCATGTATCCCAGGCTCACTGTGTCGGATCCGAATAACATACCATCGGAGAATATGAAATTACGAAAAAGAAAAATAATGACTACTCCATACAGGACGAAGGATAACCAATTTGGCATTTCTGATCCCAGGTCATCATCCTTAGGTAAGAATGATGAAAAAATGTCCGATTGTTTGTTATTGCCCACTACGTTCCTTTTAGGAGGGCGAGAAGTTTGTGGTGGATTGCTCAGAATTTATGAGGTCTCTGTACACTTCTAAATGTCGATCCACTAGCCGGAGATTGCTCCATTTATCTATCACTCGAGCCCTAGCTTGAATACCTAATGTTGGGAGGTCATCTCGATCAAGAAGAGAGATGACACTTTCAGCTAATGCTTGGGGGTTTCCAGGCTCAAACAGCCCTCCCACTTTGTTGTCTATTAGCTCAGGAAGACCACCTACATTGGATGCAGCAACAGGTATCTCACATGCCATAGATTCTAAAACTGCTACTGAAGTGGCTTCCATAAGTGATGGAAATATTGCTAATTGGGCAGAATTCAAAATCCCAGGCATCTCAGCGTGGGTCCGGATGCCAAGGAAATGGATACGGTCAATTATACCGAGTTTCTTGGCAAGATTTTTTAAGTTATTCCTTTCAGGTCCATCTCCTACGATAAGAGCTTCCACATCTTTGTGTTTTGCTATTAGAGGCATAGCTCTAATGAAAAAGTCTACTCCGTTTTTCTTAAAAAGACGTCTAGGTACAACGATGCATATCCTGCTTGATCTGGTGAAGGTCGGTGAAGTTTTACGGAAGACTTCCGTGTCGACTCCGTTGACCAATGCTTCCACTTTAACGTTGGGTAAGATTCCTTTGGTAACATCTGCGATTTCTACACTGGCAGCCAGGTTATAGTCTGGCCATCGAAGTAACTGTTTGAATATTGTGCGCCATAAGGGATTCTTGGCACGCTCTAAGAAATGAGATGTATGCAATGTGGAGATCAGGGGGGCATTATGTTTTCTATTCGCTACGAAAGCAGGAAATATTGACTGAAATGTTTGAGCATGAATGATGTCGGCCTGGGAAATTGTTTTCCCGAGTTTTGGAATGGAACTAACCCCATGGATAGACCATCCCAGAGTGGTTCGTGCTGGCAGCCAAGTCCGCCATACCTTGATCCCGTCCATGACTTCGTAGGTTGGAAGTTTTTTTTGAGACCGAGAAGTAATTATGGATACGTCACATCCTCGTCCTACGAGTCCACGGCAAAGATAGTAAACGTGACTCTCCAGTCCTCCTATTTCTGGAGGAAAATAGATAGAATTCATTACCACATTCACGGTGTTATCCAATCAGATGTTAAACGAGCTTTGCCGGTAAGATCTGATACAAGGATGTCGACTATTCTCTCTGCCGCCTTTCCGTCTCCGTATGGGTTGAGTTTTAATTCAGGGGTTTCAACTTGATTGTTTTTTTCGGTGAGAATTTTTGTGGCTTCATTTACGATCCGATCTCTATCTGTACCAACCATCTGCGCGATTCCTGCTTCGATAGCTTCAGGTCTTTCCGTGGTCTGTCTGAGTACGAGTACAGGGACGCCGAATGTCGGAGCTTCTTCTTGTATGCCACCTGAATCAGTTAAAATGAGGCTAGCATGTTTTACTGTTGTAATCAGATCGAAATATCCTAGGGGTTCGGTCAGGTGTATTCGCGGATGATCATTCAGGATCTCCTGGGCTGGGACCATAACATTCGGATTAGGATGGACAGGGTATACTATGTTCACGTCTTCATGTATATCAGCGATCTGCCTGACAGCGGTAAAAATTTCTTTGAGCGGATCCCCGAAAGATTCTCTGCGATGTGCAGTTAAGAGTACCAATTGACTGTCTCGGTTAGCTAGCAGGGACGCCAATACGGAGTTTTCTATCTCTTGTTCTGTGGCCGAAATTTTCAAGAGTGCGTCTACGATCGTATTCCCGGTGATATAGATTTTTTCTGGGTTTACATTCTCAGCTAAAAGATTCTCAGCTGCTTGCAATGTGGGAGCAAAATATAGATCAGTGGTGACATCGGTTAGTTTCCTGAATATCTCTTCCGGAAAAGGCGCCCATTTCTCGCCAGAACGCAGGCCTGCCTCAACATGGCCGACTTTGATCTTTTCAAAAAAAGCCACCATAGATCCAAAGAAAACTGTGGCAGTGTCACCCTGAACTAACACCATGTCTGGTTTGTATGACTGAACTATTTCCTTCAATTTTTCCAGACAACCCTGCCCTACTTCGTAAAGGGTCTGATCTTTCATCATAATCCCTAGGTCGTAGTCGGGATCTAGGTTGAATGTTTGAAGGGCTTGGCCTAGGAGGCCGATGTGTTGTCCAGTTAAAGCGAGACGAACTTCCACGTCATTACTTTTTTTTAGTTCTTCTACTATGGGTGCCATCTTTATGGCTTCCGGCCTTGTCCCGACAATTACTAAAATTCGTGAGGCTTTGCGCGGAGGTGTCCTCATGAAGGAATAAGGTGTTTTGGGGATGGGGTGTTCCATAAAGCGTTTATCGGGAATTATTTCGGAGAGAACGTACTTCTTCCCTAAGGTTTGCGATCATTTCCGCAATGAATCCGAATCCAACTAGTAAAAATCCCACAGTTTCAAGTAAGATTACCAAATACAGGAATGGGCGAAAGCCAAATCCTTCGACAAAACGAAAGTAAAAAGTTATTCCACCAAGAATTATTCCAATGCCAATCAAAAATAGGCCACTGAACCCGAAGAGGATTAGAGGTTTCCGGGAAAAAAGTAATAAGAACCAGATTGACATAAGATCCATTACTCCTACCACAATTCTGAATAAACCTCTGTATTTTGAAGTCCCTGCCCGCCTTGGGTGTAGCTCTATATCTATCTCGCTCACTGAGTATCCACGTGCATAGGCTAATACTACAAAAAATCTGTGCCAATCATGACGCAAGTGGATTTCGTCCAATATTTCTCTGCGGAAGGCCTTCATGGAATTAAGGTCATTTACTGGAACCCTGAAGATACTTCTGCTTATGACATTATAGATTGTCGATACGACTGCTTTATTATAAGCCCCTATTTTTCGTCCTGTTACGATGTCTGGGCCTTCGTGTAATTTTTCTAAGAATCTTGGTATCTCGTCCGGAAGATGTTGCAGGTCGGCGTCGAAGAGTACAATGAAAGTGCGTTTGGTTGAGCGTACAGCGGTTAGTATGGCTTCGGTTTTACCTAGATTGGCACGATGTTTTAGCACACGAACAAGATTCCAGTCGCAGGCTTCTTTCTCTGCTAGATCTCCAGTGCCATCGGTAGAACCGTCATCGACTATTATAATCTCTCCAGTCATATCGAAACTCTTAAAAGTTTCTCGAAGTTCAGCTATGAGGGCCGGTATTACTGGGGCTTCATTGAATGCTGGGATAACTACTGCGAAATCTTGAAGGGCTTTTGGTGACAATCTCATATCATCTTCTTGAGTCAGCTGATTCATTAGACACGCTTTCGCATTCGGGCAGGTAGAATGCCCAGTTGATCGCGGTATTTAGCTATAGTACGACGAGCAATTTTTATCCCATCTTCTTTAAGTAATTCCACGATCTTTTGATCAGTTAAAGGTTTGAGGGGATTCTCATTGTAGACAAGCTTTCGCACTTTGTCCTTGACTCCCGTTGCTGAAATGCCCTCTCCCGTAATGGTTGGAAGTCCGCTAGAAAAGAAAAATTTAAGATGTAATACTCCACGCGGTGTCTGTACGTATTTTTCATTAGTTACTCTGGAAATTGTCGATTCATGCATACCAATATGGTCAGCAACTTCCCGTAACGTCAGAGGTTTAAGGTGTTGAATTCCTAATTCAAAAAAATCTAGCTGCCGTTCTACGATAAAGCCCATAACTTTTAGCATGGTTTGACGGCGTTGTTCAATTGCTTGGATCATCCAAGTTGCTGAATTCAGTTTTTTTGATATGAAAGCCTTATGTTCACTTTTTAAGTTACTCTTTTCACTGGCAACGTTTCGGTAGGATTCAGATATGCGTAATCGAGGAAGGCTCGTGTCATTTACGAATACCATATACTCACCCTCTATCTTTTCTACGATTAAATCAGGGATTATGTAACGTTCGGGATCTGCGGAGTATTTTAATCCGGGCTTGGGGTCAAGTTTCGATATCTCGTCAGCCACGCTTTGGATTTCAACAGATTCTATTCCAAGGTCGATAGCTATTTCTGGCCATCGATGATTGATAAGATTTTCGAAATGAGTATCTATTATCCGGTATGTCTTGGTGTCATGTTTTTCTAGGATCCGGAGTTGGATTAGTAGAGATTCCTGGAGGTCCCTTGCGGCTATTCCCGCTGGTTCAAAGGTTTGAATTATTGGAAGCATAGTCTCGGCTTCTGAAATATCGTAAGGCGAGAAAGCCTCGTTAACCTCATCCTGCGCTTCCTTTAACTCTTCCTTGTCAGTTATAGAATCTATTTCAATTTGTGCGGTATCACGCATGTCAGTGAGCCAGTCATTCAATCCTGATAGAACATCTTGTAAGGAACATGTTAGCATCCCTGCGTCGTTTACGTTTCCAATGATTTCTTCCCCTAAACGCATTTCTCGTTCAGTAATGTTTAACATTCTTAATTGATCGTAGAGATGATCCCTGAGGCTCATGCTTTCCACAGGTGTTGGTTGAAAAAAATCGCGAACCTCATATTGTTCTCGGCGTTCTCCAGTATCAAAGCCTTCCAGTAAAATATCCTCCCAGTCGACATCATCTTCTGCGGATTCGTCCTTGCCATCTTCTTTGAGTTCTACTTCTTCCTGTAAATCGGCCTCGGCCATCTCTAAAAAAGGGTTCCCTTCTAATTCCATTTTGAGATGTTGTTGGAGGTCCAACAGGGGCATATAGAGCAACTCCATCGCCTGATACAGGCGAGGGTTTGCTTTCATTTCCTGACGAAGGCTTTGGTTTTGTAGAATTCTTGTGTTTAGTGGATTCATAAGCTCAGTTGTAGTAGCACTTAGAATCTTACTGATAAATCAGTTTTTGGTTCTTTGTTTTCAGGTCAGTCTGGAGGGTGGGCATACCTGTCACGCATACGTTGTGTTAGAGTCGGACCGAGGTAGATATCTGCTACTTCTTCATTCCAAACAAGCTCAGAAACACTACCGTCAACTCTAATTTTGCCATCATACATAATGTATGCTCGATCCACAATCTCCAGAGTTTGTTCTACGTTATGATCAGAAATTATGATCCCAATTTCTCTTTCCTTCAGTTTTCCTATGATATCCTGAATGTCGTGTACTGCAATCGGATCGATGCCTGCGAAGGGTTCGTCTAGGAGCATGAATTTTGGACGCTGAACTAGGGCTCTGATGATCTCTAAACGTCGCCGTTCGCCTCCAGAAAGAGAATAAGCTTTATTGGTGCGCAGGTGGCCCAAAGATAGTTCCCCTAAGAGTTCTTCTAGGCGTTCTTCTTGTTCATCGTTGGTGAGGTTCAATGTTTCTATTATAGCTTTGACGTTTTGCTCTACAGTCAATCTTTGGAATACAGAAGGTTCTTGCGCCAGATATCCTACACCCATACGCGCTCTGCGAAACATGGGGATCCCTGTGAGATCGAGGTCATCCATGTATACTTTTCCAGAATTAGATGGAATAAGTCCTACTATCATATAGAATGTAGTAGTCTTCCCTGCTCCGTTTGGCCCTAACAGTCCTACGATTTCTCCTTGCTTAACAGATATGTCGATGTTGTCCACTACTGGTCGCTTTTTATAAATCTTAGTTAGGGATTTACCGTAAAGTTGGCTCATTAAACTTGGTATTTAGGTAAAATAGTATTCAATAGGATTATATTTATTTTCAAGCTCATTTGAGATTAGCTGGGGAAATTGATCATTTTTCAATAGGATATCTTATCTCGGGACACGTTGATATGGCATCAGAAAATAAGGATGATGTTGTGTCAGTTTCTGATGTAACTGGATTGTCTTGGATTTGAAAGTATGCTCCCTTGGCCTTTTTTACCTCCATGTGATCAACTTCTCCGTTTTTCATGAAAATCCTAATCTCTTCTCCTAATACATAATTAAACTCAAGACACTGTTCGCTATTTTCAGATACAGAATTCGAATTGGGATCAGAGCGGTAAAAACTTCTGGCATCACCTTGTGCTATCAATTTATCAATAGTGTATCCTTGGGGGGCATCGTTCTCTATTAAGGGTGGTAGTTCTTGGACATTATTGGAATTTTTATTGAATATTGCTGTAACCGTATCACCCTCTATCCAATCATGTCGTATGATGTGAGGCGTCTCATCGGTGTTAAGGGAATTTCTAGCATTAGATACTCCGCGAGCCTTTCCTATGGCTGACACTGTCTCTATTTCGCCGTTAGGATTATTTACCGTTATAGAGTCACCCGAAAGGGTGAAGTCTTCAGTTTTGGCCTGAGGTATAATAAACGTATTATCGTTTGTTGTATCTAGGTTATGAAGAAGTTTCCTTTCTGTCTCTTGATTATTTTCTGCTAGCATTGATACAATGCGTTCAAGTTCTTTTTGAGCAAAAAAAACTCTGAGCACAGGACCTTTTATGTCTACGTCATCTGTGATCAAATGTGCATAGCCACGGGCTTCTAATTCGTCGATATCATCTTTGGGAAGCAACATGTGGATAGTGTCACCTCTTACATCGAGAGTGTCTCCAGATTCTAGGTCTGGTGAAATAATACGGGCTTTTTTGAAGAGTGTAAGGGTGCCTATTTTTTGCTGGTATTCCATTGAATCGGAGTAGGCGATGAGGGTATTCCTCTGTATTTCTACGCTCCCCCTAGCTTGAAAGAGGTGGTCCCCCAGTAGGCGGATGACATTTGCATTGATATCGAAGGGCTCAGGTTGGGTAGTCTCTGGCGTAGATCCTGTCGATGAGAATAATAGGGCACGGGGTCGGCCGCCATGGATCGTCATATCATTTGGAGTGTTGTCATCTCTTGATTTTATCATCACCAAATTATCGCCAGTTATGGTTGATCCATTTTCAGAATCGGTTATAGAAACAAGGCCTTGTGCTTGTAGGTGTCTTGTACGACTAGAGTACTGTGCTCTTTCAGCCAAGAGTTCCTGGATGCCATCACGGATGTGAACATTTCCAAAAAATTGCGTGAAAGAGGTGGCCTCAAAAGTTATTGAACTATCAGCTTCTATTTGGGTTCCGTCAGTACAAAAGAAGCGTGGGCTGGATACGTGGCTAATGCGTCTGTCTTCTCTAGTAATAGAATTTACTCTACGGGAATCTATTAGGTCGCAGGTATGATTTTGGGCTGTAAGGTCTAAGGTCGCCGATAGGACACTGATCGGCGCTACTCCAATGAGTAAGAGTGGGCGCCACATCAGAAACGGACGGTGCCACCCCGGGTTCGGGCGTTACGAACACCAACTTGATCAAAATTCAAGTCTGCATCGAATCCGCTTCCTTCGACTATGCTGTTGCCCTCATACATTGTAGTAGAGGAGTCGCTCCATATGCGATCTTGATCTTGATGGTAATTGAGCTCAGAGCTCTCGATCCTTCTCCCATCCCCCGTAATCAATAGCACTGCATTTTCTTGGGCGACAATGTAATTTTCGCTTGTATTAAGTCTCCCTCGGTCAGACGTAACCACCGCTTTTTCGGTTCCCAAGTCTTTATTGTAAGCAGTAAGAGTGCCCCCGCCTCTAAGGATGACTATTGTAGAATCATTGAAGAAGTATGCTGTGTCAGCCACGATCAAAGCCTCTCGGATTCCTTGGCGTGAAAGATAGTGAGTACTTCCAAATGTGATGTAGTCAGCTTTAATATTCTCGAATTCTGGGTCGATGACGACTTCCGTGCGATTTTTTTCACAACCCATTGATAAATTCAAAGGGATAACCATTACAATAATTATGATGTTGCGGATCATAGTTGGGTCATAATCCTGAATGGGTATAAGTAAAGATCGATCTTATAGCGAGCACTTCATCCAGAAGATCTTTCATGTTATCAAGGGGCAGCATACTGGTGCTGTCTGAAGGGGCTTGATCAGGGTTTGGATGGGTTTCCAGAAACAGACCGTCACATCCTGCTGCTACAGCAGCTCGTACGAGTGGGAAAATAAATTCTGGATTCCCCCCACTGGACCCATGGCTTTGTCCTGGTCGCTGTAATGAATGAGTACCATCGAAAATGACAGGTGTTGCGCATACAGTACGCATTCGTTGGAAAGAGCGCATATCAACGACCAGGTCTCCGTATCCAAAAAAACTTCCCCTTTCTGTTACTGCTACCAGAGAGGCTCCAGCACTTTTAATTTTTTCCACAGCACCGCACATATCGTCAGGAGACATCCACTGTCCTTTTTTGATATTAACGACTTTACCTGTACGACCAGCAGCAATCAGCAGGTCGGTTTGGCGGCAAAGGAATGCTGGTATCTGTATAATATCAGCAATTTCGGCTATAGCTTCTGCTTGTTCCACCTTATGTATATCTGTAAGTATAGGGAGCCCAGTTTCATTCTTTACGTTTTCGAGTAGCCTGATGCCTTTTTTCAGACCTGGGCCCCTGGGAGATCCAGGCAATGAACGGTTTGCTTTGTCAAATGATGCCTTGAAAACAATGGGTATATTTAGAGTAGATGAAAATATGGCGAGTTGATTGCCGATCTCGATGTTGAGGTCATTGTCCTCAAGTACGCAAGGTCCTGAGATTAGTGTAAAATCGTCTAAGATCATTCTCCGGACGTCACCATAGTCTTTATTTCCTCAGGTGATTCCAGGTGATCTCGATGGTTGATGGCGGATTTTATAAATGAAGAGAACAACGGATGGGGTTTAGTGGGACGGCTTTTTAATTCAGGATGAAATTGACATCCTACGAACCAGGGGTGCTCATGGAGCTCGATCATCTCAACAAGATTTTTATCTGGCGAAGTACCCGACATCATGAGCCCATTGCTTTCTAGCAGATCACGGTATTTGTTATTGACTTCGTATCTGTGGCGGTGTCGTTCATTAATTTTAGTCGTACCATATATTTTTGATGCTTGTGACTTAGGATAGAGTTGCGCTGGATATTGTCCCAGGCGCATGGTTCCACCCTTTGTGGTAACATTAAGCTGTGAATCCATAAGGCAGATTACAGGATCGCTTGTGCTTTCTGAAAACTCGAGAGAATCGGCATCAGAAAGACCACAAACGTTTCTGGCGAACTCAATGATAGTGCATTGAAGGCCTAGGCATATCCCAAAAAATGGAAGCTTGTTTTCTCGGGCCCATTCGATAGCCATCAACATTCCTTCTATGCCGCGTTCTCCAAATCCTCCTGGAATTAAGAGTCCGTTGAAATCATTGAGATTACCTAAGTCTTTAGAAGCATATTTTTCAGATGATATCCATTCGATATCAACTTTAGCATGGTTGGCTATGCCTCCATGTATAAGTGCCTGTTGTACAGATTTGTATGCATCTACTAATTCTGTGTATTTCCCTACGACTGCAATACGTACGATGCCTGAAGATGGCTCCGTGATCCGATCTACGATGGTATTCCATTCACCTAGGTTAGCAGGGGGAGCTGATATCCCAAAAAGTTCCAATACAACATCGTCAATCTTTTGTTTCTGTAATGCCAGGGGCACTTCATATATGGTGCTGACATCTGTGGCTTCTATCACGCTTTGTGGTGATACATTTGTGAACAATGCTATTTTCTTTTTAATATCATCATCCAGAGAGCGATCAGATCGGCATATAAGGATGTCAGGTTGGATCCCAGTCTGCATAAGTTCACGTACAGAGTGTTGGGTGGGTTTCGTTTTGAGTTCCCCTACAGCACTTATGTATGGTACTAGTGTAAGATGAATGAAGATTGCATTATCGGGACCTTCGTCTTGACGAAATTGCCTTGTAGCTTCTAAGAATGGAAGGCTTTCTATGTCTCCGACAGTACCTCCGATTTCAGTTATTACCACATCATAGTCATTGCCAGCAATCCTGAGTCTCCTCTTAATTTCATCTGTAATATGCGGGATTACCTGAACAGTCGAGCCCAGGTATTCCCCTTTCCTTTCCCTGGCTATTACTTCCTGATAAATGCTTCCTGCTGTTACGTTATTGGCTTGAGATAGAGATTCGTCTATAAATCTCTCGTAATGTCCTAGATCAAGGTCTGTCTCTGCTCCATCGTCAGTTACATATACTTCTCCGTGTTGGAACGGAGACATCGTACCGGGGTCGACATTGATGTATGGGTCAAATTTTTGGATTGTAACACTGAGTCCACGTTCCTTGAGTATTCTTCCAAGTGATGCGGCTACGATCCCCTTCCCTAGTGAAGATACAACACCTCCGGTTATGAATATGTACTTGGTTTTTTTATTGTTAGGATTTGTCATTTTTTTGTTTTATAAATCAAGGCTTTCAATTTTAGACAGCTTTTCTTCTATCCGAACTACGTCTGCTGGGGTATCAACTCCTGGGTCAGCCTCGCCCACTACCGCTACGCCTATACGGAGCCCTGCTTCCAGTGGCCTTAGTTGTTCTAGTTGTTCTAGTTGTTCTAGGGTAGAAGGCGCCATAGCAACCCATCTCTCTAGAGCATCCCGAGAATAAGCATAGATGCCAATGTGACGTAAGAAGGGCTCTCTTCCCAAATCCTCTGGTCCAGGTTTAGCATCGTGCATATAAGGTATGTATGCTCTAGAAAAGTAGAGTGCCTTTCCTCCTGCTGCCCTAACTACCTTAACAGTTGAAGGGTTTTTACGATTGTCATTATCTAAGATAGGTGTTGCACAAGTTCCTATTTCCCAGGATTCATCACGAACCAGAGAAATGGCAGACTCTAGGTGTATTTCGTTCAAGAGAGGTTCATCACCTTGGATGTTCACTATTACTTTGTAGTCCTGAAAGTTTGGCCGTCTAGCTACTTCTGCAATTCGATCTGTTCCGGAAGGATGTTCTGGGGAGGTCATCTCTACGGGAGCCCCTAAGGTTTTGCATACTTCCGCGACCTTATCACTGTCAGTAGCTATTACAGCGTGGTCTAAGATCTTCATTGTTTCCACACGTCGCCATACCCACTCAATAAGAGGTTTGCCCAAGAGTGGATAGAGAGGCTTGTGGGGGAGGCGGGTGGATAGCAGTCGCGCCGGAACAATACCCAGTACGCGATTGCTCAACGGTCCCCTCTGGGACACGAGGCTGGTCGTAGTACCCCTAATATCACGCCATTTAAACTATCTGTGCCCGGGTAGAGTAGCAACGTCTTATGAAATATAAAATTTTCATTGGCTATAATTAAAATCAATTTATAGGGCAATAAAATTTTCTAACAATGTTTTGCCATGTTGAGAAAAAAAAGATTCTGGATGAAATTGGACTCCCCATAATGGATGTTCTTGGTGTCGAATTGCTTGTATCTCCGAATGGTCCTCTTCCTCTTCGCTCCATGCCACGGGTGTGAGTTCTTCGGGTATAGAAGAAGACTCTGTAACGAGTGAGTGGTAACGGGCAACCATAAAAGGAGAAGGTATGTTTTTAAAAATTCCTTCGCCAGTATGTCGCACTGGGGTTGTTTTTCCATGCATAACTCGATTTGCCAAAATAGTCTTTCCGCCAAATGCCTCACACAGTGCCTGATGTCCTAGGCAAACTCCTAACATGGGAATCGACAGGCCCAATGTCCGAAAGAGGTCGATGCTTATTCCGGCATCTTTTGGGGTACAAGGACCAGGGGATACTACAATTCGCTCAGGAGATAGTCCTACGATCTCTTCCAAGGAGCGCTCATCGTTGCGAATTACGGTGACGTTTTCTCCAATCTCTCCCAAAAATTGAACCAGATTGAATGTAAAAGAGTCATAATTATCAAGAACGATTAACACTTATTATCATCCGTTTTTGAAAGTTACAGTATTGTGAAGTTAAAGTTGGTAAAATTTATCGTCAGCTTAAGCTCTAGTAATCGACTGGCCGGAGATAAAACTCTCCAATTGCACTAGACGAGAGCATCGCCACGGTGGGCAACTCTCTTTTCCAATGTGTAGACGAGAGGAGTTTCCATACACGGTCTACGTCATTTTCGGGGAATCCATATTCTTTCAATTCGTCTTCGCGGTATCCCTTTAAAAGCCAATGAAGTATGAGGTCTGCCCGAGAATAAGGAATGCCTATTTCGTCTTCATCATGTACGCCTTTGATCAAGTCAGCGGAAGCAGGTTTGTCTACAATTATTTCAGGTATGCCGAGATGTCTTGCTAGGGCCCATACTTGAGTTTTTAAAAGATCGCCCAAAGGATTAATTGGGGGAGAATCATCTGCATGCCAAGTATAATAACCAAGTAATCTTTCAGATTTGTTTCCCGTACCGAGAGGTAGTGCTTGTAATTTTGCAGATTGGTCAAAAAGAATAACTGAACGTAATCGGGCGGCGATATTGCCTCGCCGTAGGGGGGTGGTATCGGGCTCGTATTTATTGATGTATGAGTCCGCTGTTTCCGTAATGTCTATCGTCCTACTTTTAGCTCCATAAGCTTTAATTACTAGCTCTGCATGGTCTAAGCTCTCTTTGCTAGAGGTGGCATAGGGCATTCGGAATCCTATTACATTCTCTGGCCCTAGTGCTTGTACTGCCAAGCAGAGAGAAACACTAGAGTCAACACCCCCGGAAAGTCCTATGACAACGTTTTTAAATCCCCGACTTCGTATCACTTCTTCACGGATAAACTCGACCAGCATTTTTTCTACTAAATGCATATCCAAGTCTAGGACTGACATGTCATCGTATGTGATAGGTGGATGAGGTGTAGCTCTGGATACATTGATAGTGGATGGCTCGTCCACTATCTCTGCTATGGTCACTTTAGATTTTTGTGATTGGGACAATGATTCCTGAAGATCAGGCAGTGTTTTTTCGAGGTCTGCTAGTAAGGGGGATTTCGCCCTAGCTCTGTCGATATCTAATAAATCTAAAGATGCTAAAGTGATGCCTTCTTCCAAGATGGGGCCCCTGGCTAACACTCCTCCGTCGGGTCCCACAGCTAATGATCCTCCAGGGAATAGTTTTCCTCCTTCTGATCCCACCAGTTGGCTTACTAGTACAAATATACCGTGTTCGGTGGCAGTTGCTGGTGCCAATGATTCCCAGCGTAAAAGATTGTCTGGCAAACCTTCGTTATTAGGTGTAAGATCTCGAGCAGGAGATGCACTAACTGCTATAATGATTTCAGCACCATCTAGAGAGAGGATTGTTGCCGGCAAAGAATGCCACATTTCTTCACATATGAGCATCCCAATTCGTCCTATTTTTGTATCAAAAGCACTAACATTTCTACCTGGTTCTACGAAACGAGCCTCGTCAAATACGCCATATGTGGGTATGAACATTTTTCTGTGTATATGAGTCGGCTCAAAACCGTAATTTCCGGGAGTAAAATATCCTACACTATTGTAGAGCTTTCTTTGATGTTTTTCGTAGAAGCCAATTACAACGTCTGGGCTTCCTGGTAATGGTTCGCCTAATCCTAGGGATACTTCTTCGGCCGATCTTGCCGCCTCGGCTACTCCTCCTTCAAGGAAATAGCCACTTAAAATTGTTTCGGGAAAAACTAACAGATCAACTATGTTGGCATGGTTTTTTACAATCTCACGAATATTCGTCAGATTTGCTTCTATAGCTGCTTTTTCGGGCTTTAGTTGTGCTAGGCCCACGTTAAGTTGGCTTCGCCCGTCCAGTGTTATCATTGGCGGTGTCTCCGAGGGCGTCGGCGCAAGAGTAGAGAAATTAACTTAATAAAAATTAAAGCATCTAGTGCCAAAGTCGTAGTCCTAATATTTATGAAGGAACAGGAAACTACAAGCAGGGGTTAGAGGGATATCCTGGGTAGTATTCCATCCAACGAAAGAGTTTTGATGATTAAAATTTTTTTGATGTTTATCTTTTTGGCTCATCCAGTTTCCGGGCAATCACCCGACAACACTGGACCGAGAAGAGATAATCGACAAGGGCCATCCAAGGAAGCTCAAACGTTCTTGGGCACTTTCCAGACCATCCGAGATCAGTCTCTTCGGGTTATTGGCGATTCTGCTTTGTGGGAATTAGCTGTAAATGGCCTAATTAAAGAATTGGAAGACCCATATGCTCAAGTTTTTACCCCCGAACAATTTAGTGAATTCCAAGAGGGGAATACTGGAAACTATGCGGGCATAGGTGTTCAAATAACAAATCTCAATCAGATGATTACCATCACTGCAGTTTTTCGGGGGACGCCTGCAGAGAGATCAGGATTGCTGGTTGGAGATCTCATCATAGGGGTTAACGATAATAACACTGAAGGTTGGACCACCAGGATGGCATCGGATTCTATTCGTGGTGAAATAGGGACACATGTAAAAATCCATATTGCCAGGAAGGGATTAGCCGTTCCACTTACACCTGCGATAGTTCGTGACAGCGTCCATATTTCACCATTGATATCAGGTATAATGGACTCTGGAATTGGATATATAGGTCTAGGTCGAATCTCTCGGGGATCTTCACAAGAAGTCGATTCAGTTTTAAGTGAATTCAAATTCACTCATGGGATAATTATGGATTTAAGAGGTAATCCAGGGGGATATCTCGACGAATCGATTATGATCAGCGATCTCTTTTTGAAAAAAGGATCTCGATTAGCAAGTGTAGAAAGCAGGATTCCAGGTGAAAACAATCGTGACCAAGATGAAGCTTGGGAGGCTCTTTTGCCGGATAGGATTCCCAACAAGCCGGTAATTGTATTGGTAGATGATTTTTCAGCTTCAGCCTCTGAGATCATTGCTGGCGCACTTCAAGATCATGACAGAGCCTTGATTATCGGTCGTCCAACATTTGGGAAGGGTGTCTTTCAGAAAATATTTCGACTTAATTCTGGGAGACATCTGCGTCTTACGACTGGAGAATGGTTTACGCCACTAGGGAGGTCGCTCAATCGTTCTTGGACAAAGCAAGGACTGCCTGCCCGCGAAGACCCGGATACCTTCCCTGTATTAACCACTAAATCTGGAAGAAATTTAGTAAGTGGGGGAAGGATTTTCCCGGATTTAAATATTTCTAGCGACACCCTGACTTTGATCGAACGATCATTTTTATCTCAGGCGGCCAGGGACAGTGTGCCCATTACACTTCGGATTGAAGAATTTGCATTCACACAGGCTGATGCTCTCCGAAGTGCTGGTGAGCAACCAAATGTCGATCCTGTGCAATTCAGCAGTTTTATCGATAATTTAATTGAAGAAGGAATTGAAGAAAAATATGCTAACAACCAAGAGATCTTGGATTACATAAAATGGCGCGTGTCCGCAAGATTAGCTGAACGTATGGGATGGATAGGAAGATCTGTGGAAATCTTATCTCAAAGAGACCTAGTTCTTGCTGAGGCTGTTAGGATTTTGAATGATTTCCATAATATGCCTGACATTTTTTCAGCTGTTAAATTAATCGCTGATGCAGAGGCAAAGAACTAGGGGGCGTAGATCCTAATTTTAGGACCTAGGATGATATTTTTTGTGAACATCCCTTAGGTATTCTCTATCCAGATGAGTATAGATTTGGGTTGTCGATATGTCAGAATGACCTAATAATTCTTGGACAGCTACAAGGTCGGCTCCTCCTTCTAAGAGATGTGTCGCAAAAGTATGGCGAAGAGTATGTGGTGAGACTTTCTTATTAATGCCTGCAACTTGAGAGGTTTGGTGGACTATGCTCCAGATTGCAGTCCGGGAAAGTCTCCTGCCATTACGATTGAGGAAAACGTATCCTCCGCTTTTTCCTCGGTCTAGGCTTGCCCTAAGATTTTTTAAATAAAATACCAAAGCTTCTATTGCCGGATCTCCTAAGGGTACGATACGTTCCTTGGACCCCTTCCCTGTAACGGTACAAATCCCTCCCCCTATATCAAGGTCAGTTAATTTCAGGTTAATTAATTCTGAAACACGTATTCCAGTGGCATATAAAACTTCAAGAATTGTTTTATCGCGCCAATGGAAAGGTGAATCAATTTCAAGCGCATTTAGGAATCTGTTTACTTCTTGAATGCTAAGAACTGTAGGTAATGGTCTTCCTATCCTGGGACTCTCAAGTCCTTCTGTGGGATCTTTATCTAAAAGCCCCTCATTCAGAAAGAATTTAAAGTATGTCCTAAGGGATGATTGAGCTCTACGTATTGATGTGGGCGCTAAGCCTGACTCACTGAGGTGGGACATGTAATCCCTAACATCAGATCTAGTAATGCTTTGAGGTAGATTTTTATTTTTTTGGGAAATGAATCCTAGAAAACGCAACAACTCTTGATGGTATTCATATATAGTTCGAGGAGAAAGCCCGCGTTCGAAATTGAGGTGGTCCAGGTATTGCTCTACTCGGAAAAGTTGGGTCGATTCCAAGTCAGTCTCTCATTGTTGTTTCGTTTGTATTTTATTTTACAATTTTTTTTCAGGTAACTCTCTAGAGCTTTCTTTTCTAGATCTAAGCCACCAGATACTTATAGGTATGAAGACCATAATTGCCACAACAGTAAATGTAAGGTTAGTCCAGGTTTGGATTTGCAGTATGTTTTCTAAGTTGTTACCAGCGAATGCTCCTGCCCAGACAATGGTCCCATACCAGATTCCAGAAGCGGTAAGTAATGGGAATACTACTAATAGAGGTTTGTGGTGTGATACGCCTGCGAAAATCGGGACAACTGCCCTTAAGCCAGGGAGGAATCTGGTATAGAATATGGCTAGGGTTCCCCATCTTTGGTAGAATTTTTTGATGGTTTCCATTTGTCTGGGGTTCATTAAAGAATTACCTAGGCGAGTTTTAAAAAATATTGATCCATAGCGGTATCCTATTACATATGTTGCAAGTGCTGATAGTACGTTGGAGGCCCAGGTCACTGCGAATACTGTTATTTCGCTCGCTTGTCCTCGAGATGCCAAGAATGCTCCCAAAAGAACGAACATGTCAGCTGGAATAGGTGGTATTATGTTCTCGAGAGCAGCTCCGACACCAAGAAGAATGTAAATTATGAAAGGTGATGTTTCGCTCAATAGATCTATGATTTGAACCATTCGATCAAATGACCATTATGTAGTTTTTAAATTGTCGATGGTTTCTGTGTCTCCGGAAGGGGTCAAAAGTGCTACAGCATGAACAGCTAAGCCGTGCCCTAACCCGATCCATCCCATACCTTCGTTCGTTTTCCCTTTGATAGAGAGTGCATCTAGGGGTATTCTAAGTATTTTTGTGAGTACTAATTTCATGGAATTTGAATATTCTGAAATTTTAGGCTTTTCACAGATTATAGTGGTGTCCACGTTCGATATTCTATAGTTATTGGCCTCTATAATGGCAACAGCTTGCATAAGCATATCAATAGAGTCGACATCTTTCCATTCAGGATTATCAGGTGGAAAATGTTGTCCGATGTCACCTTCTGATACAGCACCCAGAAGAGAGTCAATAATGGCGTGGACAAGAGCGTCGCCATCGGAATGTCCAGAAAGTCCAGGGTGGTTGGGGATGGTCACGCCACCTAATATTAGTGGGCGAGTATCATCAAAGGGGTGTGAGTCGTATCCAAATCCAACTCTCATAGTTCTTTACGTCTAATTCCCAAATTCAAAATTTGTCTATTCTCCATTCCAAGCTCTAATGGCTAGGCAGACATTGTGCCCACCGAAACCAAAAGAGTTCGTAAGTGCTATTGAGACGTCACGTTCAACAACTCCATGTTGAGCATAATCTAGGTCACAGTCAGGGTCAGGGTCAGAGTAATTAATGGTCGGAGGAATCAATCCGGTTTTACAACTAAGTGCTGTAATAACTGTTTCAAGTCCTCCAGCTGCACCAAGAAGGTGCCCTGTCATGGATTTAGTTGAACCTACAATAATCGAATACGCTGCATCACCCATGACTTCTTTTATTGCCATAGTTTCATTGCGGTCATTGGCTATAGTGGATGTTCCATGGGCATTGATGTAATCCACATCATCTGCCCTAATCCCCGCGTCTTTTAGAGCCATACGCATAGCGTATTGAGCTCCCTTGCCCTCGGGGGCCGGCAATGTGATGTGGTATGCGTCTGCAGAAACACCGTACCCTATTACTTCAGCTATAATCGGGGCACTTCTTTTTATCGCAAACTCAAGAGATTCTAGCACCACGCATCCTGACCCTTCACCAATCACAAATCCATCGCGCCCGGCATCAAAGGGGCGGGAGGCGCCTTCTGGATTTTCGTTACGAGTGGATAGGGCTTTCATGTTTGCAAATCCTGATACACATAAGGGTGTAATAGTGGCTTCAGATCCTCCTGCTATCATCACGTCAGCATCACCTCGCTCAATAAACCTGAATGCATCACCAATAGCATGAGCACTAGAGGCACATGCTGATACTGTAGCGTAGTTCGCCCCCTTGGCTCCGTATCGGATTGATATCAGCCCTGCAGCGATGTCAGGTATAAACATGGGAATAAAGAAAGGACTTACTCTTTTTGGCCCTTTTTTGTTATACACATCGTGCTGAGTTTCTAACGTAGATATCCCACCTATTCCACTTCCAAAGATTACACCGAAGCGTTCGGGTTGTATCTCAGCAGATTCTATATCCAATCCGGATCCATTCATGGCTTCAGCAGCAGCTACGATAGCGAATTGGGCAAAACGATCCAGCCTTTTTATCTCTTTAGGGTCCAAAAGGTTGGAAGGGTTGAATTCTTTAACTTCACAAGCGATACGTGTGGAGAATTGATCGTTGGTATCAAAGTGAGTTATTGATGTTGCCCCACTCTTGCCAGCTAAGAGGGAGTCCCAGGTCGATGTTGTATCATTGCCCAGGGGAGTTACAGTACCAAGGCCAGTAATAACGACCCTTCGGCTATTGATTGGGGGATTCATCTAAAAATGTTTTGTGAAGGAATGCGAAATAATTATTCAGCATTCTTCTCAATGTAATCTATCGCATCCCCTACTGTGGTCATTTGTTCTGCGTCTTCATCAGAAATATCAATGGCAAATTCTTCTTCGAAAGCCATTACCATTTCTACTGTGTCAAGAGAGTCAGCTCCCAGATCGTCCACAAACGCTGCATCTGTTGTCACTTTTTCAGGATCGACACCTAATTCATTGACGATTATCTCCTTGACTCTCGATGCTGTATTGTCAGACATGATACCTCCGTCAGGATGAACTTTTTAAAATATCAGTAATATTAAGCTATTAAAATATACTCTCTGTCACATTACCATACCCCCATCCACAGAAATAATCTGGCCGGTAATGTAGTGGGCGGCAGGTCCAGCAAGAAAACGTACGAGATCAGCCACGTCGCTTGGCCTTCCTAAATGACCCATAGGAATCCTGCTATGTAGTTCTTTGACTGTCTCATCATCTAGCTCAGCAGTCATATCTGTGTCTATAAAACCAGGTGCAATAGCATTACATCGAACTCCTCGAGGAGCTAGTTCTTGTGCTATACTCTTGGTGAAACCTATGAGCCCTGCTTTGGATGCTGCATAATTTGCTTGGCCAGGATTTCCAGTGAGCCCAACTACAGACGTAATATTAATAATAACTCCAGCACGACGTTTCATCATGTTACGAGCAAGAGCTTTTGTCATATTGAATGCACCCTTGAGGTTCACATTGATAACGTCATCCCAATCTTCTTCTGTCATGCGTATAAAAAGATTGTCTTTAGTTATTCCTGCATTGTTAACAAGAATGTCTACGGAGCCGAATTCGTTGTTGATTAGTTTCACTATATTTAGAGTATCGACACTGTCGCTCACATCACAAGTGTATGCTTGGTGTCCATTGTTGCTTAGGCTAGCAACTGCAGAATCTACTCTTTTTTTGTTACGTCCGATAATAGCTAGGGTGCATCCGGCTCGGGCTAATTCTTGAGATACTGCTAAGCCAATACCCCTAGATCCGCCTGTAACAATGGCCACCTTTTCACTCAATTCGCTCATATTTTATCTTTCTAAGCCTTCCAAGTGTCTAGATCTGCACACCCTCCAAGAGAAATACATGGTATTCCTCTAGCGTTTTTCCTGTTCAATCCCCTGAGTACTGAGCCTGGTCCAATCTCAAGGAATTTTTCTACCCCAGAGTCTACCATATGACTCACTGATTCTGCCCAACGTACGGGAGAAGTTAATTGACGAATAAGAAGGTCGCATGCTTCTGTACCTGAAGTCACTGGCCCAGATGTAACGTTGGAGACTATGGGATAACGAGGGTCATTAAAGTTTATTTTTTTAAAATGACTCCTGAGCCCATCTTCTGATGGTAACATTAAGGGGGAATGGAAAGCACCAGATACTTTGAGCTCGACAACTTTTGAGGCCCCATTATCGTAAGCCAGCTGCATCGCTCGCTTTATGCTCGACGTGTCTCCACTGATAACAATTTGACCAGGAGAGTTGAAGTTGGCTGGCGTACAAATTTCTGACTGAGTGCTGGCTTGTTCGCATATTGATACAACCGCCTCATTATCCATACCTATAACTGCTGCCATGGTTCCTCGGCGGACTTTTCCCGCCGAATACATCAATTCTCCTCTCAGGCGTACTGCACTTAGGGCGTCAGTAAAATCAAATGTGCCCGCAGCAACGTGGGCTGAGAATTCTCCCAATGAGTGTCCGGCTGCCATTTTAACATCTAAGAGCTCAGATATAATACGGAAAACCGCTACTGAATGGGTGAGTATAGCAGGTTGTGCATTCTTTGTTAGCAGGAGTTCTTCCTCAGGCCCCTGCCATGCCAAACGTGATAGTTGAAAGCCTAGTATGTCATCAGCTTCTTTAAAGGTTTGATCAGCAACAGTATAAGTGTTTGCAAGATCTTGGCCCATGCCAACGTATTGAGATCCTTGGCCAGGAAAGAGAAGAGCTAGGGACATGATTATCTAACAGATATTAATTAAAATATTGATGTCTACCAGCGTATGGCCACGGCAGACCAATTGAGTCCTGCTCCAAAAGCAACTGCAAGTATATTCATGCCAGGACTTAACCTTCCTTGTTCCAGGGCTTCGTCCATTGCTACTGGAATCGATGCAGAGCTCATATTTCCATATCGATCTACATTTACAAAAACTTTTTCCATCGGAATACCCGAGTATCGAGCTGTGGATTCTATAATACGGAAATTAGCTTGATGTGGAATCAATAGATCTATGTCTTCGGCATTTAACCCAGATCGGTCTAGGGCTAACGTGGCGCTCTCTGACATACGTTGTACTGCATTCTTGAATACCTCTCGACCTGACATTTTTATTTTGTCATCTTTGTTGCCAACATTTTTTTCGTCTATGGGTACCGCAGCTCCACCTGATT
>DEAF01000005.1 GCA_002346625.1 Gemmatimonadales bacterium UBA2989
ATCTGGAGCATTGCCACCGATGTTACTAATAACTCCAATAGTTAACTCTTTAGACATTAGTAAACTTAGAGTCGGTAATACGTCGTCATACAGTGCGAAGCCATAAGGTATTTCTCGGACTTTAGACCAAACTAATTTTGCAGTTTCTAAGCTTGCCCTAATTCCAGCTCCTCGGAGAATTAATTGTTCATACTGCGCAAAAAATTCTAACCTTTCCTCCTGTGTCATTTTGGTTACTGGAGTGATGCTGGAGTTGACCTTGGACATTAATTCATCGGCATCAAGATACCCTTTTGCAATACCTTCAGTATCTGGAGCGAACCCAAAAAACTTCATCGCTTGTGCCTGGATCTTTTCCTTGGGCGGACTGAATCCAGCAAGCGTACCGTATAAATCAAAAAAAACTGCTTTGATCAATCTATCACCATCTTTTGGGTTGCTAATTATTTTAGCATGAAGCTTTGCTAAATGATGGTGTCCAGCTACAAGAGCATTTTCATTGACATGGTCTTGCTTCGATCATAAACTTGGCTTCGGTGTTCAATTAACACTCATAATTTCAAGACAATGCGGGAGAATTTGAAGACTTACCCCTCCCTTGTCGAGGGATGTAATCCATGGGAATCTTAGGGCAGGTCGACCACGAAATCGCTCATTCCATTGAAAATGAGGAAATGCGACAACGTCGTAATCTTGTACTAATTGCGTCTGAAAATTATACAAGTATGGCGGTGCAGGAAGCACAAGGGTCGGTCATGAGTAATAAATATGCCGAAGGCTATCCTGGTCGACGGTACTATGGAGGGTGCGAGTATGTAGACGTGGCAGAGACCATAGCAATAGATAGGCTTAAGCGACTTTTTGGAGCCCAGTACGCGAATGTGCAGCCCCATAGTGGAGCTCAAGCTAATATGGCAGCGTACGCTGCCATATTAGAACCTGGAGATACGGTTTTGGGTATGAGGCTTGATCAAGGAGGGCATCTAACTCACGGAAGTCGTGTGAATTTTTCAGGTAAGCTCTACAATTTCGTTTCCTATGGAGTGACTCGGGATGCGGAGCTAATAGATTATGAAGAAATGGAAAAATTGGCCAATAAACACGCTCCTAAGGTGATAGTCGCAGGTGCAACGGCTTATCCTCGGACAATCGATTTTGCGAGGTTTAGGGCGGTGGCTGATGAAGTAGGTGCACTTTTGATGGTTGATATAGCTCACATATCTGGGCTTATAGCGGCGGGAGCTCATCCGTCTTGTGTTTCTCATGCCCAGATAATTACCTCGACTACTCACAAAACATTGAGGGGTCCAAGGGGCGCTTTCATCATTTCTAACGAAGAATTGGCACCATCTATAGATAAAGCAGTATTTCCATTTACCCAAGGTGGTCCTATGATGCACACCATTGCCGCTAAGGCGGTGGCGTTCGGAGAGGCACTAAAGCCTGAATTTTCTGATTATGGGCATAATGTTGTCGAGAATGCTAGGACTTTAGCTAAGTCGCTTGAAGATGGAGGTCTTAGGATAGTTTCAGGCGGTACGGACAATCACTTGATACTTGTTGATTTGACTGCTTTAGGTATAACGGGGCAAGAGGCGGAAGATGCTCTTGGAAGTTCTTACATAACTGCTAATAAGAATGCAATCCCGTTTGACACTAGACCTCCTAGAGTAACTAGTGGCCTTAGATTGGGCACACCTGCATTAACTACCAGAGGGTTTCGGCCTCAAGAGATGGTAGAAGTGGCTAGGCTGATAGTTAAAGCTTTGACTAATATAGATGATGATTCGGTAGCAGAAGAAGTGAGAATGGAGGTTATGGATTTGACTTCTGGTTTCCCAGTTCCTTCAGACGAATTGTCTTAGCCCTATGTGCCGTGCCTGTGGAATCGTGATATAATCCGACTGATGCGCTGCGAATGTGGCGCATCTGTACTTAGAAGGAGTTGAATCAATATAGTGCGTCAATACGAGTTGGTAATGGTGATTAGCCCGGATACTAATGAGGAAGAATCCTCTGAATTGGTGGAACGTGTGGGTAAATTTATAACTGAAAATGGTGGAGTGATAAAAAATCAGTTGAATTGGGGAACTAGGAAACTGGCGTATCCGATTGAAAATTATCGAGAAGGAAATTACGTTATGTCAGAGTTCAATTCCGAACCGTCCACTGCTAATGAATTGGAGAAGTTATTGCGGGCGTCCCAGCAAGTGATCAGACATCTTGTAATAAAGCAAGATGAAAAGGTTGAAGAAGAGTCGGAGATATAGTAATGGTAGGCCTTAACAAGATCATAGTTATTGGTAATCTAGGTACTGATCCTGAGATGAGGTACACTGCGAATGGGAATGCCGTTACTTCATTTAATTTGGCTACAAGTAGATCCTACACAGCTGCTGATGGCGAGAGGAAGCAAGAGACCGAATGGTTTAGAGTTGTTAGCTGGAATCAACTAGCCGAGCATGTAAATCAATATCTTTCTAAAGGTCGAAGGGCGTACGTTGAGGGTAGACTACACAGCGACAGATGGGAAGGTCAGGACGGTCAGACAAGATTTACCAATGAAATAATCGCAAACACAGTTTTGTTCCTTGATCGGGCGACAGATTCACCCATTAATGAAGGTTCATCAGAACAAGTATCAGACAGTGATGGGAATGATGGTCAAATTGATGCTAATGATCTTCCGTTTTAGCTAAATAAAGTAACAGGAGTTATCGAAGAATGACCCAGAGGGCAAGAGGTCGAAGAAGAGACGGGCCACGTTATTATCCGCGGCGTAAAGTGTGCTCATTTTGCGTAGATAAGGTGGCTTATATAGATTACAAGGACGTAAATAGGATACGTCGTTATATTTCTGACCGGGCTAGGATAGAGCCAAGGAGAAAAACTGGCACTTGCGCTAAACATCAGCGCGGACTGGCTTTGGCTTTAAAGAGGGCTAGGCATTTGGCAATGTTGCCGTTTACTGGCGAGCATATATATGTAATGGGTGGTGTCCCAGAGTATACTCATTAACCCGTACACCCTCACAATTTTTGAATATTATTAGGTTGGTTTCCCAATGACTACTGGTCCCTCGAATCGTCAGGCAAGGATCCCCACACAGAGAAGAGAAGCTACAAGGAGACTCCAGGAAAGGCGTCGCCAAAATTGGGTTTTGGTGTTGGCTGCTTTTGTAGTGTTATTGGTTATTGCAATCCCGTCAGTAGGTTTTTATATGAGGTTTGTAGTTCCTCCGAAGCAGGTGGTTGTAAGCGTCAATGATGTGAATAGGACGATGGGACAATTGGTGGATCGTGCTAGGGCTCGAGTTGCTACTCAAGTGGAGTCAGGGGGGCAACCCCAGATAGCCAATGTTCCTTTCGATGTTCTGACGACTTTGATAGATGAAGAGGTCTTATTCCAGGGTGGCCCGAATTTAGGAGTTACAGCTACCAGGGATGAAGTGGACGAAAACATAAGATTAACATTCTATCCTTCTAAGGACGCTGGATCTGATCAGGACCAAGATGCCTTAGAACGAGAATTCCAAGAACGATATATGGATTTTCTTACAGTGTCTCAGCTTTCAGACGAGACTTATCGACAAATAGCAAGGTCAAATATATTACGTGGGAAGGTTAGGAATATTGTGGGCGAGACGGTGCCTTCTGTTGAAGAATCCGTTTATGTTCACTGGATAAGAGTTGCGGATGAAGCTGTAGCAGCAAATGTTGTGGAGCGCTTGGATATTGGTGAGAGATTCGATGCTGTTGCGCGGGAAGTTAATGGAGATACAACTTGGGCGAATCACGATGGGGAAGTTGGCTGGGTTCCTAGGGGAGCATTTTTTGAATTAGAAGAGGAGCTTTTTAGCATTGAACACAATGAGATTTCTGTTCCACTAAGAGCCCAATCGGGTGTTCATATCTTAAAAGTTACCAAAGGGCCCGAGTTTGTTGAAGTTAATGACAAGATGAAAGAAGTTTTAAAGACAAGGGCTCTCGAAAATTGGCTTGAAGAGCAGCGTGGTCTTAATAACGTCGTAGTTAATTTTGATTCT
>DEAF01000013.1 GCA_002346625.1 Gemmatimonadales bacterium UBA2989
GGCCTCAGCCTCAACTTCCTCAGCAGACGTTACAATTTCTTCTGCCTTATCCTCTTCGTTCTCTTTTAGGTTCCTGAGGGCATCAAATAGGCCTGACATTTCTTGGATCTTGCTCTCAAGGGCGCTTGCTATCACAACCATAGGTGCCTCAAGAGCTCCAGCCAGTTCAGCAAGTAATTGCTCCCTGGGAGGCAATCCCGCCAAACGTATAATCTCGTCTGCCGATACTACTTTATTGTCAAGGATGCCGATTTTGAATACGGGCTTGTCATCATGAGCTTTGGCGAAATCTTTGATGATTTTCGCAGGCTCGACAACCCCTCCATATCCAAACACGACTCCAGTGGGACCAAGGAGGGAATCAGTAATATCAGGCACTTCCGAATCTTCAAAAGCACGTTTCACAAGTCGATTCTTAACCACAAGATACTCAGCCCCAGAGTCTCGGAGATTGCGACGTAGATCAGTCATTGATTTGACATCCAATCCAGTAAAATCAGTAAAATAAATTACTGGAGCTTGTCCGATCTTTTCACGGAAATCGATGACAAAAGTTTCCTTATCCGTACGATTCATCTACTAACTCCGACGAAACAAATTTGGATCAATTGGAACGCCAGGACCCATGGTACTTGAAAGTGTTATGCTCTTAACAAACGTGCCCTTGGTAGCCGGTGGCCTAGCTCGAACTATGGAGTCCATGATTGCACCCAGATTATCCTCTAGCTGATCGGGTGAGAAAGATACACGGCCAATTGGGGCATGTACGTTTCCTGTCTTGTCCACACGATATTCTATCTTTCCTCCTTTTATCTCTTTTACTGCACGGCCGACATCAAAGGTTACCGTTCCACCCTTGGGGGTAGGCATGAGGCCTCGAGGACCTAGGACTCGACCTAGTGGCCCCACTTTGCCCATGACATCTGGAGTGGCGACACAAACATCAAAATCTAGCCAGCCTTCTTGGATTTTATCCACGTACTCTGTGCCCACATAATCTGCACCGGCTTCCGTTGCTTCATTCTCTTTTTCACCCTGTGTGATCACTAACACCCGGACAGTTTTACCAGTTCCGTGAGGAAGAACTACCGTGCCCCGTACTATCTCCTCAGCCTTACGAGGATCAACATTTAACGAAGCAGCTAACTCGACAGTCTCATCAAACTTTGCCGATGCAAGATCCTTAACCATTAGAACTGCCTGGTTAGGATTGAAGTCGACACCCGATGACACTTTGGCCTGTGCATCACGAAATCTCTTGCCGTGTTTTGACATAGCTCTGAACCGACTTGTTTGTCCTCCCACCCGTGGCGGCTCACATCGAGTGGTTCTGTGGACTTATCACGCAGAGCTGACCAGGGATTACCCTTTGACCTCTGCTTTTCTCTAGTAAATTCTATGATTGTCGCTCCTAAAAATTATTGGAGTGACGCTTAGAATTATTCGCATGTGTTCTTCTTTTACGTCTAGCCTTGCACCTCAATCCCCATTGAGCGGGCAGTCCCAGAAAGCATTCGGACAGCCGCATCTATATCTGTGGTATTTAAATCAGCCATTTTAACATTAGCGATTTCTTCCAGTTCTTTACGTGTAACTTTCCCTACTTTTTCTCGATTAGGCTCACCCGAAGCCCTGTCTAGGCCCGCAGCTTTCTTAATAAGAAAAGACGCCGGTGGAGTTTTCGTAATAAATGAAAAAGACCTATCAGCATAAACAGTTATCTCAACCGGTATAATTACACCGGGTTGCTTTTGAGTCGCAGAGTTAAACTGCTTACAAAAATCCATGATGTTCAGGCCGTGCTGCCCTAGTGCTGGGCCTACAGGGGGTGCCGGATTAGCCTGACCTCCTGGGACATGGAGCTTAATTAAGCCTATAGCTTTCTTGGCCATTATTTATTCCTAAGAATTCATCGGGCTCTTTAGAACCCCTTCAATTGGGTGTAATCCAATTCAACAGATGTGGGACGGCCAAATAGTGACACCTCCACCTTAACCTTACCCTTATCAGCATAGACCTCTTGGATTGTGCCAGAGAAATCACTAAAAGGACCCTGTGTAACTTCTACGACCTGACCTAGGTGGAACGGTATTTCTTCCTGTTCCCCTTCTTGGGTCTGTTCCACTTCGATCCCGAGAATTTTTTTGATTTCAATATCTTGTAATGGCTGTGGGGAATTCCCAGAGCCTACGAACTTAATGACTCCCTGGATGTTGTTGATGGTGAACATAGTCCTCTCATTAAGATCCATATTCACCAGCACATAACCTGGATATAGACGTTTCGTGACCTCTACACGCTTGCCATTACGAATTTCAATGACTTCCTGTGTCGGAACTATTGCTTCCTTGATTTCTGTGGATCCGGAACGTACGGAATCCTCATCGATCCGTCCTTGAATCAACCTCTGAACTTTGTTCTCATGTCCCGAGTAAGTCTGGATTGCATACCATTTTAAATCAGTCATGATCATGTGCGATCCTACCTTAGGCCCCGAAGATTCCCATGATGAAATTGATCAATGTCCGAGATGCCACGTCCATAATCCAGATAATACCTGAAATTAAGATCACGAACACAATTACAACCAAAGTGGCGTTCTTAAGTTGATCGTAGTCAGGCCAAGCAACCTTGGCCAACTCTTCCCAGCACTCTTCGATAAAAACTCGAATGGCAATTATTCTGTCGCCGATAGCCATAACCCTACTCGCTACTTATTTGGTTTCTTGATGCATCCTATGCTTCCTGCACCGCGGACAGTATTTACGATACTGAACCCGTTCAGGATGCAGACGCTTGTTTTTCGTCTGATGGTAGTTTCGCTCTTCGCACTCTGTACATGCGAGAATAATCTTATCTCTAGGCATATATTGGTCTAATTACGGATCGATTAACTACGACTCGTGGTGAAAACCAGATTAACGTTATCCGATAATTTCTGTTACCACACCCGAGCCTACCGTGCGCCCGCCTTCACGTATCGCGAATCTTAGCTGCTCATCCATAGCTATAGGAGTGATCAGCTCTACTTCCATCTGTACATTGTCACCGGGCATAACCATTTCTACTCCCTGCGGTAAATTAGCCGCACCCGTAACGTCAGTTGTCCGGAAATAGAATTGCGGACGGTAGCCATCAAAGAACGGAGTGTGACGCCCACCTTCTTCTTTGGTAAGAACGTATACCTCAGCTTTAAATTTGGTGTGCGGGGTTATTGATCCGACTTTAGCTAAGACTTGACCACGCTGAATTTCTTCTTTTCCAACACCACGGAGCAGAAGTCCTGCGTTATCACCAGCACGACCTTCGTCTAGGAGTTTTCTGAACATCTCAACTCCAGTTACCACTGTCTTGCGATCATCTCCCATGCCCACCAGATCCACTTCCTCGCCCTGCTTTACTATTCCGCGTTCTATCCGTCCTGTAGCTACCGTGCCACGCCCTGTTATAGAGAAAACATCCTCTACGGGCATCAGGAAAGGCTTATCTATATCACGCTCTGGCTCTGGAATATAGCTGTCGATAGCATCCATTAGCTCTCCAATGCAAGCTACAGCATCACCCTCACCTCCCGCTTCCATCGCCTTAAGCGCACTACCCTGAATCACTGGAATGTCATCTCCAGGGAAGTCGTACTCGCTCAATAATTCACGTACCTCTAATTCTACTAACTCTAAAAGCTCATCGTCATCAACCATGTCGACTTTGTTGAGGAATACCACGATGTAAGGAACATTGACTTGGCGAGCCAGCAATATGTGCTCGCGCGTCTGTGGCATTGGGCCATCAGCTGCACTCACCACAAGAATTGCACCATCCATCTGTGCCGCACCTGTGATCATATTCTTCACATAGTCAGCGTGACCCGGACAGTCCACGTGTGCATAATGACGATTTTCAGTCTCATATTCCACGTGGGCTGTCGCGATCGTGATCCCTCTCTCTCGC
>DEAF01000003.1 GCA_002346625.1 Gemmatimonadales bacterium UBA2989
AAGAGGGTCTAAGGCAAGCAGTGATATAACATATTGGCCAAAGGCTCTCAAGGCTGGGGCGAAGCTGAAGACAGGCGTTACAGTATCAGAAATTACTCTGGACTCGGATGGCTTAGCAAATGGGGTCTTGTACTATAGGAGTGATGGTTCAGTTCACAGGCAACGAGCTGGATTTGTAATTCTTGCAGCTAATGGGATAGGTACAACTCGCTTATTGCTCAACTCAAAATCTACGTTGTTCCCGAATGGATTGGCAAATAGAAGCGGATTGGTTGGTCGCAATCTTATGTTCCACCCGTATACCAGAATTACGGGTATATTTGATGAAGCCCTGGACAGCCATAAAGGCCCCATCAGTTGTTGTTTGATAAGCCATGAGTTTTACGAAACTGACCCGTCAAGGGAATTTTTTCGGGGTTATTCGCTGCAGGTCGTACGTGGTTCTGGGCCTGTCCAATCTGCGCTGGGTGGCTTGGCGAGAAATATGGTTCCTTGGGGATCTGTCCACCGCACTGTATTTAAAGAGAGATATAATCATGAAATTACCCTAGCAATATCTGGGGAAGATTTACCGGAAAAAGAAAATAGAGTCGAGTTGGATGCTTCTTTGACTGATAAGTTTGGGATACCTGCTCCAAAGGTTATATATAGGCTGAGTGACAATAGTAAGAAGCTTATGAATCATGCTATCAGCAAGGGTACCGAGGCACTCAAATCAGCAGGGGCAAAATACGTGTTGACCCACCCATTGCTTCGGGCATCTGGTTGGCATTTGTTGGGAACTGCGAGAATGGGATCTACTCCAGAGACATCTGTGGTCAATCAATGGGGGCAGTCACATGACGTAGACAATCTATTCATTATTGACGGGAGTATCTTTGTCACAAGTGCAGCGATAGCACCAACTTCTACGATACAGGCTCTTGCTTTGCGGATTGCAGATTACTTTAAACGCAATTTCAAAAGCATCTTATGATTTAAGTATCACTTCGATTATTCGAAGTTTGAACTAGGTACTATTGCTGGTATCTCTACCTCGTGAAGCAGATTTATGAACTCCTGTAAATCTTTGTCCTTGATGTCCTTAAGTGTAACTAGGTTTGGATCTATCCTGCCATTTATGTCATTAAGCACGTCGTAGATTTGTCTGGTGGGCCTAAAGTCAGCGGCCGATATTACGTTCATTAACTCAGCGAGTTTTCGGTTTAGTTTAGCCTGTATATGTAGCCTGTCTCGTTCCCCTTTATAGCCAGTTTGCATTAACTCGTCTTCGATTCCGGTAAGCTTTTCATTGAGCTTATTGGCAGCAGCCCCAACTACTTCAGCTATTGCTGTTCCTGCGGCCCGTTTAGACCATTCTGTTGCTTGATCCCTAATGCTTCGTATATCCAGAATGGCATCAGTTACCTGTGAGAACTTATCGCGGACTGTCATCGCTAATTTGAATTGCTCCTCGAAATCTTCTTGAGAGGTTTCCACTCTAGGATCCTTAATCAATCGGAAGCTTCTTGTATCTGAATTACCGTCTATAGTAAGCGTGACACTATAAGTTCCTGGAGGTGCCAAAGGTCCTGTAGTTACCGGGTCCAAAGCTTTGTCGTCTGGAACTTTTCGAGCGAAAGGATACCGCATATCCCACACGAATCTATTCCCTCCCTTTTGTGATGGGAGGAGCGGGTCCTCTGGTTGCAGGTGTACAGATTGGTCACTTTTGACGTTACTAAAAGTCTTGATAACGCTGCCATTAGAATCGCTTATGCTCAGTGTCAGTTCTTTACTTGGGGAATCTTCCAATATGTAAGTGAATACGACACCTGAAGGAGGATTTTGACCCGCATCCAAGAACGTTTGCTGCACAGACCCAAATTCATCTTTATGTTCGTAGTAAGCTACCGCTGCTCCGAGTGAAAGCATATAGTTTTTGCCTGGAGAACCGCGCCTGGCGCCAAAAGTTGATGCTGGTCTGTAGGTGTCTCTAGGTTGCAAAAAGAACGGAAATACTCCTTCTTGAATGCTCTGAGACACTTGGCGCAGGATCGTAACGTCATCGAGAATCCAGAATGATCTTCCATGCGTTGCTGCCACTAGGTCATCGGATTTTATTGCGATATCATAGACGGGTACTACTGGCAAGTTCGCATTTAAGGTTTGCCATTCCCCGCCATCGTCGAAAGATACGTATATGCCCGTTTCACTGCCTGCGTATAAAAGTCCAGGTTTTTCTGGATCTTCTCTAACACACCGTAAGTAATCTCCTTCTCTTATACCTTCGTGAATTGCTGTCCAGGTGGCTCCATAATCGGTAGTACGGAACAGCATTGGTCTTGGGTCATCCATTTTGTATCTAGTTACCGTCATATAAGCTTTAGCTCCGTTGTAATGAGACGGTTCAATCATAGTGATTAGTGCCCATTCGCCAATCTCTTTGGGGGTAATGTCTTCCCAAGTTTCACCACTATTGCGAGATATATGAACCAGACCATCATCGGATCCTGTCCAAAAAACACCTTTCTCAACGGGAGATTCTGCAAAAGCGAAAATAGTCGCATAATTCTCTGCACCGGAAGTATCTTTGGTTATAGGTCCTCCGGAAGGCTCCATTGTTGCTGGATCATGGCGGGTTAGGTCGGGGCTGAGAGCTTCCCAGCTGTCTCCCTGATCCGTGGATCTGAAAAGGACATTTCCGGCTACGTATAGAGTGTTCGAATCGTGGGGAGAAAAATTGATTGGGTAAGTCCACTGAAACCGATACTTATGGTCTTTGGCGCCCCATCCTGTGTAGAACTCTGGCCAAACCGTGACTATTCGAACTTGCCCCGTTGAATGATCATATCGGAGTAGATTTCCCCCACCTCCGGGAGAACTACCTATGGCCCCTGAGAAAACGATGTTCGGATCTTTTGGATGTACAGCTATATAGCCACTTTCTGAGCTACCTACCGTGTAGCAGTCTCCCCACGGGATAGCTCCTTTAGTGGTTTTTGAAGGTACGCTTATAGCGGAGTTGTCCTGTTGGGTCCCATAGACACGGTATGGATATTGATTGTCAGTGTCTAAGTGATAAATTTGAGCCGTAGATTGATTGTAGATTGTTGACCAAGTGTCCCCTCCATTGAAGGTCACCGTCGCTCCACCATCATTTCCTTCAATCATTCTTTTAGGATTATCTGGGTCAATCCAAAGGTCATGGTTGTCTCCGTGAGGATTGTTGACTTGATCATAGGTCTTTCCGCCATCAGTAGATTTCCAAACCGAAGAATTGAGAATCCAAACGGTGTTCTCATCTTTTGGGTCGGCGAAGATGTGTTGATAATACCAAGGCCTAGCTTGAACATCGTGGCTGTCGTTAACCTGCTCCCAGTTGTCCCCGTTGTCGTCAGAGCGAAAAACTCCTGGATGTTCTGCTTCGATAGTGGTCCATACTCGCCCGGGGCGGGCATAAGAAACAGTAACTCCCATTCGACCTTTATCTACTTGAGGTAGACCTGGTTTTTCGTTGAGATTTTCCCAAGTATCTCCCCCATCTATTGAGCGATAAATACCACTCTCAGGGCCTCCTCCGTTTAAACTCCAAGGGGTTCTTTGAACCTGCCAGAAGGTGGCAAAGATTATGAGCGGATTATTTCGATCGATAA
>DEAF01000033.1:0-2168 GCA_002346625.1 Gemmatimonadales bacterium UBA2989
ACCGCGGACGAACCATGAAGGGCGATCGTACTCGAGGGCGATTCTACCGTGAAGTGGCGGGATCAGGGGTAGTGGCTTGTTGGTTCCCTGTAGTGTGCCGTGCACGAATGAGAAAGTGCTCTCGACCTCAAGTGAGCCAGCGATCCGCCAATCGAGTCGACCTTCAAAGCCGGCGAGTCGCGCATCATTGCCCCGGAATTGATAGATCGGCAGCTGTACGCGGCTGACCTCGCCGGTCTCCTCGCCGTATACATAACCGGTAATGTCGTTGTAGAAGGCGGTGATCTCGGCCTGCAGACGCTGAGACCCGAACCGTACGAAGAGGTCCACACCAGTACCGACCTCCGTCCCGAGGTCCGGATTGCCGACCTCGAAGCTGTGTGCGGCAAGATGAGGGCCTTCCGAGAAGAGCTCGTTGATATCGGGAGTCCGAAAGGCCCGTGCAACGCTGGCTCCGAAGGTGAGCCCTGACCCCAGACGATACAGTATCCCCAAGGAGCCTGATGCAGCCTGGAAGGTCCGGTCACGGATCTTTCCGATGCTGGAATTGGGATTCTCTTCGAGCGGGTCAGCTAGGACCCAGTCGTATCTCAGCCCACCCTCTAGGCGCAGCGCACCGAGGTCGATCTCTTCGAAGAGATAGGCGGCTGCGGTATAGCGCCGGGAGTTTGGAGTGAAGAGACTGCCGCCGAAGGCGAAGTCCTCGAACGATGTTCGAAAGCCCAGGGCACCTGCAGAGAAAGGTCCCCAGGCCTCGTGACGTGCGAGCAGGTCCGCATTTGCGGTCTGGAGCTTGAAGAGGGTTCCCAGGATATTCGATTGCTCGATCTCTGCATGTTGGTAAGACGTATAGGCGGTGTTGAGTTCGGTTGCCACGAAAGGCCCGAACGGTTTCGTCACCTCCGTACGTAACTTGGAGGACGTCCGCTCCATCTCGACTCGAACCCCCGCTGTGTGGCCGCCCACGAAGCCACCCGGGATGCCGTAGTCGTTGCGGTAAGCCCTGAATGCACCACCAACGTGACCCCAGTCGGACACGAAGGCCGTACCCACGCTTGCGCCCCATGTGTCCGCTTGAGTGTTCGCTAGTGGGCCAATGGGTGTACCCAAGTCGTCGGAGGTCCGGCCGGAAACCTCCAGCCGAAGGGGGACACTCTCCGAGAGTGGCAGCTGCACGGACGAGCTTCCGCCCCAGGCTTGGCTTACGCTCTGCGTCTGCATCGTCACAGAGCCGGTGGCGTGGTGTGGGACCGAGGACGGAACCTCATCGCGGATGACATTGATAACCCCACCCAAGGCGTTGCTTCCATAGAGTAGTGCCGCCGGTCCCCGGACGACTTCGATCCGTCGTGCTGAGGACGGATTTAGGGCCGTTGCGTGATCTGATCCCGAGTTGGACACGTCACCCACGCGGATGCCGTCTTCGAGCATGAGGACTCGATCTCCGCTCATTCCTCGAATGACGGGACGGGCAGTTGCCGGACCCATCGTGGTGGCCGCAAGCCCCGGTTCGGAAGCCAACGTCTCAGCGACGGTGCCCTGCAGGCGCCTTTGTAGCTCCTGGCCCGCCACCACGCTCACAGGTTGGAGCGCCTCGTCCGTGCTGCGGGACGAGGGTCCCGCCGTGGCGGTGATGCCTGCGATTTCGAGCGGAGAGGGCTCCAGTTCGATGATCACGAAGGCCGATTCTGCTACCTCTACCTCGACGGTAATAGATGCGTACCCCAGACGCTCCACCCGGACCTTGTGTGTCCCGGGTACGACTCGAACGAGATGGAACGAGCCGTCCCCGTGTGTGATGGCCGGATTTCGGCCATCTAATAGTCCGACCCGTGATCCTGCGAGCGGCGCTCCGGTCCCGGCGTCCTTTACCACACCCTCGATCTCACCGGAGTGCTGGGGTACCTGTGCAATGCTCACCGAAGGAGCGAGCAACATAACCCACAAAGCGGACTTCAGGCGTCTAAGAACCTTTGCAGTGGTTATGTTGTGATCCTCCCATCTAAATCCGTTACGGCTTCTCTAACCCTATACTACGCTTCAAAGGCTCGCAACATATGGAATCGCCGGGCCGGCCGAGTTGTTTCGGCCGGCCCAGACGACGAGCTACGTTTGGTTAATCTGCTGATAGGTTGTATTAGTGGTCGTGTTCACCCACGTGAGCGTGC
>DEAF01000033.1:2462-34826 GCA_002346625.1 Gemmatimonadales bacterium UBA2989
TCGTGTTCACCCACGTGAGCGTGCACAGCGGTGGTTATGAAGTCCGGATGACCCGAGCCCACGGCGCCGTGCATGAGCTTGAAGACAACATCGGTTTCGCCTTCCGACTTGCCATGAAGGTGGCCGCCGAACACCCCCGGCGTGTCCTGCTCGAACTCTGCGATCGCCTCGTTTGAGACGACTACTTCGAGGTAGAAACTGGAGCCCAGCTGGACCTTTACTCCGTCGTGGTTGACGAAGCGCACTTCGATATGAGCTGTCTCCTCTCCTTCTTCGACCTCCAGCTCACCGGTCCACACTTTCGTGTCCCCGTCGTACGAGGCTATCCTCGAGCCGCTCAGCCAGAGCTGAACACCTTCGACCCCGTCCCCGTGTCCTTCTTCGTCGTGTGACGTACCCGTGTCGTCACTGCACGCAGCCAACCCTACGACGGCTGACATCGACAGGGCGAGGACCGCTTTTCTACAATTGAACTTATTCATTAAAGACCATGTTTTTGGTGACAATAGACTATGTTGTTTAATCATTACCCTTACCAATGCGTTAATATGAAATAGTGGTACAGTCGGAGATTATCCGATTATACAGAGTTTTAGAGTTGTCAGGCCTGCTCTAGCTCTATAAGCCTGACGACATCGCAAAGCTAAGAGAGGTGGGTCGGTGGTCCGCGAGGGGAGGGTGTTGGGTGATCAGTCCTGTAGGTCCAGATGTCTTCCTGCAGAACACCATAATGCTGGAGACTAAGATTTAATTCTCCAAAGAGTGTCTTGCCCCCAGAGAGATGGCTGAAAGAATTGGTGATTTGGCTGCAGATTGCATGATCATGAAGCACTCCGCAGGTGGCAGGATCATGTTCGCTTTCTACTTGGTATGAGCCTAGCTTGGCCCCTGCATCAAGTAGTGGCGGAAGAACGACCGCAGCCAAAACTGGAAGTACCAGTATTGCTGCTACTAATTTGCGTCCCAAAGGTTGCCTGTCCATAAGAAAAAACGTAGGCTCTGAAGGTGGTCTTACGCAATAGGGGGAGACATTCCTTTCCTTTTTTTTGCTCCTATTCGCTCCGAATGGAGCGCCGTACCATGAAAAAATCTCTATATCGAGGACAAGATGAGCATTAAGGTATGCATAGCTGGTGTGACCGGGTGGACTGGAAAGAGCGTGGCTGAGGCTGTATTGGAGTCTGACGATTTTGAACTCGTTGGGGCTGTGGCACGAAGTTCTGCCGGCATGCCTCTAAGTGAGGCTTTGGGGTACAGCCTAGCCTCAGATATCATAATTATGTCTGAGGTTCGTGATGCGCTGAAAGTTTCCACCGATGTACTCATAGACTACACACACCCGACATCAGTAAAGCAGCATGTTCTTTCCGCTATCGAATCTGGATCGGCTGCGGTGATCGGGACATCTGGGCTTATGGCGAATGATTTTCAAGAGATCAATGAGGAAGCTCAGAAGCGACAGGTCGGAGTAATATCGGCAGGCAATTTTTCCATTACAGCAGCCCTACTTAAACACTTTTCGGGTATTGCAGCGAAATACATTCCGCACTGGGAAATCATAGACATGGCTTCTGCAGGAAAGCCCGATGCGCCGAGTGGAACAGCCCAAGAACTATCAGAATACCTTGGAGAGGTAGCTCACAATGAGCTGACGGTAGCCATCTCAGATACGATAGGTAGCGTTAATGCACGTGGTGCAACAGTGGGCGGTGCACAGGTTCACTCACTTCGGTTGCCGAGTTACGTGCTTTCTGTCGAGTCAGTCTTTGGGTTACCAGAGGAGCGCTTGAGTATCCGACACGATGCAGGATCTAGTGCCCAACCATATGTCGGCGGTACTCTTCTCGCTGCAAAGGAAGCGCCAGAGCGTGTCGGCCTCATACGTGGTCTCGACACTTTGCTATTCAGTTGATAGCTCCAAGATCGGATTTTTCATACAGCGTACATTATCACAGTTCTAGCCATCTCCCGAATCCGTATCCCGCAGCGGAAACACTAGCTGTAAGAACAACACCCCATACCAAGTCCACATAGACGACTACGACCGGAAAATCCTTAAGCAGTGCTAAGCATGTCAGGTCGAATGTAGCGTACGTAACGAGTCCCAGGAGGGATCCCAGTGCTATCGAACGCATTAGTGATTGAGCTTCCAATCCAGGTTGAACAGAGAATACAAGTATCCCTACGATGAAGATTGAATAGAAGATAAGGGCGGCCGGCCAGATGACGTCAGGCCTAAGAAGATGGCCTAAGTGATGTTGGTAGAATCCCTTGGCAAAGACACCTAGCCATAGCATGTCTAATGCAAAGAAAAACAAGGCGGTCAGGGCATAAAGTTTAAACATGGCAATCCAGTAAATAGGAGTCTCCAGATTGTCTGGGATATAAAATGATCCTGCTAGATATTTTAACATGAGATCTATGAAGCACTTGTGCAAACACCTGAACTTTTCAACTACGCTGTGACGATTTAAAATTGAGACATGAAAAACTATTCACTGTCCTTGCTTGCGGTGGTGTTGCCAGTGGTGTTTGGTTGCTCTGACTCTACAACCGATCCTTCCTCTATGCTTGATTCTTCTCCTGGGGCTATCGTATTCAAATTGGATGCAGAGACATGCGGCACAGCCCCGAAGGGGACCATGACGCTCTACATTGACGGCTCAGCTGTGGGGAGCTTCATAGCTGAGGGCGGGAAGTCGTCACCCAGTTATACCGTGAGTGCTGGATCTCACCAAGTTAGTGCCACATTGGAAGGTTTTGGAACGTGGATAGCTGTAACTGTTAACGTATCATCAGGCACCACCTATACCCATAGCTTTACCTGTTAGTTAGATGTTGTGCTTTGGTGCCTTGAGGGTATGGTGAAATTTCTCAGGAAGAGGCTCTTGCAGTGGAACTAGAGGCTGGGCACGATGCAGTTTATATCGATTGTCCGTGGTGCGGTGAGGCTGTTGAATTCCTGATCGATCCGGGTGGTGGAGATTTCCAGGATTATGTTGAAGACTGTGAGGTGTGTTGCCGGCCATGGCAGGTATCGGTCATTTTGGGCCCTGCAGGTGGTATTAGTGTGACTGCAGAACCAAGTGAATAAAAAATAATTAGAGAAGAGTAGGGGAATGCAAAAAACTATCATTCTTGTAGGTCTCACTATTTTCTTAATAGGGCTAGCGTATCCTCTTCTCAAGAGAATGCCATTCGGAAAAATGCCCGGTGATATTTTCTATCAATCAGACAATTTTTCCTTTGCATTCCCTATCGTTACGTGCATCGTTATCAGCATTGTCATCACAGTTGTATTGAACTTATTGAAGTGAAAATTCGACTGTGCGGTACGACCATAAGGTTGCTGGCTGCATCTGCTATCCTGAGTGGGTGCGCAATGTGGGCAGCCGCGGCTGTCGCTTTGTCCACAATCGAAATTTGCGATGGTTCCATATGTTGAATCTGTCCTCCCTAGAAGGCGAGAACTAGCCAATGGCTTTAATCTGGGTTGGTGTTGTCTTAACTTTCGTCTAAATAATCTACATTGAAAAAGGTTACTGCTATCCGATGAAGGGGGCGTTCAACGCACCCGTGAACCTCTAGGAGATCTGTGCTTGTTGTATCTCTACATTTGTCTTGAAAATGTTTATTTGTGTCGCTCTATCTTTTAACATGAATTCATCAAAATCTGTATAAACTCGCTTAGATGACTAATCCAAACAGTATATTCACTTTAGGGTCCTGCGTTTTTTCATTATCTATGTTGGGGTGCTCATTCGTGCCTTCGCACGAAGTTCCTAGTCCATTGGAAGAATTACCTGAAAGTTTTCTGGAAGCAGAGGGATCAGGTGAGTACACTCCGTTTGAGTGGTGGCACGATTTTGATGATCATGTGCTTAATACTCTGATCGATTCATCTCTGGTTTCCAGCCTTGATCTTGTAGAAGCCATAGCTCGTGTTGAACAAGCTAGGGCTCAATCGGGAATAGCATGGGCTGATCTATTCCCACAGGTTCAGATTGGTACAGAGATTAGCCAAAATGATCAGCCTGCTAATACTGGTATCGGTGGTGCTTTCCGAAACTTGGGCGGAGATCCAAATAATCCGAGATCTACAATAGATAGGTTCACCTTTACGACATATTCTGCGTCACTCGGTTTCTCTTGGGAATTGGATTTCTGGGGTCGCGCAAGGAATGATGGACGAGCTGCTGTTGCTGAATTGATGGCATCTGCCGCCGATCTTCATGCAGCTCGGCTTGGGGTTCTTTCGGAGACCATATCTACCTATTTCCAGATTGTTGATTTGCGTCGTCGCGTTGAATTGTCTCGTGAAACAGTCTCTGTTTTAGAGGAACGTGAAAAGTTGACGGAAACACGTTATGAGCGAGGGCTTGTTTCTTCTCTGGAACTCTATCAAATCCGTCAGGATCATCGGACGATTCAGTCTAACCTCCCACAACTCGAAGCCGAACTCACAGACATTGAGGGACAGTTAGCAGTGCTCTTGGGTAGATATGCGGGTCGGATCGATGATCTGCTGGGAGATAATTATCCTGAAATATCTACTGATCCAATTGATACTGGCATTCCAGCTGATTTACTCTTGCAGCGCCCTGATGTCAGGGCGGCGGCAGAACGCTTAGAGGCTGCTCGTTTCCGGATTGGAGCACGCAGGGCTCAATTGCTTCCAAGATTGTCTCTTTCGGGATCCGTGGGGAGACAAAGTGGAAACACTGATGGGTTATTTGATCCAAGCCAATGGTTTAAAAACCTTATCGGCGGTATCACTGCTCCCATTTTTCAGGGTGGCCGTTTAGTCAAGAATGTCAGACTAGCAGAAGCTCAGTACCGGCAGCTTGCGGCGGTATTTGGCAATTCAGTGATTACAGCTGTTTATGAAGTAGAAACTTCACTCGATCGTTACGAAAAAGAACGTGAAAGATATGACTTTTTGATTTCACAGAGAGATGAAGCTTTATCGTCCGCTGAACTCCAGGCCCGTCGCTATGCGTCAGGTGTGACGGAATACATTGATTATCTGGATGCTCTTCGCCAGTTGTTGAATGTCAGATCCACACTCTCTGTAGCAGGCACTGAATTGTCTTTAGCACGCCTAGCTGTTTATAGATCTTTAGGGGGTGGCTGGACGCAGGATGATTCTCTGGCCTCTTTAAGCATGGTGTCCTCTATACCTATAACAAATACAAATCGATGAATATTCTTAGTCATATTTTAAGACCGATCGGGATTGTCGCAGGATCTGTAGTCCTGGCCTTCATTATGATCGCAATTCGTCCTGATCCGCCGCGGCGTCCGCCTGAACCAGATGCCCCCTTAGTCTTTGTTGAATCCATAGCCTTGAAGTCTGGTTCAATCACGGTGTTCGGTAGCGGGACTGTGCGTCCGCATTCAGAGATAGATGTCTCTTCTGAAGTTAGCGGTAAGATTGTAGGGGTTAGTCCTAACATGCAGAGTGGAGGTCGTGTCTCCGAGGGCGAAGTTTTGGTTAAGATTGACCCAACCGATTATCTGAATAGGGTGGAACAGGCAAGGGCGGAGGTGGCCATGCAACGGGTTGCTGTGCTCCAGGCCGAGGAAGAGGCAAGGATTGCTCAAGATGAGTATCAACAATTTCAAGCACGAGAGAAACAAAAGGGTAGGGCTGCAGCCCCTCCCAGCTCCTTGACCTTGCGTGAGCCTCAACGACAAGCCGCCATTGCTAACCTAAGTAGAGCTGAAGCTCAATTGCGCGATGCAGAGATTGCACTCTCTCGCACTGATCTGGTCATGCCTTTTAATGGCAGGGTGAGGGACGAAATAGCCGACCTGGGACGCTATGTGATGCCGGGACAGAGTTTAGGTAAAATATATGCTTCTGACATTGTAGAGGTCGTTGTTCCGATTTCTGACGATGACGCTGTCTTAATTCCTAACCTTTGGTCATTTCAAGCTGGAGACTCTGATTCTTCTGTTGGGGTTGTCGTTATAGCTGTATATGGAGAGCGGAAATTTACATGGGATGGCTATGTGGACCGTGCTGAAACTGCTCTCGATGAACAGAGTCGAACTATTGATGTGGTAGTTCGGGTCCTTGATCCTTTCCATTCGGGTGAATCTTCTGACTCCATGGCGGGGATTCCCCCATTGCTTGTTGGTGAATTTGTAAAAGTGGAGATCCAAGGACTTGAGCTAGATGAATATTTCGTTGTTCCATTGCGTGCGTTGAGACCGGGGAATGAGGTTTGGACGATTAATCCAAGTGGCCAGGTGAAGATAGTTCCCGTTGATGTCCTGCAACGTACTGGAGAAGAGATATTCGTGACTGGGGATTTAAGGGACGGTCAGCTTGTTATTGTAACAGGGATATCTATTGCAACGGATGGTATGGATGTTCGGGTTTCCAACCCAGAAGGTAGATAGGGCAGAGTATCTATATGTCTGACAATATAGGTGCTACGGATCCCGAAAGGATCCCGGAGAACACGAAAGACTTTAAGGGCCCCATAGCATTCATGGCTCGCCATAAGGTGGCGCCTAATCTCCTGATGGGCTTTGTGATACTTACGGGGGTGCTCTCTTTGGGCACTCTAGTGCAGGAAGTCTTTCCTGAATTTAGCCTTGATACGATCCAAGTCTCGGTTCTTTATCCTGGGGCTACACCAGAAGAAGTAGAAGAATCGATCATTCTTAAGATTGAAGAACAAATTCAGGCGGTGGAAGGGATCGATGAAGTTATGTCGGTAGCTGCAGAAGGGCTGGGGAGCGTATCTATCCAATTAGAATTAGGAACTGATGTAAACAAAGCTCTTGAAGATGTTAAAGCAGAAGTCTACCGGATCACAACTTTTCCAATTGATTCCGAGCCTCCAGAGATCCGAGAACTCACTACTCGTCAAAGCGTTATCAAGCTTGTTGTTTTTGGCCAAATACCTGAACGAACACTTAAAGAAATCGCATACCGAACGGAGGATGCACTCTCTTTGTTAAATGAGGTCTCATACGTTGAGACCAGCGGGGTCAGGCTATACGAGATTTCTGTTGAGATAGACAAGAGAACGCTAAGGTCTCTTGGGTTAACATTGGGGGATGTGTCTAGTGCGATTCGACAGGGAAGTCTCGATTTATCTGCAGGAAGTATCGAAACCCGCAATGAACAGGTTCGTGTAAGAACAGTAGGGAGGAATTATAACCAACAGGATTTTGAATCCATTGTTGTCATTAGTCGATCGGACGGGACCGTTGTGCTCCTGGGGGACATCGCGACTGTACGGGATGGCTTTGAAGACAGTGATATCATTACCAGGTACAATGGCAATCCTGCAGCGTTAGTCGAGGTGTATCGAACTTCTGATGAGCGTGTATTGGAGATCGTTGAAGCTGTAGAAGAAAAGCTTGAGCAGGATATAGTTCCAGGGCTACCTCAAGGAGTTTCTCTCGAAATTTGGAATAACGATGCTGATATCCTGTCAGATCGCCTAAGATTGATGATCAAGAATGCAGGATTAGGGCTGCTTCTCGTCCTAATCACACTCACACTCTTTTTAGAATTAGGCCTGGCCCTTTGGGTTGCTGTGGGAATCGGACTTTCGTTTATCGGGACCTTTACTGTAATGATGCTCCTAGGGATTTCGATCAATGTAATATCTTTGTTCGGTTTTATCCTTGCAGTAGGAATAGTGGTTGATGATGCCATTGTTGTTGGGGAAAACATCTATTCAGAACATGAACGTAAAGGGCAGGGGGTACTATCTTCGATTCGCGGGGCTAATCGTGTTAGAGCCCCGGTGATTTTTGCAGTACTCACCACTATTACTGCGTTTACACCCCTCCTTTTTGTGCCTGGTGCTATTGGGAAAGTGTTGAGCGGTATTCCTGTGATAGTGATATCGGTACTAGTGCTGTCACTTGTCGAATCTCTGCTAATTCTACCAAATCATCTTGCTCATCTTACCGACCGTAAGAGTGATAGAAATAATCGAATTGTGAATTCGATTAAGGGCGTACAAAAGCGTGTCAGCACAAGATTGCAAATGTTCACAGACGGACCCCTTGATCGTGGGCTTCGCTTTGCCACCAAGGAACCGGGTATAGTTACTGCTTTAGGAATAGGGATGGTCATCATTTCTGTGGCTATGGTTCCAGCTGGATTATTGAAGGTTGAATTTTTCCCAGGAATCGAAGGTGACAATGTCGTTGCCAGTCTTGAGATGCCTGAAGGCACTCCAGCTGATTTGACCTACGAGGTATCGGAAAGAATACGAAAAGCTGCCGATCGTGCTGAGCGGCGGATCTCAGAAGAACGAAGCAAGGATGCACCGAGACTAGTCAAGGGGGTCTATAGTGTTGTAGGGCAGCCGCCGCTATCTGGTGGCCCGCTTGCTTCGATAGTTGCAGGGGCTCCGGTAAGCAATCAATCGTATGTAGATGTCCGACTGCTCGATGCTGAAGACAGGGACATTTCATCAACTCGCTTCGAAGAAATTTGGAGAGAAGAAATTGGATATATTCCGGAAGTACGTGCTCTCACATTTTCATCTGAAATCGTGAATCTTGGAGCTTCAGTACAAGTTGAGCTTTCACATCCTGATCCCGATCGTCTCTCGGAAATCGGAAGACAGATTGTGCGGGAGCTTAAGACTCTCGGCGGTGTTTTTGATGTAAAAACAGATCAGGATCAAGGTCTACGAGAGATGCAATTACACCTCAACCCTGAAGCTCGAACCCTTGGGCTGACACTTGATAACGTTGCTCGCCAAGTGCGGTCTGCTTTTTTTGGAGACGAAGCACTACGGGTACAGCGTGGCCGTGAAGATTTACGCGTATATGTAAGGTTGCCTGAAGAAGAGCGTGATGCCATAACGGACGTGGAAGATCACATGATCCAAACTCCGAACGGGGGGCAGGTTGTCCTAAGTCGTGTTGCTCAAGTGTCGTTTGGCAGTTCCCCCACGACTATACGTCGTAAAGACGGAAGACGCATCCTTACAATCACTGGTGATGTAGATCCCGCAGTAATCACTGGCCAAGTTGTAAAAGATCAGATCGCAAATGTGATAATCCCTCAAGTCGCAGGTGAAGATTCCGATTTAGGGTTCAGCTTTGGCGGAGAACAGCAAGAACAACAAGAAACTTTCAGTTCGATTGGCAAAGGATTCCTTGTAGCACTTTTAATAATATATGCACTCCTTGCTATCCCTTTCAGATCCTATATTCAACCATTAGTTGTAATGGCGGCGATCCCTTTCGGGATAATTGGAGCTCTATTGGCTCATCTTGTTATGGGTCTTTCAGTCGGTATTCTTTCGATGTTTGGAATCATCGGGCTTTCTGGCGTCGTCGTGAATGATTCATTGGTTATGATTGATTTTATAAACCGAGTTAAAAGTGATGGTGCAAGTGCCAGGGATGCTGTCATCGAGGGTGCCAAGCAGCGTTTTCGTCCAATATTATTGACTTCACTCACTACATTCCTTGGTGTTGCACCACTGGTTTTTGAGCGTAGCCTACAGGCTCAGTTTTTGATACCCATGGCGGCATCTTTGGCGTTTGGAATTTTGTTTGCCACTCTAGTTCTTATGCTGCTCGTGCCAGCGTTAACTATGATCCAATTCAACATTGAGTCTTGGTGGGCTGAACAAGATTTTTCTAATAGTAGATTGTTACGATAGCAAAGCCCCACGGCCACTTGAGCGGCCATGGGGCTTTTACTATCCAGCAGGAATCTATTTACCTGCCGCAGGTTTGATCTATACTAGCCGAGCCCTCCACCTATGGGATCAAGATCTCCTGCACTAATTATCTGCTGGTCTCCGATAAATACATCACACCCGAACATAGCAAAGTGCGAATGATTAGGAGCTGTCCTTCTTGAATCTCCAAGACCGGAGTAGCCTGCTTCTGCTCCCCCAATACCATGGGCAACGTTGATCCCGATGTTGTACAAGAGGCTACCAATATGGTTATGGTGGTAGTGATTGGTGTAGCTTGGGTCGCTTGCTTCATGCGTACCCCAACCCCAGTGTCCGATTCCGAAAGACTCGGGGTCTCCGAAACCTTCCATATGTGCTCTGTACTCGTCGGCTAATGCGCCTCCCTCGATACTCACCACATATCCGCCTTCCCAATTCAGCGTAACTGACTCGGAAATAACCTCATAACCGCGAGGTTTCGGATTCCAGGAAATTACGTCACCGGGCTGTAGCACTAAAACGCCTTCACCGATGGTCTCTTCTGGGGCACATGCAACGCATCCATAACCGAAGTTGTCCCATCTTCCTGGGAAGTCTGCGATTCCATATTGTGCATGTCCTGGACGGCCTATATTTGAGGTAGTCCAGTCCGACCCAGCGTCGCTGGTTACACGTATTTCTCCACGGTGCTCATCTAGAAGGATTGCCCCCCTAAGGGTGCGTTCTCTTCTATCGGCAGTTGGGAAGAATTGTTTCTGGTTTTCTACAGAACCGCCTAGTGAAAGCCATCTGGTTTTCGAGCCAGGACGATTAATGTACTCGTGATCACTAGCGTACGGATGATCCCCAGCTGTTACTGCGTAGGATGTAGATGGACCAGGAAGTCCTGGTGCCTTTCCTATTGAGGTGGTGATCAAGAGGTTAGCCTCAGCATATAGATCCCAGTGGACTCCAGTTAAGGCGTATCCTGGAGGGCCATCTGTCCGAGACTGTGGTGCGTTTGGATCAAAAGGATGTGAGATTACAGCTGCATGTAAGCCAGTTGCTCCTAGTTCGCCAGCAGCTACCAACAGGGCTAGCATATAATCTCTATCGAATACCATGGGTGTAGCTAATACGAAAGTCTCGCCAGGCACCACGAGATTTTGTTCTAGAATTGCCTTACAATGAGCTACTAAGGCATCTCCGGGCTCTGGAAGCTGATTAACGTCATCGGATGTCGCCACTAAGCCACCGTTAGTCCTCACTGCATCACAAGCAGGGATTGCGGCCAGTGTAGATCCAGCTCCCACTGCTCCGATTGTTTTTACAAAGTTCCTACGTTTCATCACCTTTCCTCCTTATAAATGGGCCTTTGAAAGTCGATATCATCGTTAGTTGTGTCAAGTCAAAGGGTACCCTATGCTATCAAACTTAACTGGGCGATTTACTATATCGAATAGGGGATAAGATTCTCCCAACAAAGAACAGATGATGTATAGATGAAAAAAATTTTGTTATTTGCTCTATTTATGTTGTTGCTAGGATGGTTCATGGGACGTGCCTCTATAAGTGATGTTGACCAAGAGATAGTGGCTTCACACTTGGATTCTGTGATTTTGCCATCCCAGTTACGTGATCCGCTGAAAGGTATTGATGCGGTTACTCCTTTTGTGATGGTAACTTGGAACGCACCGATCAGCGGTCAATTGATTTACACTCAAGAATTGGAATCTGCTTTCGAAGAAGGCCTTGCTGAGATTGGCATGAAATTGGGGGATAGTTTCGCCATTTTGAATTGCACTGTGATCATTAAAGCAACTGATAACGTAGGCGTTGTTTCTGTTTCTGAAGAGGTGTGGCTGAAAGAATTAATGTCTCCTGCCGTACCATCTAGGGAAGTAGAGTTGGCAGGGGATATACAATTTGCGTCTACTTGGAGGTCTCTGTCCCTTAATACTATTGAAGCAGATGGATTGAACGGACGAGATCAGGGAAAATCCTGTGTTAAACAATTTGAATTGGCTTGGCGGAGTTCGAACAAACAGTGATATCACAACCTGAATTTAAAAATTGGGGAATCATATAATTTATGTTACGGCTCAAGCATGGTGGGCCTGCTGATTCTTTTAGGGCCGATTTATACAGGATTATTTTTGGTACCGATACTTCTGCAGGTAGAATATTCGATGTAATTCTAATCGTTGTTATAATTTTGAGCGTTATAGCCGTCATGCTCGATTCTATGGTTGAAATTAGAACTGAGTACGGGGTAGAACTCCAAGCACTCGAATGGTTGTTCACAGTAATCTTTACAGTTGAATACGGATTGCGGATTTGGTGCGTCAGGCTACCTCGTGTTTATATCTTTAGTTTTTTTGGGGTCATTGATTTTTTAGCAATAATCCCCACTTACTTGAGTGTTTTGATTCCCGGGGGTCAGTTTCTTAGTGTTGTAAGAATTCTTCGGGTCTTAAGGATTTTCCGAGTACTAAAGCTTGTCAGGTATATTGGAGAGGCCAGGTTACTAAGGGTCGCCCTAAGGCAGTCACGCTATAAGATTTCTGTATTTTTACTAACAGTATTGACCTTGGTTGTACAAATCGGCGCCCTCATGTACTTAATCGAAGGGGCTTCGGGGAATTTTTCGAGTATTCCAAAGTCTATCTACTGGGCAGTAGTCACACTTACGACGGTAGGATATGGAGACGTCGTCCCACAGACTCCCTTGGGGCAAACATTGGCATCGATTGTTATGATTTTAGGTTATGCAATTATAGCCATACCTACTGGGATCCTGGGCGCCGAATTAGTAAGAGGCCCAGTTACGGATACAGAGGTGCGCCATTGTCCTAATTGTAAGAATATTGAACGCGATTCATCTTCTAATTTCTGTCGTTTGTGTGGAGAGAAGTTAAAATAATCCCTGTATTACTATGGCCTGAAAAAGTGTTTGTTGATCAGGCCACTCGTCATTTTTTAGCGTAAAATTGAAAATAACCATCAGGAGATTTCCCGATGACTAAAAATTTTTCCGTCCTAAAGTCACTATCGATGGCTATCGTTGCTGTAGTATTTCCAAGTCTGGTCTATGGAATAGGAAATGTTGTGCAACAGGAGCAAATTTTTTCCTATAACTACAATGAAGAGGCTGCTTTGGCGGAGCGATTTGATCTTGACAGTCCCGATCCTGAAATGCTCCGCGAAACTTTTTCCAAGCGACGCCAAAGGGTTTTACAGTCTATCCCGGAAGGTGCCATGCTTGTCCATTCAGTGGAATGGGTGCAGCCACGCAGGTTGGAATTTCAGGTTCCGCATAGCGACAACCATGATTTTATATTTCTTACCGGGCTAGAAGGGCTTCAGAGTGTTGGGTCGGCTCTTCTTTTGATCCCAACTGCCGAGAAAGATTGGGTCGTACTTTTTACTTCTTCTGACATCGAATCCGTTCGAAGGGTCACAGGCATCGACGATGTCAGGGATTATCAAGAGCTTGAAAAAGAACTGTCAGTAGCCATGACTGACTATCGGGATTGGCGTATCACACAAATCCGCCGTTGGCCTCTTGCGGCTGCACTTTCTAAGATTTGGGGGAGAAATCATAAAACTCTATACCTTAATTATCCTCGGTTTTTCCGTCTCGGCATGCCAGAGCCACCACGCCTGAAACTCTTTAAACGGTTTGAAAGGTTTTCACCAGAAATGGAGCTACGAGACGGCGCTGACATTTTAGATCCGGTACGTATGCTTCACGATGGTTACGGGATTGCTAATCTAAGGAGAGCTGTGGATATCACCGGAGAAGGTATCATCGAAGCACTAAGTGTTGCTAAGGTCGGGATTTCTGAGCGCGAAGTAATGGAGGTCATGGATTTCGTATATCGATACCGTGGTGCGGATTTAGGATTCCCAACTGCAGTCCGTCGAGCTCCCATGACTGGGCGTGCACGTACACATAGAATACCTGAAGGATTTATTCAGTATGTACCTCGATCTGGGCAAGATGTCTTCCAGTCCGATGATATGCTCCATACGGATACTGGTGCTGAATTCAATCATTATTCGGCAGATATACAACGTAATATTCCTATAGATGGAACCTTTAATGATGAGCAAAGAAGGCTCTATGAGATCGCCCTTAATGTGCAAAAAACCGTGATCTCACAGGTTCGACCGGGGGTGACCTGGCAAGAACTTCACGATTTAGCAGTAAGAATGCTCAAGGAAGCTGGTGGGTATGATGAATACTATACATATGGCATCGGTCATTTCATCGGCATGGAGGTTCACGATGAAGGTGACTATCAGGTACCCATGAAACCAGGTATGGCATTGTCGATCGAACAAGGAGTGGCTCCTCCCAATGGCCCTCGAATTGCCTTTGAGGATGACGTTCTTGTCACACAGGACGGGTATGAATGGATAAGTGAATGGATTCCCATTGAGCTAGATGACGTAGAGGAGATGGCAAAACGCAGAGGTAAGTTGGAGGAGTTTGTGGCTAAATAGCATTAGACTTTGGAGAATGGGATTAAGGTATTTGGATTAGGGGGAAAAATGCATTTAGACAACGTTATCCAAGCAGTTGATACGCATGCATGTGGTGAGCCAGGTCGAGTTATTGTGGGAGGGGTTCACGATGTTCCAGGCGAAACCATGTTTGAAAAAATGCTATATCTCAAAAATAAAGAAGATGGACTTCGTCTACGTATGCTTCGCGAACCACGTGGGTATCCTGCAGCTAATTGCAACCTGATCTTGCCTCCTACTATACCTGAGGCAGATGCAGGATATGTGATTATGGAGCAAGTAGAATATCCAGGTATGTCGGGGACAAATACAATCGCTGTCACCACTGTTCTTATTGAAACAGGGATGGTAGATGTTGAAGAGCCGGTCACTGAACTCAAGCTTGAATCTCCAGCTGGATTGATAGTGGTACGTGCTGAAGTGGATAAGGGTAAGGTTAAGGCGGTCACCTTTGAAAATATTCCTGCGTTTGCGGTACATCTGGACTCAGCGGTAGAAGTTCCCGAACTGGGCACTGTAATCGTGGATGTAGCGTATGGGGGAATGTTTTTTGTGATCGCTGATGCAAAACCTTTAGGGCTGACGTTAACTCCTGATGAGGCTGGAGATGCGGTACGCTTAGGTGAAATGATAAAGGTAGCTGCCCAGGAACAACTAGATTGTATTCATCCTAATAATTCTGAGATACGTGGTGTGACGATTGCTCAGCTGTCGGCGCCACCCATTAGTTCAGATGCGGATCTAAGAAACACGGTCATCGTTTCTACTGGGAAATTGGATTGGAATCGCCCGTCAACATGGAAGGGGGTTCTCGATCGATCTCCCTGTGGTACAGGTACATGTGCCAAGATGGCAACCCTATATGCTAAGGGTAAGCTTTCGTTAGGTCAGGATTTCAGGCATGAAGGTATTCTTGGCACCGTGTTTACGGGTCGACTTTTGCATGAGACTAAAGTAGGAGAGTATTCAGCTGTTGTTCCTACTATTACAGGGACTGCATGGATTACTGGTTTTGCAGAGTATGTAGTTGATTTGGAAGATCCCTTTCCAGACGGTTTCACAGTAGGTGATATATGGAGTTGCCAAGAAAATTAGAAGTTTATTGGTTCTCGTTGACGGCCCACAATGGTCTATTAGCTTCCACCAGGTTATTGCTGACAATCACGGGGCATAAGCGCCCGTAGCTCAGCCGGATAGAGCAACGGACTTCTAATCCGTAGGTCGCAGGTTCGAATCCTGCCGGGCGCGTTTAGGCAATTTTTAAAATGGTCCTATGCAGGACTTTATTGCGTATCTTCTGAGGGTTTTTTTCTAAGTGATTTTTTAGCCGAATGTTGCCGTTTGTTGCTTAAGCGTCGTTCTCTGGCAGCTCTAGAAATTTTTGTGGAAATACGTTGTTTCGATTTTTTTCTTGAGGCTTCAAGTTTTTTGCGTAGTATCCTAAGCGCAGCCTTTTTATTCCCATGTTGGCTCCGGAGTCGCCGGCCGGAAGCGATAATACCGCTCGGTATGTGTATTAGACGAACGCCACTATCTGTGGTATTCTGATGTTGTCCGCCCTTGCCTCCGGATTTGAATGTCTCAATCCGGCATTGGCTGATAAGTTCATGGTCGGATTCTGGAATCGGAACCGTAGGGTCCGAATGGTGTTCAGCCATTAGCAAGCCCTTGGACTGCACACGTTCTATTGCGATCTTTAATTATTATAAGTATAGGAATCAAAAATAACTATCAGAATTTTTCCTTTTACAAAATCTTAGATGATCTTAGAGAGAAATAATACCCCGGGAGCGCGCTTCTTGTTAATGGGAGCAAGCTTGGTTGTTGTTATTGCTGGATTAAGAATGGGGGCCAGTGTCCTGCTCCCATTTGCCTTGGCACTATTCCTGTCAGTATTGAGCATGCCTCTGATGTCAAAGCTCCGATCTTTTCGTATTCCAGCATCACTTTCTATTTTGATTACGATTATGGTTATAGGTGCCATATTCTCGGGGATCATTCTTCTCGCCACTCAATCTGTAGCGGACCTTCAAGGCCAGCTTCCTAGTTATCAGGCTCGACTGCGTGCTTTATACGATTCTTGGGTTTATGGGTTAAGTGGTAGGGTAGGGCTCCCTCTAGAACAGTATCTTAATCTAGGGTTAATCGATCCAGGGGCCGCCATTGCTCTTTTTGGCCAAACAGCAGCACGTGTAGTCGGATTTTTGGGCAACACTTTCTTGGTTCTTTTAGTCATGGTTTTCATATTAGCTGAGGCCACAGTATTCCCCGAGAAATTGCGTGCAATCCGTGGAAATGAAAATGTCAGTGAAAGTCGGATGACTAAGATAGTAAAAGAAATTCAAGAATATCTTGCAATCAAAACAGCGGTTAGTCTGGCCACTGGTTTATTAATAGGAACTGTGGCCTGGATATTGAAATTAGATTTCCCAGTGCTTCTTGGCCTAATTGGATTTGTTATGAATTATATACCCACTGTGGGATCCATCCTGGCCGCTATTCCTGCGATAGTATTGAGTCTGGTTCAATTCGGAGCGCTGGGGCACTTTATTGCAGTGTCAGTATCCTATGGAGTTATTAATACAGTTTTTGGAAATATCATAGAACCCCATTTGATGGGGAGACGTTTAGGCTTATCAACTCTTGTCGTAGTGCTTTCTCTTTTGTTTTGGGCGTGGTTGTGGGGTCCAGTGGGAGCTCTTCTGGCCATCCCTCTTACTATGATGGTTAAGATTATGTTGGAAAACACAGAAGATCTCCGTTGGATGGCAATCTTATTGGACAAATCTCCAGTGAAGTTTACCAACTACGATATTTCTTCAGACTCAGATGGCTCTCAAAATACTTAGGAAATAGGGGCGTACTGATGCCCAGGGTCATGTTCGATAGACTTCCGGACCAGTCACGCTTGTGGATTTTTGGTCTTAGCAGGCAGCTTGAATCTGGTGAAGAAGAGAAATTCCTAGCTGCTGTGGATGAATTTTTAAATACCTGGACTGCCCACGGAACACTTCTGCGGTGTGGCCGGGATTGGCGTTATGGAAGATTCTTACTCATTGCAGTAGACCAAGCTTCTGAGCCTCCATCGGGCTGTTCTATCGATACCATGATTAATCTCTTAAAAAATCAAGAGAAGGCCCTTGGTGTGTCTATTGTAGACAATTCTTCAGTATGGTTTCTGGAAGAAGGAGAAATACAAAAATCATCTCGCCAAGATTTCAAATCTTTAGCAAAAGAGGGGATGGTCGATACCAATACCATAGTGTTCGACAACACTGTGGTAAGCCTGGCTGAATATCGAGCGGGGTATTGGGAACGCCCTGCCCTTGAAACTTGGCATCAAAAAGCATTCTTCCCTGACTTTGTTCGTAAGTCTAAGTAGTCAGGATTAAAACATAATTACAGTGTTTTGTCGAACTATGTTAGAACTGATGAAATGGAATAGGTGCCCCCCAAGTAGGGGGCACTCAATTAGAGGTCGGCCTAGCCGCTCCTTCTCACATTCTCAGCAGCGGGACCTTTAGGTCCTTCTCCCATATCGAATTCTACCCGGTCTCCTTCAGATAGGCTCTTGAAACCTTCTCCTTGGATTGCGGAGTAATGGACGAAGCAATCACGTTCGCCGTCATCTGGAGTTATAAATCCAAACCCTTTACTATCGTTGAACCACTTAACTGTCCCCTGCGTCATGCACCAGCTCCCTCTAAAACGTTTTGTAAGTTACGTACTCTTTTGAGCACTAGTCTGTCCTATTTGAACCGGGCCACACTACTGGCTTTCTCTGTGATGGTCAAGCTTTAGGGATACAAAATTCATAATGCACTATCTGTATCCAGGTGGTATTATTACAGCTTGGGGAGTGTGACTCCAACCTGATCCTGGTATTTACCATTGCGATCAGCGTAAGCAATGTCCGGCTCTTGATCTCCTTCGAAAAAGAGGATTTGGGCTATGCCCTCTCCTCCGTATATCTTTGCCGGGAGCGGTGTGGTGTTGGATATCTCTAGGGTCAGATTTCCACACCAAGTAGGTTCCAGTGGAGTCACATTGACTATTATGCCACATCGTGCATAGGTACTTTTCCCCACACAAACAACCAAGACATTACGGGGTATCCGGAAATATTCTTCAGTTCTTGCTAGAGCAAAAGAATTAGGTGGGATGATACATTCGGTCTCGTTAACATTTACAAATGATCGATCGTCAAATTTTTTAGGATCAACAATTACGTTGTGAACGTTCGTGAAAACTTTGAATTCAGAGGCGACACGGATATCGTATCCGTAAGAGGAAAGCCCGTAAGAAATGTTACCTTCCTTTACCTGTCCGCCTTCAAAGGGTTCTATCATTCCGTGTTCTTCGGCCATCATACGGATCCAGTTGTCGCTCTTGATTGGCATATTTTATGGCTTGAATTGTTTTAGATGGAAACTAAGTTCTTAAAAGAAACTCTAACTTTAGAATAGTCTAATTTTTAAAATTACATCTAACAAAGTAAGATGCTTTAAGACGATACTGCAAACAAACTCTATTTAAGTCATCAAAAAACATCTTGACACTTATTCTAACCTTGGAATACTTTCTTAGTGAATCATTTCACAATCTACAATCTTCAGGCGCAATGCTGGGATCATACATACCGCTTTTGATCCTATTTGGTGTGTCAATCGTCAATGCCCTAGGAATGGGCATTGCTTCTCACATTCTTAATCCACGTCGCCCAAATCCACAAAAGGATATGCCGTACGAATCAGGCATGATCCCGATTGGAGATACGCGTGCTCGTTTTTCAGTTAAATTCTACTTAGTAGCTATAAGTTTTATCGTATTTGATTTGGAAACCATCTTCTTAATCCCATGGGCTGTGGAGATGCGAGAGTTAGGATGGGGAGCCTTTCTGGCAGTTAGTATGTTCGTATTTGTCCTTGCCGTTGGACTTGTTTACGAATGGAAAAAAGGAGGATTAGAATGGGATTGAACAGGGATGGTGTGAATACACAGGATATTTTTGAAGCTCAAGATATGGGTTATTCGGGTGGACATAAGGGCATTGAAATGGGCGGAGGCGGTCCTACATTCTTAACTACTAAAATAGATTTTGTGGTAAATTGGGCACGCAAGAATTCTCTTTGGCCCATGCCTTTCGGGACTGCTTGTTGTGCGATCGAAATGATGGCTTCTGCTGCATCTAATTTTGATTTGGCACGATTCGGCATGGAACGCATGTCTTTCAGCCCTAGGCAGGCAGACGTCTTGATCTGTGCTGGACGCGTGCCGTATAAACTGGCTCCTGTGCTTAGGAGGACCTACGATCAAATGATGCAACCTAAGTGGGTGGTTTCCATGGGTGCTTGTGCCAGCTCTGGGGGGGTATTCGACACCTATTCAATGGTTCAGGGGATCGATACCATAGTTCCAGTAGATGTATATGTACCAGGATGCCCGCCTCGTCCAGAAGGCCTTATATATGGACTGATGATGATCCAAGAAAAGATTCGAGAAGAAACTCTTGCCGATCATAGTGAACTCAGATCAGAAGACCCTGATCGTGCTGGCCTTCCCGAGGCAGGAGATGAAGATATTAGTGCACTGTCTGGACCCTTTGGGAATTCTACTCAACAAGAATACCTGACGGGCTTAGCCCAAACCAAGAGGCCGGATCGACCCAAGGATTTGCTTCCTTAAAAAAATGGAACATGGCAGAAAATAATACTATAGACGCCCTAAAAAACGTTTTCAGTGAATCTATTTTACACCATGAGATTAATGCTGGAGACCAGTGTGTAGTCTTTGTCAGTCCATCTCAAAATACTGAAATCTTATCTTGGTTAAGGGAAGAGCCCACTCAAAGTTATGATTTATTAGTTGATGTGACGGCAGTCGATTTTGGGGAGGGGCTTCCACTCCAAGTGGTCTATCAACTCTGGTCCCTTAAACACAAGAATTCTCTTAGAATTAAGTGTGAATTAGAGATCGAAAATCTGACTATAAAAACTGTAACTTCAATATGGAAATCAGCTGATTGGCTAGAGCGTGAAGTCTATGATCTCTTCGGTGTTGAGTTCATAGGGCACCCCGACCTACGCCGTATTCTTATGCCTAAGACATATGATGAGGGACATCCCCTCAGAAAAGATTTTCCATTAAGGGGACGTTTCTCGCGGGCTGAACAAACAAGACGTGCCTTGTCTCAGGATTATCACGATTACTATACAGAAGAGATGTTAGAAATAGGTGGTGAGCCTGCAGTATCTTCGCCGAAATACGATACAGACAAAGGAAATGCGTCATGACGCATGTATCGTCCATAGAGCCTGATATAGGCTCAGAACACATGCTGATTAACATAGGCCCTCAACATCCTGCGACCCACGGGGTTCTTCGGCTGGTTTGTGAGCTTGACGGTGAAACTGTGATTAAGGTTATGCCAGATATAGGATATTTGCATTCTTCTTTTGAAAAACTTGGTGAATATAGAACATGGAATCAAATAGTTCCTCTAACAGATAGGATGGATTACCTGGCACCTCTTATATATAACTGTGCTTACGTTATGGCTGTTGAGAAATTAATGGGGCTAGAAGTGACCGAACGCTGTAAAATAGTTCGTGTTATATGTATGGAAATGGATCGTATATTCAGCCATCTCTTATGGCTGGGAACCACCGCAATAGATGTGGGTGCTTTTACCCCTTTCCTTTACGCATTCCAAGAACGAGAGCGCATCTATAGCCTCCATGAGTCCTTTACAGGTGCACGCATAACTACATCTGCAACAAGGGTTGGCGGCATGATGGCGGATCTACCTGACGGATGGATTGAGTCACTCAAAGATTTCCTTGATACTGTAACGAAAACACTGGACGAAATCGATTCACTGTTAACTACAAATGCGATCTATCTCGGACGAACCATAGACGTCGGGGTTATTTCCGGGGAAGATGCCATAAATCATGGATTGACCGGCCCTAATCTCAGGGCTTCTGGTGTGCCCTACGACCTCCGTAAGGATCATCCTTATTACGATTATGAAACCTATGACTTTGAAGTTCCTATAGGAGAAAATGGCGATTGTTATGATCGTTATTTGGTCCGTATGGAAGAGATGCGTCAAAGTATTAAAATACTCCATCAGGCTATTGATCGCCTTCCTGAAGGCCCTATAAATGTAGATGACCCTCGAGTGTCTCTCCCCAGTAAAACTGACTGCATGAATGACATGGAGTCGATGATTCACCATTTCAAGTTGATTACAGAAGGGATATCCGTACCAGCTGGAGATTGTTATTTCGCAGTAGAGGGTTCCAAGGGTGAATTGGGCATGTACGTAGTAAGTGACGGAGGCTACAAGCCAGTAAGATGGAGGATACGCCCCCCTTCGTTCGTCAATTTATCAGTGATCTCTAAATTAGCAGAGGGCCATCTTGTCTCCGATCTGATCATGATAAATGCCAGCCTGGATATCGTTCTTGGTGAAATAGATCGATGAGCAAGATCCCTTTCAAAAACGATGGCTGGTCAGGTAATACTGGAGAGTATGACCTCACGGAAGAACAAGTACGGGGTATCGATTTTGTAGGGGAACGGCCAATTGGAGGGGGACACCCTTCGGTGTCTCCAAGTTACCCTTACATGCTCGAAGATAAAAATCCAGACGCCTCTCTTTTTGAGGGGCCATACAAAGAGCGTTTTGAAAAAATATTAACACGCTATCCAGATAAACAAGCTGCACTAATCCCAGCCCTGAATTTAGCTCAAGAACTGAGAGGTTATATATCTCCAGTAACTATGGATGAAATCGCTAATCTGATCGGGCTATCACCAGCTTATGTTCGTAGTGTCTCAACTTTTTACACTATGTATAACAAACAACCTGTAGGAAAATATTTAATCCAGGTTTGTACCAATATTAGTTGTAATTTATGTGGTGGCGAGGATGTGCTAGATGCCTTTTTGAAATATACCAATGCTGAGTTGGGTGAAATATCTAATGACGGAATATTCACTACTATAGAGGCAGAATGTTTAGCGGGATGTGGCTTTCCTACTTGTGTACAAATTAATTCTCAATACTTCGAAAACGTAACTATTAACGAAGTCCCTAAAATTGTTGATTACTTGAAGAGTATTCATGAAAAATCTTCCATGTCCCAAGAAGAAGAGGGTTAGGCATGGGGTACCCCTATAGTCATGATCAAGAAGTTCCGATAATATCTAAATATTTGGGAGACCCTGAAGCACGGACCTTAGAAGGGTGGAAGGCCAGGGGGGGATACCAGGCCCTTGAAAAGGCTTTAGAAATAAGCCCTGAAGACGTAATCGAAATTGTCAAAGATTCAGGATTAAGGGGACGAGGCGGGGCAGGATTCCCCACAGGTTTAAAGTGGAGCTTCATGCCTAAAGATAAATCTCGCCCTCACTACCTCTTGTGCAATGCCGATGAATCGGAGCCAGGAACATTCAAGGATCGAGAATTGATTCGCTGGGTTCCGCATTTACTTATCGAAGGATGCCTCATAGGTGCTTATGCGATAGGTGCAGATCATGTTTACATCTATTGCAGGGGTGAGTTTTTCGAAGCAACTCAGGTATTAGCTCGCGCCGTTGAGGATGCATATTCTGCTGGTTTTATCGGTAACAATGTCATGGGTTCTGGGAAAAACATTGATTTAACTGTACACGTTGGAGCAGGGGCTTATATCTGTGGAGAAGAGACAGGGCTTATGAATTCCCTAGAAGGACGTAGGGGGGAACCGAGGGTTAAACCTCCTTTCCCAGCTGCCGTAGGGGCTTTTGGGATGCCCACAACAATCAACAATGTCGAAACACTTTGTGCTGTTCCTCCGATAGTAAAAAATGGGGGGGAGTGGTACCGGCAGTGGGGAACAGAGAAAAGTCCTGGCACCAAATTATTTTGTGTGAGTGGACATGTTAATAAACCGGGGAATTATGAGTTGCCTTTGGGATTCCCACTGCACAAGCTCATTTATGAAATTGCTGGAGGTATTCCTGGAGATCGGTCCTTGAAAGCTGTAATACCCGGTGGCAGCTCTGTTCCTATTCTCTCTGCTCAAGAATGTGAAAATTGTGAACTTTCCTACGAGGGTGTAGAGGAAGCTGGGTCTATGCTGGGGTGTGCCTCTGTAATAGTGATGGACGAATCCACTGATATTGTCCATCAGGTCATGAGGATGGCCGCGTTCTATGCTCATGAATCTTGTGGTCAATGCACACCTTGTCGTGAAGGAACATCATGGGTTACTCAGATACTTAAGCGCATAGAGGATGGTCGTGGTACAGAGGAAGATTTGACAACACTTATTGATCTTACAGACCAAATGGTGGGGACCACGATATGTGTTCTTTCAGATTCTGTAGCGGCTCCCGTACAATCATCTATAGTGAAATTTAAAGATGAATATGTAGCTATGGTACGTCGTGGAGAAAAACTTGGGATAACTTAGGATTATGGCTGAAAATACTACTCTTACCATTGATGGAGATAAGATTGCCGTACCCGCCGGTACTACAATCCTCCAGGCTGCTCAAAGTATTGGGAAAGAAATTTCTCATTACTGTTATCATCCGGGATTGTCGTCACCTGCTATGTGTCGCCTTTGTCTCGTAGAAGTAGAAGGTGCCCCCAAGCTTCTTCCATCGTGTACGACACAAGTTGCTCAAGATCAAGTTGTTTTTACAAAAAGCGAAAAGGCCCAAAAGATGCGAACAGGGGTCTTGGAGTTTTATTTGGCCAATCATCCGCTGGATTGTCCCATCTGCGATCAATCCGGGGAATGTGATCTTCAAGATTATGTTTTTGCGGAGGGCAGGGAACACGGACGAGGCCATGAACCCAAACGTGTTTTGGGTCGCGACGATTTCGGGGGTGATGTCCTTTTTTATGGTGACCGATGTGTCATGTGCACTCGTTGTGTCAGATTCATGGATGAAATGGAACAAAATTCTCTTTTGGCAGTCGTTGAAAGAGGTGATCGTTCGGTTATTGATACTTTCTTTGAAAGTGGCCTAGAAGAAGCTAACTGGGCAGGCAACGTTATTGATATCTGTCCTGTAGGAGCACTGGTCTCTAAAGATTTTTTGCATAAAGCTAGAGCTTGGGATTTAGAGCACACTCCTTCAATCTGTCCCAATTGTAGCCAGGGATGCAATATAGATTTGCACACTCGGGACAATCTCGTACATAGAATAAAGCCTCGACATAATTCAGAAGTAAATGGTCATTGGATATGTGATTATGGACGAGGAAATTATGAATGGCTAAACCGTGGCGATCGTGTTGAGGCCCCCATGGTGAGAACAACTGAACAGATTGAGATCACGAGCTGGAATAATGCTATAGAATCTCTTGCCAAATGCCTTGAAGCCAAGAAAGGTGATGTCAGGGCAGTGGTGTCTCCTTTTTGGCCCAATGAAGATTTGTTTGCGGTTGTAAATTTGTTGGATGTCCTCGGTGGAGGAGATGTGGTTTATCGTTCTGCTAAAACTGAAGAAGAACTGATCCTACCGGGATTTAATGGACTTGCTCGCAGAAGAGATTTAGCTCCTAATGTTAGGGGGGCAGACCTAATAGGCTGCAGCCGTGTGGGTGACGATTACGGAAGAGGTGGATTAGAAGATGTAATAAATCATACAGGAGTAATTTTAGTCTTGGGGGATCCCCTCGAAGAGATCCCTGAAGATCTAGAATTCAAGGCGGAGACAATCGTCTATTTGGGAGCCTACATATCAAGTGTGATGAATGCTGCAGATTTTATTCTACCCGTCACTACTTCTATCCAACAAGAAGGAACTTTTACAAATCACAATGGTCGAGTCCAGCGTTTATGGCCAGCTGTAGACATATTAGGGGCTGCGAGACCAGCATGGTCTGTTTTAGGGGAATTGACCGCTATCCTTGAAGGTGGCCATCCGTCACTCTCAAAAGTCGATCAAGCATTTCAAGCTCTCGCTAACAGGGTGTCTGAATATGCTGGAATAGCTTACGAAGACCTAGGAGATCGCGGAGCCCAAATCAATGACACCATATCAGTAATGAAAGATTAAAGTGGATTTGGCACAACCGGTATCTGGGATTCCATTCCTAATAACATCTACTATTAAAGTAGCTGTGATGTTTGGGGTGGTTTTCCTCGCTGTCACATATGCCACCCTAGCTGAACGGCGTGTGTCCGCATTCATTCAAGATAGATTAGGGCCCAATCGTGTTGGCCCTTTTGGTCTTTTGCAACCAATAGCTGATGGGCTCAAAAATCTCTTGAAGGAAGAGTCTTTCCCTAATTCTGCTTCGAGATTCTATTTTGTTTTAGGCCCCATGTTGGCCATGACTCCAGCGTTGGTAACATTTGCAGTTATTCCTTTCGCAGCACCTCTCCCGACCTCTTGGGGAGTAGTAGATATGATCGTAGCCGATGTTCCTATAGGCGTCCTGTATATCCTTGCTCTCAGTTCCTTAGCTGTTTACGGGATCGTCATAGGTGGGTGGGCTTCCAATAATAAATATGCCTTTCTGGGTGGGCTTCGAGCCTCAGCTCAAATGGTAAGCTATGAAGTGGCTCTAGGGTTAAGTTTAATTGTTGTCCTAATGCTCACAGGCAATGTTACACTTACTGAAGTTGTATGGAAGCAGCAGCAATTAGGGCTATGGTATGCGTTCCCGTTGTCTCTTGGGTTTATACTTTTTGTCATCTCAGCATTTGCCGAGACGAACCGTCTTCCTTTTGACATGCCAGAAGCTGAATCAGAGCTCATCACGGGATTCCACACGGAATATTCTGCGATAAAATTTTCAATGTTTTTTATTGCAGAATATGCTCATATGATAACGGCCTCTGCCCTAATGGCAACGCTTTTTCTGGGAGGATGGGATCTGCCAGGGACCTGGGACAATGCTTTCTGGTATGGGGGTTCACTGATAAGTGGATTTGATGCTCAGGGATCACCCATTATGGCAACGCCAGCTTTATGGAAGACTCTGTTAACCTTTGCTTCCTTCGTAGCCAAGACGGGATTTTTCGTCCTCTTGTACATTTGGGTTCGTTGGACCCTGCCACGCTTCCGGTATGACCAGGTCATGCATCTGGGATGGAAAATCCTTCTCCCTAGTGCACTCGCCTATATGATGATCGTGGCCAGCACCATATTAATACTCGATCAGATAGGAATCATCTATGGATTCACTTATGGGCTTGTGCTAACAGCTGTTAGTATCTTGTGCACGTTAGCATTTGTTTTTTATCTCGATCGTGGTCGTATCATCGAAGGTGCTGCAGTACAAAAAAATGGAGTTATTAAAAAAAATCCTGTGGCAGGCAATTGAAATGTGTCACATGAGATTAATTGTAACTAAATCCAGGGAATCAATATGGCTGTAACAGTAAAATCCATGCACAGACCCGATCCTGGGCGTACATCATATTTGAGAGCAGCTCTTAAGGGGATGTTTTTAACTCTCCGTCATATGGTGAGACCGCATAAAATCACACAACAATATCCTGAAGAACAGACTGAATTGAGTCCACGCTGGAGAGGCACGCATCGCATGGAAGTTCATGCAGATGGTCGGCCTAAGTGCGTTGCGTGTGGATTATGTCCCACAGTTTGTCCCGCAAACTGCATACGTCTTATCGGTGGTGAGGACGATCAGGGGAATCGATATCCTATTGTATATGAGATAGATGAATTCCGTTGTATTTTTTGCGGAATGTGCCAAGAAGTATGTCCTGTTGAAGCTATTCACGTAGGCCGTGATTTCGAAAACGCCGAATATTCCCGCGACCGTTTTGTCTATGACCTAGACCGTCTTATGAATGCGGACTACCCAGTAACCTTGTTATGGGATCCAGAGGATCAAAAGAGTGAATGAATTTTATCTGGGATCAACCAAACGTGAATATTAACTATGGTTGAAATCCTTTTTTACGTATTCGCTGCAATTGTACTAGGGGGTGCTTTGGGTGTTGTTATGGGCCGTAACCCAATTACCAGTCTAATGTTTATGGTTACGAGCCTGGCAGGTATATCTGGTATTTTCGTGCTACTAGGAGCCCATTTTTTAGCAGCAATCCAAATCATGGTTTATGCTGGTGCAATAATGGTGCTTTTCCTTTTCGTGATAATGCTCTTGAATCTAGGACATGATTATCAGCGAGCTGTTCGAGGATGGGGGATCGTGGTTTTGGGTTTTGCGGTAACAGGTAGCCTAGGAGGGTTGCTGGCGAAACAACTCAAAGTAGGATCTCAAGAATTTTACAATAATCCTGAAGCAGGCATGGTGATCGATGCCGACCTTTTAGAGCATGGTGCTGTAGGAGTAATCGCTCATCCTTTGTTTACTGATTATGTCGTTGCCTTTGAGTTAACAGGCATACTCCTTTTTGTAACTATAGTAGGCGCAATCGCCTTGGCTAAAAAGAGAGTGTGATGTTACCGGAATCACTCATCCTTTCTGCCCTAATATTTGTTATTGGAACGATGGGAGTGATTGTACGTCGTAACGTAATCATAATGTTTCTATGCATTGAACTCCAACTCAATGCGGTCAACCTGACCTTCGTTTCTCTTTCTAGGTATCTGGGTATTGATGGTCAGGTTTTTGTTTTTTTTGTTATGACAGTAGCTGCCGCTGAAGCAGCTGTTGGGCTTGCGATTATTATCTCGATATTTCGCCATTACGGATCGGTGGATGTGGATAATTTTAGAATGTTAAAGTGGTAAGACTCTGGCTTGTGTCGAATATTAATCTGATCCAGGAAACTGGAATTGGAGAAGGCTGGGAACCTCTACTGCCTGGCCTGATAATCCTTTTGCCTCTCTTGGGATTTTTCATCAACGGAGTTCTCGCACTCTGGGAAGCGAAAAAATCTGCCGCAATCATAAGAGAGGGCAATGAAGACACTACCGCAGGGCTGAACTCTTCCAAGGCTCACAGTTGGCCTGGATGGATAGGGCCAGGAGTAATAGGTGTAGCGTTTGTTCTCACTCTAATCAATTTTGTGAGAATGTTAGAAGGTGAGGCGAGTGAGCCTATTATTCGCGAATACTGGACCTGGATGGCTACAGGAAGCCTAGAAATTGCTGCAGCTATTCAGATCGATCAACTCGCAATAATCATGGTATTGATCATCACTGGTATAGGATTCCTGATCCACATTTTCAGTGTGGGATATATGCATGGAGATCCTGGGTATCCAAGATATTTTGCATACTTAAATCTTTTTATCTTTTTCATGTTAATATTGGTTATGGGGTCTAATTATCCAGTCATGTTTGTTGGCTGGGAAGGTGTCGGATTATGCTCCTACCTACTAATTGGCTACTGGTTTGACCAAGAAGAAAAAGCATCTGCAGGGAAGAAGGCCTTCATCGTTAATCGAATTGGAGACTTTGGGTTTTTATTGGCAGTATTCCTCTTGTTTACAAATTTGGGAACGTTTGATTATGGAAGTATTTTTGCCAGAGGAGAAGAAGTCTTCGAATATGGAGGGCCACTTGTTACGACGATAACTCTTTTCTTCCTTTTGGCAGCCGTTGGAAAGAGTGCACAGATACCTCTATATATATGGTTGCCTGATGCAATGGCAGGCCCGACTCCAGTATCAGCGTTAATCCATGCGGCCACTATGGTTACGGCTGGTGTCTATCTGGTAGCACGTTCTTCACTTCTTTTTGCAATGGCTCCTGTTAGTAGTGCAATAGTGGCGGGGATCGGTGTGTTTACAGCTTTTTTTGCAGCCACCATAGCACTCAAGCAATATGACATTAAGAAAGTGTTGGCATACTCAACAGTATCACAACTCGGTTATATGTTTTTGGGAGTAGGAGTAGGAGCTTATACGGCTGGCTTCTTCCATCTCATAACCCACGCCTTTTTCAAGGCCCTCCTATTTCTAGGAGCTGGTGCTGTCATTCATTCTATGCACTATGCGTTACATCAAACGCATAAAGACTGGGATGCTCAGGATATACGAAATATGGGTGGACTTAGGAAATGTATGCCTATTACGTGGATTACGATGTGGATTGCCACTTTAGCAATTTCAGGGATTTGGCCTTTTGCTGGATTTTTCAGTAAAGATGAAATCATTTGGATGACCGGATCCATAGCTGGAGCTGATAATGCTCCATATCCAGGTCTCTATACTGTCTATTGGGTGATGGCTCTAGTGACTGCCATGCTCACTGTTATATACATGACGCGCCTCATGATTATGGCATTCCACGGTATGAACAGAACAGGAAGTAAAGAGTTTGGGCACCTCCACGAAGCACCTAAGCATATGTGGATACCATTGGTGGTATTAGCTGTATTTTCAGTCATCGGAGGATGGATCAACGTCAGCAAGGATATCCAACAGTCATTTTTAGGTGGCTTTGGCAACATCCCTATGGCAGGATGGCTACACCATTGGCTGGAACCAGTAACTGAATCTGCTCACCATATACAAGAGATTCATTGGGGCGCAATATCCCACTCGGCCCCTCTTGGAGGAGGTGAAGTTGCATGGGGCGCCCTTTCTACAACGGCAGCCCTTATAGTTTTGATTGTCACGGTATGGATGGTGCGTTCAGATAAAATCTCAGTTGCTACAGAAGATTCAGATCCCAGAGGACTATCTAAAGTCATATACAATAAATGGTATGTAGACGAATTCTATGGGCACATTTTCATACGCACTCTTCAAAGATTATCAAAATTTGCTTGGCGGATCGTCGATATAAAAATTATCGATAGGTCTGTGGGCATAGTTGCTGGTGGAATGCGAGCATTGGGGTGGTTGGCTAGCCTGACTCAGAGCGGGCAAGTCAATACATACGCTTTCATATTCACTGTTGGGATACTCCTGATTTTTGGAATTGTGATTTTCTGATGGAATGGAGACGGAGGTGTCTACAGACCTATGTCATTGATGGAATAATGGCATGCTAAATTTCTTTTCCTATAACGACTGGATACTCCATTCTCTTGTTTGGATTCCAATAGTTGGAATGGTGCATGTATTATGGTCTCCTGAAGAACGGGCTAAATATCTAGCCCTAGGATGGAGCACAGTTGTTTTAGTGTTAAGCCTGGGCCTCTGGTGGGCCTATGACCCTGCTATAAATATCGGAGGATACCAACTCTCAAGCAGCCATTCATGGATCCGACAATGGGGAGCTAGTTATTCTCTAGGAATCGATGGTATCAGTATTTTTTTAGTGCTACTAACCACATTAACGACACCAATCGCAATCCTGGGATCCTTCAACTACATCACTAAAAAAGAGAAGTCTTTTTATGCTCTGATGCTTCTTCTGGAATTTGGAGTCATTGGTGTATTTACAGCACTGGACCTCTTTCTATTTTATGTGTTTTTTGAGATGACCTTGATCCCTATGTACTTCATTGTAGGAATATGGGGCGGTGAGCGTAGAATTTATGCTGCAGTAAAGTTCTTCCTTTACACTGCTTTCGGGTCACTTCTTATGTTGGTGGCTATTCTCTATCTGTACCTCCGAGCAAAAACACTGACAGGGGTTCCTTCATTTGCATTTATAGATTTATTTCAAATCTCTCTGTCTCCCACAGAGCAGATCTGGTTGTTTTCAGCGTTCGCCTTGGCTTTTGCAATAAAGGTGCCAATTTTTCCATTCCACACATGGCTCCCCGATGCACACGTAGAGGCGCCCACACCTGGATCTGTAGTGTTGGCTGCTGTTCTTTTAAAAATGGGAACCTATGGATTCGTACGTTTTTTGCTCCCGTTATTTCCTGTGGCGTCTCAACATCCTACAGTAGTTATGATTATGATGACCCTAGGCGTTGTGGGGATAATTTATGCTGCTTGGGTAGCAGCAGTTCAACCAGATGCTAAGAAATTAGTTGCCTATACTTCAGTAGCTCACATGGGATTTGTCGTTATTGGAATTTTTGCTCTTAACATCAATGGCCTTCAGGGTGGAATGTTGGTTATGATTTCTCACGGCATCTCTACAGGAACTCTATTCCTGTTGTTAGGAATGCTTTACGAGCGTAGGCATACCCGTGAAATTGAAGATTTCGGTGGCCTAAGCCTTGTAGCACCTTGGTTGGCTACGGCATTTGTTATTACGGCGCTCGCATCCATCGGCCTTCCAGGTACAAGTGGTTTTGTAGGTGAATTTTTGGCACTCCTGGGGGCCTTTGAGAGTCATCCTGTAATAGGAGGCCTGGCAACCACTGGGGTGATTTTCGCAGCATATTATATGCTACCCATGGTTCAACGCATTCATTTTAATCCTCTCGATAAAGATAAAAATTCTAAAATCCAAGACCTTTCTCGACGAGAGATAATAATTCTGGCACCTATGATTTCTCTTATGATTTGGATAGGGGTTTACCCGACACCCTTCCTAGAGCGCATGGAACCGAGTGTGAAAGCAATCATCGAAAACGTTGAGGCTTCAACATCTTTAAATGATTCAGAGGACAATAAATATGAAATAATTTCAAGTGTCCCCGAACTTATAATTCATACATCTAATATTGATGATAATAAAATTGCTGATCATCTAAATTCTGATGAGACTGTGAATTAAGCACATGCATCTTGATTTCAGTACTCAGGCACATTTTTTGATTGCACTGGCCCCGGAATTGGTCTTATCTGTTTTTGGCATGGTTGTCCTGCTATTGGGAGTAGGTGATAGGAGGAGAGATGATCACAGTCCTGCTCTAGACCTAGGATGGATAGCTGTAATAGGGGTGGCCGTCGCATTTTTGGCAAACAGCTGGCTTTACGGTATATCAGAAGTGGGGAACACATCCGTTATAGCACTAGACTCCCTGGCTTTATTTGCAAACTGGATATTCATAGCAGCTTTAGGATTGAGTGTTCTTATTTCGATTCCTTACGTAAAAAATCAAAAACTACAGGCAGGAGAATTTTACGGACTTCTTATTTACTCAACTGTAGGTTTGATGATCATGGCGGCCGCACGAGATCTTATCCTGATTTTCTTGGGGCTCGAGATTATGTCTATAGCTGTATATGCTCTAACAGCGATGAATCGTCGTGATAAGAGGTCTGCGGAAGCAGGCTTAAAATATTTCATACTTGGTGCGTTTTCCACGGGATTTTTTTTATATGGAATCGCTCTGATTTACGGAGCCACGGGCAGCACCAATATTAGCCATATAGCT
>DEAF01000011.1 GCA_002346625.1 Gemmatimonadales bacterium UBA2989
TTAGATAAAGCATTCTCTTCATAGGTGTCAAAAATTTCCAGGTCATCCTCTGTAGCATGGTAAGATATCCCTGCTTCACAAAGATCTATGACTCGCAAGTGTGGTACACCTTTAAGGATACCTCTGATCTCTGACATTTTATGAATACTACGTGTAGCAACCAACAATTCCATTAATAAGCGTCCGAAGGAGTGATATTCGACATTATTCAAAAACCTTTTCCTGAGCCAAGATCAAACACCTAATTCCCTCAAAAGCAAAATCTAGAAGATCGTCAAGCTCTCCTCTCCTAAAAGGACGCCCCTCTGCGGTGCCTTGTATTTCTATCAATTTTTCCTCTCCTGTAGCTACAACATTCATATCTACTTGAGCAGAAGAATCTTCCAGATAATCTAGATCTAGCATAGAATTTCCGTTGACTATACCTACGCTCACCGCAGCCACCATTTCTAGCATGGGATTACGTTCCAGTATGCCCTCATTAACGAGATCTTCCATAGCCATCCTAAGAGCAACAGAGGCCCCGGTAATAGCTGCAGTTCGAGTTCCTCCGTCAGCCTGGAGAACATCACAATCAATGGTTACCGTACGGAGGCCTAAAACTTTGAGATCTATTACCGATCTAATAGAACGGCCTATGAGACGCTGTATCTCCTGAGTACGGCCACCTACCCGTGTCCTTTCCCTCCGAGATCGTGTGTGGGTCGACCGGGGTAGCATACTATATTCAGCTGTCACCCAACCAGATTGGATCCGCTCTCGCCAAGAAGGTATGCCTTCTTCGACACTGGCTGTGCAAAGTACTCTGGTATGCCCTGTCGATATCAGACAAGATCCCTCGGCATAAGGTGCTTCCCCCAAGACAATGTCCAGGGGCCTCATTTCACCAAATCCACGGCCATTAATCCTATTCATCATATTCCTCTATCCCAAAGCTTAGTTAGGATGATCTTTTGAAAAAGAGTCAAAAACTTCCCGTAAAATAACTTCTGCACCTTGTTGCTTAAGGATATTAGCCAAACGGACACCAACTTCTCTGGGATCGATAGCAGATCCAGTAATATCTCCTCGCACCATCTTTGTCCCGTCGCAACTAACTACCAATCCCCGAAGACGGATGATATCCCCATGAGTTACACCCAAGGCTCCAATAGGAACCTGACACCCACCTCCCAGATTCTCTAATAATACCCGCTCTGCGTTAACAGCCAATTGCGTATATTGATCATTTAAACTTTTCACCAGAGAAAGGGTTTCTGCATCATCAATACGAGTGATAATACCCAAGGCTCCTTGCCCAGGAGCTGGTAACCAAGAGGTGATATCTAACCACTCCATTGCCCTGTCTTCTATACCAAGACGGATCAAGCCTGCCGCCGCCAAGATCACAGCATCATAACTGCCATTGTCCACCTTGCTAATACGCGTATCCACATTACCTCTGATACTTCGACATTCGATATCCTTACGAAAGGCTCGCAATAGAGCAGCCCTCCGGAGAGAACTTGTCCCAACAACTGATCCTTTTTTAAGGGAAGCCAGGGTAATCCTCTCGCCCCTGGATCCCACAAGAACATCCCTATAGTCTACCCTAGCAGGAACCGCAGCCAGACAAAGACCATCAGGGAGTTCGGTTGGGAGATCTTTTAGTGAATGAACCGCCAAATCTATTCTCTTATCCAGAATAGCCTGATCGAGTTCTTGGGTGAATAACCCCTTGCCTCCAATTGCCGGCAGAGGTTCTAGCAAATTTGCGTCACCCTTAGTTCGTATGACCTCTAACTCGACTACGGTGGATCCATCCGACTCAAGCTTGGCCTTAATCGTCCGGCTTTGCACAAGAGCTAAGTGGGAGCCCCTCGTCCCCAAACGAAGAAAAGACATCGGTTAGATCAGAGGTAGAACACCAAGTAAGTTCCCAAGAGTACAACAACCCAGAATATCATACCTCCAGTGGTCCAGGTTCGTGCCATAATTCCTTTCGTATCATGGCTCCGTACGATTCCAGCTAGGGCACCCTGGAGCACACCTATGACTATCCCGCGAATAGATAGATCTACGCGTGCCATAGCACCACCAATACTCCGGATCAGTCTAGGAGCCAGCCATCTATAAGACCACTCGGCGTCCAAATTAACTGACTTTAGTTCCGGTGGATAGATGCCCGCCTTCATAAGCCATAAAACTGACAAGGCACCAAAGAAAAGGAGTTGCATTTGAGTCAAAACATGAGTTGCATCATATGGGTTGTATTCAACTGCAAAAGGTAGAATGGCATAGAGAAATCCGGGAAATGATCCGATCCCAATACAAAGAATTGCTGCGATAAACATAGCGGCCAACATATTTTTAGGTGGCTCTTTAGCTCTAATTCCTGAGTCGTGGCCGAAAAATGCAAAGAATGGAATCTTGATACCTGCGTGCTCTAAAACACCAGCAGATGCAAAGAGAAGGAACGGCCAAATCCAGACGTAACCCTCTTCCAGAGCAGCAGCCATAATCATGGACTTAGTTACAAAAGCACTGAATAGCGGAAACGCCGAAATTGCCATGGCACCGACTATACAAAACGTTGCTGTAATGGGCATCGTCTTGTAGAGCCCACCCAGATCTGAGCCATTAATTCGACCTGTCATCTGAAGGACTGATCCCATACTCATGAATAGTAGACCCTTGAAAATAACATCGGCAAAAGCGTGAGCCACGGCACCGTTTAGAGCAAGCGCAGTTCCTATCCCGACACCGGTAACCATAAAACCGATCTGGTTGATCATGCTGTAACTCAAAACCCGGCGTAGGTCATTTTCAATAACTGCATAAAAAATTGGAAAACATGTCATAACTACACCCACATAAATCAGAATCTCTTCACCAGCGAAACTCTTCACCAGAGCAAAAACTGCTACCTTAGTAGTGAAAGCACTCAAGAATACGGTGCCAGTAGGTGTGCCTTGTGGATATGCATCTGTAAGCCAGTTGTGTAAGAACGGGAATCCCGCCTTTATACCGAAGGCTATAAGTATAATCCAAGCTGCTATTGACCCATCCAAACCAATATGTCCGAATTCGATTGATCCTGTACTGTGGGCTCGCATGAGAGCCCCTGAGAGCAATAGCACTCCTGAAAGCACATGTATCACCAAATAACGGAACCCCGAACGCAAAGAACTTTCAGTCCCTCTAGCCCAGATTAAAAATACCGAAGTGAATGCGAGAAGCTCCCAGAAAACAAACAGCGATATTAAGTCGCCAGAAAACACGGCACCCAATGCAGCACCAGCATAAAGCATAGCTGACGTATGCTGGACACCCGGATGATCACCCTCATCGAGATGTAGAGCGTATAGATTAGCGAGGAAGGCAGCTAAGTGGAAAAGCCACCCGAAAAGCATCCCAAGAGGAGTCACCACGAATGGAAGCAGAGTATAACCCAAAACCTCGACTTGAATGACAGTTCCTTCTTGGACATTCAAGAGATTCAGGGCTCCTAATACCGGAACAGCAAGCAATACAACACGGCGCACATACCCTCTCGTAAATGCAACAACCAAAGATCCTATCAAGAATATCACGAATGGAGGCATGTCAACTTCTCCTTTCGTAGTAATCTTCAGGACGCATTAGTACACGTCGCATCTGCTTGGCAATGAGAACTAAGATCCAGATACCGACGAACCCGTAGATGGGATAGAAGGCAATAAGATTTTCCCAGCTATGCACATTGTGTCGATGGATCACAAAGTCAAGCAGTACAAGGATAACGCAACACACGTAGAAAATTTTGAACAATAGACTCACGTTTTGAGGATTATCCCAGATGTGATTCCTCTCTTCTATCGGGGATTTCTGACCTTGGAGATCGTGCTCACTCACGAGAAAACCACTAATGTCATAAGTTCATAGAACGGATCAGGGTTCAGAAACAACCCTAGTGTGACCAAAGCAGTGATCACCATGGCTACCAAAGAAGGCCAAGGGGCTTCGTGGATGCCTTTGCCACTATGGACGTCTTCTCTAGGAGAACTAAAAAAAGCTCTCGCAGGTACTTCCAGAAGATAGACCAAGCTCAGTAAAGAACTAACCATAAGAACTATGAGTAAACCCATTTGTCCTGCTTCAAGAGTACCTAGTCCAAGGAACCACTTGCTCCAAGCTCCTCCTGCTGGAGGGACGCCAATTATACTCAGCGAACCAACGAAGAAACATGCGAACGTTACTGGCATACTACGACCCAATCCACGCATACAGCTAATATCTTTCTCATGTGCTGCTACCAATACAGCTCCTGCAGCAAAGAAAAGTGTAATCTTGCCAAAAGCGTGCATGACGATGTGCATACCACCACCGATAATACCCCATTCGTTAGCCAAAAGAGCACCCAGGACAATGTAAGAAAGTTGACTGATCGTTGAATAAGCCAGCCTGGCCTTGAGATTGTCCTTGGTGAAAGCCACCAGTGACCCAAGGATAATGGTAGCCGCCGCCGCCCAGGCCAACCAAATGGTGCTAGCCAAGACTCCCAAAAGATCGATACCAAAAATATATATTGCCACCTTCAGGATGGTGAATACTCCCGCTTTAACCACAGCCACAGCGTGAAGAAGTGCGGAGACTGGTGTTGGAGCTACCATAGCTGCGGGTAGCCATCTATGGAACGGCATGACAGCTGCCTTCCCTACCCCAAACACAAACAAGACCAGAATAACGCTTAACACTCCATTACTGGCCGTACCCGCTAAGATACCACCGTTCATAAAATCAACTGTGCCAGCTATCTGCCAAGTCCAGATAATTGCTAAAAGTTGAAAGCATACAGAGGTACCCAAAAGAATTCCTAAATACACTCGGCCAGCCTTCTTGGCCTCTTTTGTACCATGATGTGTTACCAATGGGAAGGTACAGAGCGTCAAGGCCTCATAAAAAGTGAAGAGGGTAAAAAGGTTGGCCGACAAAGCCACTCCCATAGCACCAGCAATGGCAATAGCAAAGAAAACGAAGAAACGAGTTTGGTTCTCTTCGTGGTGTCCGCGCATGTATCCTATGGCATACAACGTTGTGACAATCCATAGAAAAGATGCAACCAAAGCGAACAACAATCCTAGTGGTTCTACACGGAGTGCCAGCTCGATTCCTGGAACCACTTCTACAAGCGTTAACTCCGGACGTTGTCCGTTTTTAACCGGCTCGATAAGAGTTAAAACCAAGCCAAACAGTCCCCCTGCAGTAATGAGCCCGAATCCTTCTCTCACGTTGGGCCATTTACTTGAGAAACCAACGAATAAAGCTCCTGCAATAGGGAGAATGACTATAAGTCCAGATGTCATAGCCAGAGTCATAGTCCGATCCCCAAGAGTGTCCGTGCGGCGGCTTCAGCTATCTTAGTTGTGAAAGAAGCATCGATGCCAAAATAGAAACTTGTAGCTACTAAAACCCATGTTGGCACAAGTAGTCCTAATGGAGCCTCACACACTGGTTTACAATCGTAGTCCGGGTAATCTTTGAAGTAGGCAACTTCCACAACACGCCAAATATAGACTACAGCCATTAGAGACGTGATAAGTACTACCACCACGACAGGCCACCAACTCTGTTCCAGGGCTCCAAGAATAAGATACCATTTGCTGATAAACCCTACTGTGAGTGGTACTCCTATCAAACTGAGTCCCGCACCGACAAAAGCAGCCATGGTCCAGGGCATTCGTTTTCCTAATCCCCGCATGGCGGAAATATCTACAGATCCTATTCGATACATAACGCACCCTAGTGCCATGAAGAGGGCGCCCTTCATCATAGCGTGATTGAACAAATGGATAATGCCCGCCGTGAGTCCCGTTACCGAAACCATACTAATCCCAAGAATCATATAGCCAATTTGAGCAAGGCTGGAATAAGCCATCATCCTCTTAACATTCTGCTGAAATATGGCCACCAGAGACATGCTGAAGATAGCAATCAGGGCCAATGGGAGTAGCACAATGTGGAGCTGCATGATGTCAAATGAGAATGCTATCCCAAAGATCGTGAAGAAGAAACGCAAAAGCACGTAGACTGCCACCTTAGTAGCTGTGGATGCTATGAAGGCTGTGACAGCAGACGGAGCATATGTGTACGCATTAGGTAACCAGAGATGGAGAGGAAAGAGTGCTAATTTCAAACTAATTCCAACAGTGAGAAAACCGAACGCTACTGGAATCGTACGATTAGCTCTAACTTCTGGAATACGAGCTGCTAGATCTGCCATGTTCAGAGTACCAGTCATCACATACATCAAACCAATACCGATTACGATGAACGTAGCCCCCACAGCACCCATGATTAGGTATTGGAACGAAGCCGTAAGTGCCTTACGATCCTGCCCCATCGCAATAAGGGCATAGGCAGACAGTGAAGAAATTTCTAGGAAAACGAATACATTGAATACATCACCTGTAACAGCAATACCCAAAAGACCTGTAAAACAAAGTATATAGGCTGTGTAGAACAGGGATCCTTTAGATTTATCTACTTCGCATTCTACACTCTTGAGAGCGAAAGGAATAACTACCGAACCGATGGCAGTAACAATCACCAATATGAATGCATTCAGTAGATCAACTCGATATTCGATTCCGTAAGGAGCCGCCCAACCACCCAGAGCATAGCTGATGATGCCTTCCGACTGAACTCGGAACAAAAGATTCAGTGCTATGACAAATGCTGTCCAGGTCGTTGCTAAAGCAATAAGCCAAGCAATGCGAGCATTTCGTACAATCGCACATACTGCTGACGCCAACAGAGGGATGGCAACTTGTAGTACTGGGAGATGCTGGGTCACGTGCCGAAATCCTCAATCTGGATCTCGTCCTCTTCAATGGTACCATATGCTTCGTGGATACGTACTATCAAACTCAAACCCACAGCAGTTGTAGCCACACCGACAACGATTGCAGTAAGAATTAAAACGTGAGGAAGCGGATTAGAATATGCAACATCACCATTCATCAGAATCGGTGCTGTTCCACCCTGGACCTTACCCATACTGATATACATAATGAAGACCGCTGTCTGAAAAACACTCAACCCTACCATCTTCTTTATCAGATTGCCTCTAGAGAGCAGGATATAGAGCCCTATCATCATGAGAATAATGAAGGCCCAGTAATTTACTAGCCCTAAAAGATTCACGTCCCAAGTCCCCGTCGCCCAGCAAAGGAATAGAATATGGAAATCATAACCCCGAATACGGTAGTCAAAACACCTAACTCGACTAACAATATCCCCCAGTGTTGACCGTGCTCTGGATCGTGGGCAAGCACGCTATAATCCAGAAAATCACCGCCGAGCAATAGGGTAACGACTCCGACACCAGCAAAAATCAGTACACCAGCAGAACCGAATAACCATGCAACCGACAATGGCAAAACTTTCTTGGCCATATCCACACCGAAAATAAGGCCATATAGAATGAAACCCGCTGCAAAAATTACACCAGCCTGAAAACCACCACCTGGCCCATAGTCACCATGAAATTGCACATAAAGAGCAAAAACCATTATGAATGGTATGAGTGTTTTCGCACCCACCCGGATAATGATTTTATCTTCCATCAATTGTCCCCCGGATAGGAATCATCCTCGCTTGTACTGTGCATAGAATGATTATCTGAAGAGTTATGATAGGAAGATTTAAGAGAACTATCTTTGTATGAACCCCTCCTTCTGGGAGACTGGACCAGAAGTAATAGAACACCCACCATAGCCGCAAATATCACTGTAGTTTCGCCCATGGTGTCGTACCCCCTATAACTGGCAAGGACAGATGTCACTACGTTTGGGATCCCAATATCATGACTCGAATCTTCCAAATAATAATCCGCAACGTGATGATGTACTGGATTATCAGGATCCCCATAAGGAGGTATATCCAGAGTACCATATACCAACATGCCACCTGTCACAAAAACTACAAAAAGAGGCAGAAATGCCGGTTTGGGAGGCTGCTTAGAAGTTTGACCCACCAAAGCAATACATCCCAGCATTAGAACTGTAGATATACCAGCCCCCACCGCAGCTTCCGTAAACGCTACATCCACAGCGTCCATAACCGTAAATAGTGCTGCCGAAAGTAAACTGTAGATTCCTGCAAGCATCGCTACGGCAAAAAGATTATTAAGCTTAAGCAGTGCCAAGGCAGTCAAGACAAGCATGACAAGGAGGAATACATCGACTACAATTTCTATGATGAGCCTCCCTTAAAATTTACTTGAACAGGGGTCACTTCGCCGTGGAGGGCAGCCCTTGAAAGGGCGTATGTAGCTATAGGGCTCGTGAAAAGAAGGAACCCCCAGATAAGAATGAGGCGGACGGTAACTAATGTGATTCCTTCATGGAAAGACATACCGATAAGCATAAGCCCTGCCCCCATGGTGTCTGTCATTCCAGCCGAATGGAGCCTCGTGTAGATGTCGGGCATACGAATAACCCCAACGGCACCTACAACTATGAAAAATACACCCCCAATAATACCGATCCAACTCAAGATGTCAGCAGCAATTGCAATCATAGCTGACCCCGTGATACATGATTATTCGCTCTACGTCCTAAATCACCTACCTCAAAAAATTTTAAGACAGCGATAGTACCGATGAAATTGATAAGAGCATAGACTAGAGCAAGATCCAGGAATTCAGGCCTCCCTACAAGAAAACCCAACACAGCTATTAGAATCACAGTTTTAGTGCCAAACATGTTAAGAGCCATGACTCGATCGTAAACCGTAGGCCCCAGAAGAGCACGTGCCATAGCTAATACCATACTTACTAACAAACCTGCTGTAGCAACGATGAACATCAGTTAACACCCTCTACCCAAGAAACACGTACGTTCATCTCATCTTCTTCTTGGCGCCCATCCACATCTTCCCAAGTCAATCCGTGGATCTTTAAATCACAACCGTTAACATCAGTTGTGATAGTGCCAGGTGTCAGCGTTATAGAATTAGCATATATCACACGTCCCAAATCAGTCTTCTGTAAAGCTTGGAATCCTGCCATAGTCGGACTAATCGGCAAGCTTGGAGTCAAGATTATCCTGGCCACATTAAGGTTAGATTTCCATATCTCCTTGAGAAGCCAAGGTGAATATGCGATAAACCTTAACAAAAGAGACAAAGAGATACTTTCGTTATCCAATATGTCCATACGGCGAGCTATGTATACTACCAATATGCAGGAGAATACTCCTAATCCCAAGAGTAAAGGTGTATAGTGTCCAGACAGAAGAAGCCAAAAAATGAAAAGTACCACCGCTAAGCACACCGATCTCACCGAAAATACTCCTAGGTTATGTGTTTTAAAAACTCAAAAATAAATGTTTCATCTAAATCAGGGTGCCAAACTACCAATTTGATTGAGCTCCGTCCACGATGCGTTGAACAAGCAATTGGATAGCTTCCGCTCGACCGACCTCTTCACTTTCGCTTTCCTCTAGATATTGCCCTTCGCTAGTAAGAGCAAGATCATCCCATAGTATGACATTCTGATTTATATCGATTAATTCTACTTCCACCCTGATACTGACTTGGCGCTGAAGAACATCAACCTGGTCTCTCTCTTGGCCTGGCCTGAATAGAGGAGTTGTTAGATCATAGCGAACTATGCGACCTTGGACTATTGCATCTGCAACATCTTCACCAGCATTAGTTATTCCAAGAGCTCGCGGCAACTCACGGAGCAACTCATCGTGAACTTCTTGGGTTAGTTCAAAACGGTTAGTATCATTCTCAAACGGTAGAATAGCTACTGTACGGATGTGATCAGGAAAACTCCCAGAACGAAAGCTATAATTACATCCAGACAACATCAGAATGGCTATGATGCTCATCATGGCCATTCTGATCAACAAAGCTTCTATCGATCTGATAATAATCATACTTCTCTAATCTTCATTTGTGAGGGCTCCATATATTACTAGGATAAGGATCCATATATTCCACATTTTTGACAGTTATCTTAACTTCCCGGAATGACCCCAGATTGCGGTATACAGCCTCGCTAGGCAACTCCCATCCTATTTCATGATCCAGGGAAACCCGGTGTAAGACACTCCCACCTCGAAAAAGCTCAACTCCTACTATCTTGTCACCAATAATTTGATACCATAGTTCATTATCATCGTCAATTTTATATCCCAGGGTTGTAATCTCACCCTTCTTCCCTGCACCCAAAAGTTCTAAGCTGTCACCAGGTTTGAAGACACCCATAGATGCCCACAATAAAGGAGGAGCAGGGATAACCTGCATAGGAGTTTCTCGAGGAGCACGAAGATCGTTGTCTACTAAAGCTACGGCTAAGAGAGTTTCCCCATTATCTAAGAATAGATCTAAGCGTGCTCGATCAGGAGGCTCAAGACGGGCAACACCTTCGCCACCTACGCGTAGATTGGGTTCGCGTATACTCCAATTGAAAACTACTCGACTAGCACGTGGGAACGGATTACCAATCTTAGTAGAGGCCACTACCTGATTTGAATCTAAAATTGGAGAAATAGATGGGGGGAGTGAGCCTCCACAGGATATCCCCATTACAGTAGATGCCCAAAGCAACAACATAAATCCAGATTTAAGGTATGATATTATAGTCATGAGAAATCCATCTATGATTTCCCTCTTGTGATTTATAGATATTTGTAAAAAATAAAATGACTCACAAAAATCCTAATTCTCAATCGACCATCATAAAATCTCTCTACAATCTATCTTATCATAGCAATAAGCCCAGGTTACATTAAAATCCACATGCTAGACAAAACGATACATATCGCAAGTGATATACATCTTGGAATAGTTCCTAGAGATACTGAAGACTCCTTCCTAAGATGGCTAGAATATTCGGGGGCTGTAGCTTCAGACCTCATCCTCAACGGTGACCTATTTGATTTTTGGTTTGAATTTCGATCAGGAATTCCTAAAGGTCACGAACGAGTGTTAGAAGCACTCAGAAATCTTATAGATTCCGGAATTCCAGTGACACTTATGGGAGGTAATCACGACTGGTGGGGAGGACCGTTCTTGACCGAAGAGATCGGAGTAACCTTCTTACGCAATCCTGTAATTATGGATCTTGCTGGATTCCGTACTTTTATAGCTCATGGAGACGGTCTTGGGCGTGGAAACTTTGGGTATCGTATCCTTCGTATGATGCTACGCAACCGTATGATAATAAGATCTTTCCAATGGCTAGATCCCGACTTAGGAACAGCTTTAGGAAATCGTATTTCTATGACAAAGCATAGACTTAATAGCCCAGAGCCATCTGATGGAGAACACATTCGATCAAGGGTGCTCCAAGAATGGGGGCAACAAAAATTAAAAGATAATCAAGAGCTAAATCTCGTAGTTTTGGGACACACCCATGTACCCATCATTGAAGAAATAGGATCTGAACGCTACTACGTGAACGTTGGAGACTGGGTAAACCACCGCAGTTATTTAGTATTGCAAAAAGATGAAAAGCCGACGCTCAAGGAATGGAAAGGATAGCAATATTTATTAAATTCAGATATCTAATCTAAGGGCATAAAGTTTCAAGCGTCCGAACCTTCCGATCCTAACCTGTTCATGTGCCATCTCTCCTAACTGACCTTGATCTGTTAGGGCGAAAAGGATCAAAAGATAAAGAAAACATTAACTCCATTCCCATATCCGGAGAGGATCGGATCTTGGTTTCCAAGGGTTCTGGAAAATCTGCTAAGTGAGCAGCTACAAAAGCATCTGCACCACCAAGAACAAGGAAGAAAATCCCTAAAGCAATCCAGTCTTCTTTCTGTTGCGAACGGCTCTCTACTAACTCTTCTGCATCCTGCACCCCAGGATCTTTGTCAATAAGGCTTTCAATATCAACATTGTCCGCAAAACCCTCATTTGATATCCGTACTTTAGCCTGCTCTCGTCTTAGTGACAAACTATTTCTGGCACTCTTCAAAGTCCTAGAAGTTTTAAGTACCATCCAGAGATTCATGGACTCTACAGCAAAATAAAATCCCCCCCGATTAGGTGATCCCACCGCAGCCTGTCCCCATCCCGGGATTATTACAGAACGGAGGAATGCACCACCGGCATTATGTCGACGAGGGGCACTGACAGAATCAGATGTAGTATCATTCTGTGCAAAAGCAGATGACGGCACAGTTAGGGGATATGCCACGACTAATGTACAAGTGAAAATTTTAACCCAACCGGAGATTGATTTTTTCAACCTAAATAGATCCCTGACCATTATTACACAAATTATAAACTATACCCCGAATAAACTGTCTTGAGATGATATTACGCCTTATAGAACAAAAGGCTCCAGCTCAGTTGAACACAGAGATAAGGTCTTAATGGTATGGACCTTAATATTATAGAGAAGTCTTAACTAAAAATATCCGACTTTCCTAGAAAAAGCAGACCATGTCTTGAGCGCAGCATAAGGGTGATTTTATCATGCCGTGTCCCTCGGGACATTTGGAAACTTCTACCGTATTCCCATCATCCTTAGTTAGCGTATCGTGAATGAGTTCTTCGCCACAGTGTCCGCAAGTTATGTTAACGCTCATACCACATTTATCACATGTGTAAGCATCCATTGGAGATCTCTCTTATCGGATTGTAGGACATATTATGTAATGAAGAAATAAAAGAATTAGGCAACATAGAAAAGACCCATCATAATTTGGAAAGCTCTAGATGTGGCGGGGACGTGTGGGAATCGAACCCACCAACCCGGAGTTCAACCGGGCAAGCTAGTTTTGAAGACCAGTGGGGCCACCAGACCCCATCCGCCCCCCCTACCCCACATTATAAAAGATAATAATACCCGAAAATCCAAGTTATTATTTAATCCTTAAGGGCAATTACATCTATCTCCACGCCCACATCTTTGGGCAAACCAGCCACTTCTACCGTTGCCCTGGCAGGCCGATGATCACCAAAATATTCAGCATACACCGCATTCATATCTGTAAACGTATCGAGGTCAGTCAAATAAACAGTGGTTTTTACAACTTTATCCAAGGAGCTACCCGCAGATTCAAGAACTGCTTTTAGATTACTCAACACCTGATCAGTCTGAACTGACACATCCCCCTCAATCACTTCTCCAGTCGAAGGTTGTATAGGTATTTGTCCTGAAGCAAAAACCCATTCTCCTACAACCACAGCTTGTGAGTATGGGCCTATGGCCTCAGGAGCATCAGTAGTGTGCACTATATTAAAGTTATACATAAGATAAAGCCTCTTAATTTTATATAAAACAATAACTTACAATTTTATATTTTCTATTAAATTATAGTATCTCAAGAAATAGCAACCGCCTACTTAATGCCACTAAGCCAGATTTCATCTGACAACTAAATAGTGATATCGAAAAACTGCCTACCTCGAGCTTCGAGAGGCCAACTCTCCAAAGCTCCGTCAACTAAAACTAGTAACTCATCCTGAAGATTGACGGACACACATACGTGATTTGGAAGTACCCGTACCCTTTCTCCAACCTTAGGACGCCAATCACTCATACTAATATCAAGGACTCCGTGTTCTTCTGAAATCTCCCTCAACTCCACCTCAGGATGATCCAAAAGAACAGCGAACCCCCCATCTTTTCCCCATGATTCCTTGGCAAGTGATTTGGATCCCGCATCAATAACAGCCCGGCCATTCACTGACGTACTAACTACCGTAGACAAAACTGTATAAGCCATGTCGTCAAGATCGGCCACGCCAGTAGTGATACTTTCTCGGTCAAAGAATATAGAAGTCCCACTTCGAATCTCTGTGAGGCCAGGGACTTCATGGCTACGCCATAGCGTTGGAGTGGAACCGCCACTCACCACTTCTGGAGATAATCCTTCGAGACCTAGAGTCTCGTATAAGTTCCGGAGGCTTGTAGCCAAAGATTCAATCCCTGCATCTTGTTTTTCTTGTGGATTACGAATATGGCCAGGATAAAACATAATTCCTGCGTACTCTACACTCTTGAATTTCCTGATACGTTTTGCAAGCCAAACAACATCTTCTTTGTTACCTAGACCCACCCTGCCCATGCCAAGATCCATTTCTACTAAAACTTTGACAGTCCTTCCTGCTTTCAGCGCAGCGGAGGCAACAGCTTCAAGGGCTTTTTCTGAATCAATCCCAACGGTAATTTGAACCCGATTAGGTATAGCCATAACTCGATCCAGTTTCGAGTCTCCTATAATAGGATATGCCAAAAGAAGATCGTCGCATACCATAGACATAACTTCTGCTTCCCGAGGAGTAGCCACAGTCAAACCCTGCGCCCCAGATTCAATCTGTAAGCGTGCTAAACTAATGCACTTATGAGTTTTAACGTGTGGGCGCCATGAAATACCATGCTGACGACAATACGTGATTATCCGTAACAAATTATCCCTGACCTTGCCCAGATCAGCGACTCCAGCTGGAGTTTCAACATTTACTAATGAAGAATGCACAGACATATATAATGTGATAGATAGTTAATCAGTTAAAAACACCTTCAAGGGTGGAGAAAACTATGGCTCATCCTCAATGATAACATAGATTCCCAAAAGGGGTTACATGTGGGGATAGTTTGTCGATCTGGACAGAAATCTTGCGACAGTGGCACAACTCGGCAAAGACCCAATAGTTTAATCCATCCACTCGGATTATGAATTTTCTTATAGAACACTTGCCTTGAACAACTAGGGATTAGAACTTGAAAATCTATTTTGCAGAATCTTTAAGTTGAGCATTGGTTCGGCAAAGCAGTACTTTAGTATCCTACAGATAGTTTTACACTAGTCTGTCACAGATGAGGTGTTACATGAAGTTACCTAACCGAGCTTGGGCTGTGAATTCTATTACTTGCCTGATATCTGCTGTAGCTGTATTGCCAGCTTTAATTACTACACCGACTCCCGCATCTGCCCAGTACTTTGGAAGGAATAAAGTCCAGTACGAGACTTTTGAATTCAAAGTTCTCAAAACACCACACTTCGATATCCACTTCTATCCCGAAGAAGGTGAGGCAGTTGAAGACGCAGCACGTATGGGCGAACGCTGGTATGAGCGTCTGGCACGTATGTTTCAACATGAATTCGAGGAGCCAAAGCCCCTAATACTTTATGCAGACCATCCTGACTTCCAACAAACTAATACACTCAGGGGATCTATTAGCGAAGGAACTGGCGGGGTTACAGAATCACTTAAAAATCGTGTAATCATGCCTCTAACTGGATCTTATTCAGATACAGATCACGTGCTTGGTCACGAGTTGGTACATGCATTTCAGTACAACGTAGCACAGGGCCGTTCTGGGGTAGGGATTCAAGGGTTGTCTCTTTTGCCACTTTGGTTGGTTGAAGGGATGGCAGAATATTTATCGGTAGGACGTGAAGACCCCCTTACTGCCATGTGGTTGAGAGATGCCATAAGACGAGAAGAGCTCCCAACTATAGAACAGATGACGAAAGAGCGTCGCTTCTTCCCTTACCGTTTTGGTCAAGCCTTGTGGGCCTATATAGGCGGAACTTACGGAGACGAAAAAGTAGTAGATTTGTATAGAAGATCTCTCAGTGCTGGCTGGGAACCGGCAATAGAACAGGTTCTTGGCATATCTTCTGAAGACCTGTCCATTGAGTGGCGGAATACAATAGAAAATGAATACTTCCCTTTAATGGGTGGGCGGCAAGCCCCCGGTGAATCCGGGGCACTACTCCTTGCCCCATCAACGGGAGCTGGAAAACAAAATGTCTCTCCTTCTGTGAGTCCTGATGGCAAGCTTGTGGCTTTCCTTTCTGAAAAAGATCTCTTCAGCATCGATCTTTTCATTGCTGACGCTCGTACAGGTGAGATAAAGCGCAAACTCGTCAGCGCAAATGCCGACCCTCACTTCGATGCTCTCCGTTTCGTAGACTCTGCTGGGGACTGGTCACCTGATGCAGAGAAATTCGTATTTACGGTTTTCGCTGAAGGTGACAACGAATTGGCTATCGTAGACGTTAGTAGTGGTAACATCGATATGAAAATCGACCTGGACGATATAGGAGCCATATCCAGCCCCGCCTGGTCTCCGGATGGAAGACATATAGCCTTTTCAGGATTGAAAGGCGGAGTAAGTGATATCTACGCCTGGGAAATAGAATCTGGCTCCTTGAGACAACTCACTAATGATAAATTCTCAGATCTTCAGCCTGCTTGGTCGCCCGACAGTAACAACATCGTCTTTGTTTCAGATAGAAACAAAATTACCGATTTTGAAAATCTTCAATATGCTAAGTCTCAAATTGCTTTTGTGAACGTTAGCACCGGTGACATTGATACGATTGAAATATTCGGCAATGTGAAACATATCAATCCTCAATACGCACCTGATGGCAGAAGTTTTTACTTCGTTTCTGACCAAGATGGCTTCAGTGACATCTATCAATATGAATTCGACACTAAAGACATTCGGCGTATAACACGTCTGTCTACAGCAGTAAGCGGTATCACAGCGATGTCTCCTGCTATCTCAGTGGCCCGTCAAGCAGGGACAATAATTTTCACTGTATTCGATGCCTTTGAGTTTCATGTCTACAGTTTGCAAGCTGGTGAAGCTAACGCCGGTGGCCAGGCAGTCACGAGATACGCAGAGAAACAACCTGGGCGACTCCTGCCTCCAGGATCTCCAACACAATCTAGCCGTATAGCTAATTACCTGTCAGATAAACAGACGGGGTTAGAACCCACTGGAACCTTCCTTGTAGAGAATGCTGTCGATTACGATTCTTCTCTTAGCCTAGATTTTATAGGGCAACCATCTCTGGGCGTAGGAACAGACCGATTTGGAAGTTATGTGGGTGGTGGTGCTTCAGCATTTTTTAGCGATATGCTCGGCAATCGATCTTTAGGAGTAAGCCTCCAAGCTAACGGTACTTATAAGGATATAGGGGGACAGGTTTTCTACCTGAACCAAGCAAAACGACTGAATTGGGGAGCTTCAGCCGGAAGAATTCCTTATATGATGGGCTACTGGACTTACGGAACAGATGCTGAAGGTTATTCTTACCAAGGTTTGTTACGCCAACGAATCTCTGTGGCCCAAACCAGCCTTCTCTTCGCATATCCTTTTTCAACCACCAGACGGATTGAAGGTAACATAGGAGTTCAGCGATGGTCTTTTGACCTAGAAGAAGATAGATATTACTTCACTGGACTTGGAAGCTACTACTATGACGTTGACCGAGTGACCCTTGCGTGGAGAGATCCGATTAATTTGGCTTCCGCATCCATCGCTTTTGTAGGTGATAATTCTATCACCGGATTTACGTCACCTGTTGATGGGGGGCGTTTCAGGCTGGAATTAGGCCCAACACTTGGACAGCTAAATTTTGCATCAGTTGTTGCAGATTTCCGACGCTATTTTCCATTGACCAGAAATCTAACATTTGCAGCTAGAGGACTTCACTTTGGGCGTTATGGGAGCCAGCTCGATACGAATCGTAGTACAGCAGCAATACAGCCATACTTCTTGGGGTGGGAAACATTCGTACGCGGATACTCCTATGAGAGTATTACACCGCAGGAATGTGAAGTTGCTTCCATAGAACCAGGTTCCGTAGCTGGCAACTGTCCCGTCTTTGACCGCTTGTTCGGACACAGATTGGCTGTAGCTAATCTCGAAATGCGAATACCGCTATTCGGAACTCCTCAATTCGGTCTCTTGGAATTCTCTTATCTGCCAACTGAATTACTATTCTTCGCAGACGCTGGAATGGCTTGGAACAATATTGAAGAAGTAGAGTTAGATTTCGTACGATCTAGCGGTAAACGTGTTCCAGTGTTCTCCGCTGGAGCAGGCGCACGTTTCAACATCATGGGATTCTTGGTTTTGGAAGTCTATTATGCATATCCATTCCAGAGACCTACCAAAGGACCACACTGGGGATTTCTGCTTTCACCCGGCTGGTAATTGTATTGACAGAAATTTCCCAGACCTAAATAAAAAGGTCTAGGTTCTTAGAAAAGAACCTAGACCTTTTTTACAAAATATGTTCTAGAAGATCGAAAGGTTAATATAGCGTCCAGGATTAGTCCGCAGATCTTCTACTAGAAGAGATAAACTCGTGACAGCTTCATTGAGACTGACATAAAGCGAATCGTTAACTGACAGTTGCCCCAGAGTACCTTCTCCCCGTTCCATTCGGCCAAGCACTGTTTCCAAAGAAGCGGTCGCACGGCCAAGGTGTTCTGACGTGACTATGAGAATCTTACTTATAGAATCTACCTGAGATACCGTGCTAGAGACTCTTTCTCTTAACTCGGGTCCAGTTACATCAGCTAGCCCTCTAGCAGCTTGGTCTAACGAAGAAATAATACCTTTGAGCTCTTGTCTTTGAGAACCTAGAATTTCCACAAGACCACCCATGACGATCTGGAGATTCTGAAAACTTCCGTTCACAGCAGCAATATTAGAATCAGAAAGGAGTGCGGCAATCTGGTCTAGAGCCAACTCTCCTTTTTCACCCAATGTCTCTGTGTCATCAAATAAACCTTTTGTAGCTTTTCCTTGGATATTGGTTCCAGATGAAATATCTCCTGGACCATCACCTGGGACTATCATAACAGTTTTGGGGGACGTAAGTCCTGTGCTCCCTATTTGTGTCCGAGACCCCTCTGGAATTCGCCATTGGCCTTCGATTTCTAGAATCACCACGACGTTGTTTGCATCACTTGTCAAATCGAAGTCATGCACCCGACCCACATTAACGCCACGCATCTGTACAGGATCACCCTTGCGTAGCCCCATAACGTTCTCAACAGTGGTAGTGACCTTGTATCTGCCACGGAAAGTAGCAGGATCCGTTAAGAGATAGAGCAAGTATATAGTCGCAGCCAAACCCATGATAACAAACAATCCGACCCTAACAACTCCTTTGCTAGGTTGCTGGGGAATGACATTCTCTATCTCCTGATCCATATCGTCCTGTTCAGCCTGTATCTCCAATGGATACTCCAGTTATATGTGTTTTATCTGACTTCTAAAACATCTAGGGCTGCAATAGCGGCAGCTCGATCAGCAAATGCTCTAACTACCGGATCATCACTCATATTAAATGCTTCAGGTGTTCCAGAGAAGCGAATTTTTCCACCCTCTAACATTGCAACTCGATCGCACATGTCCAGGCCTCCTTCCACATCGTGGGTCACAAGAAGAGAGGTCGTGTCTAGTTCATGTGACAATCGTCTAATCAATCTTTCTATAGCAGCGGTGTTTACGGGATCAAGCCCTGTAGTGGGTTCGTCCCATAAAAGAATCTCAGGACGACCCGCAATAGCTCTAGCTATCCCCACTCGCTTTTTCATCCCCCCAGACAATTCAGCTGGTAATTTTCCTAAAACTTGACCTGGCTCAAGATTAACTAGCTCGAGAGATTCCCAAGCTTGACGCTCAACATCAATTCTACTCATATCGCGAAGGATATTTTCAGAAATTCCCATTTTGACATTCTCGAATACAGTTAGTGAGTCAAAAAGAGCGGCATATTGAAATACATATCCTATGTTATCTCTAATCTTTTCAAGTGAACGTCGGCCTCCAAAATAGACCGAGTCACCAGCAACCCGAACATCTCCCCGATCAGGGATGATCAACGCCATAGTCGTTTTGAGTAGAACACTCTTACCTGTACCTGAAGGCCCAAAAATAGCAAACATCTCACCTTTTTGAACTGAAAGATTTACTCCAGACAACACAGGAGTATCGAATGCTTTAAAGACATCCAGATACTCAATGACGGGCTCAGACCCATTACTGTGACGTGACACCGATATACTCCTACTGTAGGAAGAGTGGGGGGAACATGGCATCAATAATTAAAATCGTAAGAGTCATAAAAACTACTGACTGAGTTGTAGTTCTCCCTACTCCCTCTGCACCCCCAGAAGTTCTTAGGCCCATGTGTATAGCAATTATGGGTATTGCAACACCGAAAACAAAAGCTTTAAGGAGTGAGTAGAACAAATCGTATGAGTGCCAAAAAAGTCTGGCCCCGTAAAAGAAAGTTTCAGGCCCCAATCCTAAGGTGAATTGTGCGGAAAACATTCCAGTCAGTATTCCAACAACGTCTGCAACAGCCACTAGTACTGGCATAGAAATCATTAGGGCAAGCACGCGTGGCGCAGCCAGGATTTCTATCGGATCACGACCTACAGAATAAAGAGCATCAATCTGTTCAGACACCTTCATAGTACCCAGTTCTGCAGTGATCCGTGCTCCTACCCTGCCAACAATAACTATTGCTGTAAGTACAGGACCCATCTCCAAAATCACGCTTTCTACAACCACAGACCCCATAACATAGAGTGGCAAATTGCTTTGCATCTGGTAACCACCCTGTTGACTGGTAACAACTCCGATGAGCCCGGCAGCTACTACAACAATTGGAACACTCTGGATTCCAACTACAAAAATCTGTCGAAAGATCTCCCTACTAGGTACACGTAAACGTACACATGCGACCCCTATATTCCATACCATAATACCTAACTCTCCAGCGTGCTCAGCAAGCACCCTGGAATTATTGCCAAGGTTGGCAACTACTCTAGTCAACGCATCGTAAATACGTGGAGCCATATAAGATTCGTGGTTCACAAAGATATGAAGCAACAGAATAAGGGTGGCTTTTTGTAAACAAAGCAGTGCAAAAGGTTCGGTATTTCTCGGTGGAAAATCAAGGATTTACAGCTTAGAACGTTAATCTGACACCTTCTTCTCTATTGGTGACGTAAAGGAAGAACGGGCACTGAATCGCCAGGTGCCACAAGCCAATTTTCAAAACGCTGATAACGTTGTAGATACTCGCCGTTAGGAAGTTCTTTCCAAATAATAGCTTCACTGGGCAAGAGATAGGAAAGCTTGTGGCCTGAGATAGGTGGTGAAAATGAAGCACGACCTCCCGCATGTTCCATCGGATCAGGAGTCTGAAATAACCATTCGATAGAAGCGAAAGTGGTGTCTCTTGCAAGGGTAATGGTGCCCTTGATATTTGGCTTATTATCTTTTTTAGGACAATACTCCAAGGTCCATCCTTCAGAACTTTCATGTTCCACTACAAAACGATGTCTGTCTCCAAAAAGATCATCGACAAAATGAGGAGCAAAATCAGCATCCAAAGGCGGATACACCCATGAATCATAAGGTCTAGATCCATCAGTACGTCTAACCTTAAAAGCATATCCGTCACGCTTGATACGTCTAGCCCAACTGAAACGTAAGAGAGAGGAAGACCCTCGCTGACTAAGGGCAAGCTTTGGTAAATCTAGGGGCCCTAAACTAGACAATGGCACTATAGTATCAGCTTCGGCCAAGTAAGTAGCCACACCTAATGTGTCCAGAGAACCGTAATATTTTAGCCGAGCCAACTGCCATAACTGTTTTGCTCTTTTGTCGTTTCGACCCATTTCACAAGTGGCTTCTTCGGTAGTCACTAGTATGCCCTCTAAAACCAGAGGAGCTTCTTCAAGTATTATGGAATATTCATTCACACCATCCTCAACAAATATTTTCTGTGTTCTGAATCCAAGTGCTCCTACTTGCATTGTGACGGCCTGAAACGCAATGCTTTCAGGAAAGAAGAAACGTCCAGAGGAATCAGTCAGACTAGCTGCAATTCGTACATCCAATGTCCAAACTTCTACAGAAACACCTTCTAGAGATATCCCGCCCCTTGCCGTGACAACACCAGTGATCTGAGATGAAGCTTCATCAGTATAACCCTCAAATAATACCAACATGAATATCAGTATTTTTAGGATATCACTGCTCAAAAAACTCTTCAAACCATAGTTCACAATCCGATTATTCCCTGTATCAGTTGATCCCTACTCGACCTTTAACTTCTTCTAAAAGAGTACGTGACTCATAACCAACACCATCTTTAAAAACAATCACAGTATTTTTTATAATAGTGGGATCACCATTGAAATCTCCTGAAAGAAGAACCATATCGGCAATCTTACCAGGTTCGATACTACCTAGTTCATCATCCACTCCGAGAACTTTGGCGCCATTCAAAGAACCAATCTGAATAGCTTGCTGAAAGCTGAATTCAGCTTCAACTAAAAGTTCAATCCCTCTTTGGTCACCATATCCCGGAAGAGCTCCGCCTCGGCCAGTCGGGTCAACTCCGGCTGCCAACAATCCTCCCATCTCCACAAAACGAACCTCGTACGCCATCGCATTTTTAAAGATGTCAATCGTGAGCCTAGGATTAGGATCATTGTCTATACGCTCACGATCGGCCAGGTAAGCCTGGCGCACATCGTCCGACATAGCGATCAGGGCCCGTGGGTCTTTAACTGGACGGTTTGGGTAAGAGAGTTCATACACGGGAAGAGTGGACGTCATAGCCACACCCGCATCAATCATCTTCCGGAACGTAGCCTCAACTTCAGGACCACGGACATCGACATTTCCAGCTACAATATTGTTACCTGCCGGACATCGATCAGGCTCTTTATTGGGATGATAATCCGTGTTGGTTGTAAGTCCGTGTTCAATATTATCAATCCCAATATCCACAGCTTCAGTAAAGCTAATTGAGCAAAGGTGACCAGTAACCTTCATGCCAAGTCGATGAGCTTCGTCTACTACGGCCTCTAGTTCTGACCGCCCAATATTAGTGTAAGCTTTAAGCCAAGTAGCACCCTCTTCGGCCCAATATGATACAAATCGGCGAGCTTGTTCGGGAGAATTAATAAGAGTCATCCGAGATTCTCCCTGACCTCCCGTAATATATGGAGCAGTAAGATGAATGCGAGGACCAGGTAAGCGACCCCCATCAATTTCAGCTTTTAAGTTGATCTCTGCATAAGGTTCCCTGCTACCTGTAGTACGGATAGTAGTAACTCCTGATCCGAGATATAGACGCGGCCCAGAAAAATTCAACTGTGCCGCACGCCCACCAGCTGCCGTGTAAAACATGTGGTCATGAAGGCCAAATAACCCTGGAATCAGTGTATGGCCAGAGTAATCCAGAATCTCTGCATCCTGTGGAATGTCCACTCGAGAACCCACCTGAGTAATGCGACCCTCTTCAATAACAACAGACTGGCTACGTTTTACATCACCACCAGTACCATCTACAACCGTAACGTTTCTGATAACATAGGCGGGAGCCGAAATGGTAACATATCGGTTCCGCACCTGACTTGTAAGCTCGGTGGCAAGCTGTCCTGAAGCCACCACCGGTAGAATCAACATGAAGATCGTGAGAACAATAGTCGAACATCTCATCGTTTATTACTCCTTCAAATGCTTCTAGTTTCCGAGCACTTCTATTGAACTGTGAATGCCATCATCATACCTGCCTCCAGGTGCTCCGCAATATGGCAATGGAGCATCCATAGCCCTGGATTAGATAGCTCTAGTAGAATATCTGCTGTTGCACCAACAGGTAACATCATCGTGTCTTTCCAAACAAGGTTATGGTTAGGCATACCATTTATCGTCAGAATCAGAAATCTTTGGCCATGAATGTGAATCGGATGTTGCATAGCATGTAAGGACCTGCGACTATTGTGTAACCGCACCTTCACAATTTCTCCGACGCGAAAACTCCAATCGTCAATATCCATATTCTCTTTACCACTACTCGGATCACGAATAATCCAACTCACATTTTCTGGTGATGCCGCCCAATTCATCATTGGCATTGCAGGAGACCATTCTACAGGGGCGAAATAAGCAGAATCAAGTTCCATGAGATCGACAATCACCTGAGGAAGATCCTTCCCTTCCATAACCAACTCAAGCTCGTAGTCTACGGGTCGAGCAAACTCAGAACGGTATTGATCGATTTCTTCAATCGTGGGGACATCTTCTCTAAGTGTACTGAATGATATTTCGAGATCTTCATCTACATCTTCTTCAGAAACCATCACAGAACCCATAGTGTCACTTTCCGAGAAGAACGACCCAAACAAATGATCTAGTCCCTGAACATCATTAACTAATGGGAAACGTCCAGTCTCTGGGAAACGCACATGAACCACGTAACGTTCAGCGGGAGCAATAACTATATTATCCACCCATTCTTCGCGTTCAAAATTCCCTACATCAGAGCCAACGACTTTCATGGGCAAATCACCAAAAGAAAGATTATAAGTTCGAGTGTTCGAAACATTAGTTAAGAAAAAGCGTACGACTTCCCCACGTCTGGCTTCCACTTCCCAGTTTGGCTCACCATTAACTAAAAAAACGTTGCCAAATCGTCCCATAAGCGCATGTGTGGCATGTTCTTTCCCGAATGGAACCAACCCTTTTTCCCCTACTAACAAGTCATCCAAAGTGATTATTTCTTCTCGATGAGCAGGACCATAAAAATTTGGCCTAGAAGAAACGACTCTCATATTTCCGTAAAGGCCCAAATCTTGTGTGACATCTTCCCTTACATGGGGATGATACCAATAGATGCCCGCATCCTTGAAGAATATCCTGTACTCGAATTTATGACCTGGAGGCACAGGGTCTTGAGTTAGTGGCGTACCGTCAAATCGGTTATCTAGACGAAGTCCGTGCCAATGAATCATGGTAGGCCAATCAATATTATTAGTAAAAATAACGGTAACCGTAGTACCCTGATCAACCCTTAGCATTGGTCCAGGTTGTTGGCCATTGAAAGCATACATGGCGAAGGACTGTCCGTTTATATCTCGGCGTACCAAACTAGCATTCAGGTTAAGTGTGTCACCATCTCTTAAATCAAGGACTTCTCTAGGTAATGCCTCGGGTAGCGAATCAAGGTTAGGGACAGAAGGCAGATATGGATCTGTATCTGGCCGGAGTTCCATGACCGCTGGAAGCATCGAAATTCCAGCTGGCATAGGTGGCATCGTCCAGCCAAGCTCAGTATTGATTTTACTTTCAGTGGTATGAGGATCAGATTCCATACCTAATGTGTCTCCAGGTATACTACGCCTCACACCTAACATAAATTCAAGTACGTCGGCAGGCTGCATACGGGAAGACGCAGACTGTTCCCTAAGCACTAATTTCCCCTCTCGTTCATCAACATCTGAAGAACGCTCAGCTGAAATTAGGATGACGAACTTATTAAGATAGATGGGTGAGAGTGACCAAGTTCCATTACCGACTTCCCCCAACTTAATAACAGGGTACATAGTAGGGTCAGCTGCCCAAGCAACGAAGGTATTAAATTCTCCTAAGCTCGACGGCTCAGGGAGTCCCGATAACGTGATCCGCGGTTTATATATTAACCGTCCATCTCTTGTGACTCCCGCAGTAAACGGTGAAGACAGGGGAGAAAGTTCTACTACTCCGGACACCCCTTGCATACCAGGTATAGCTGTCAACTCGATACAGTAGAGATCACGGCTTGGCGCTAGTTTACCCCCAAAGGCATCACCACATGCGACATCTAAACCTTCTTGAGCATTAACTGGCATCCAGAAGGGTGTCACTACCAGAATGATGAGCCACAAGACATGACCCATCACATATCTCTTCTAATCACATATGCATTCAAGAAATTAGTAAAGATCAGGAAATTGGCTCCTTCTGAGCAGACCCATAAAAGATCCCATTGAAGAGAAGTGGAAATGCCGCATGGGATTGGGAACGGAATGTAATCTTAGGAGAAAAAAGGAACAATTTTCCATTTCCGAATGAAGCTTCGATCAAGGCCGTACCTTCACGCATATATTCCTGACCCCAAGCCCATCCGCTCCTCAAGGGAAAATCATTATCGAACCAACCAATGCGCTTAATCTCTTTCCTGTCCCAACCCGGCTTGAGAGAAAAAATAGGACTATGGCTAATAATAACATCCAGGCGTTCTCCGAGTCCGTGCGTCAATGGAGTAATATGTTCTAGTTTTAGTGAGTGAATAGATCCAGGTGTATAGTACTGTTCTTTACTCAATGATTCCCCATTATCAATCAGGTGGTCACTAATAGGTAGATCCGCATAGTAGGCTAGTACCGAGGAACTGCCGATCGCTATAACAGAACCTCCTGAACGCGCAAACTCCAGGATCTTAGGAACAGTCTCATTAGCGGTAACCAATCCTAACCGATCCCTAAATTGTTCGGGAATAGAAGCGGGATTCAAGATACGACTACCACGACCTCTGTCATCTCCTGATCCATTACTAGGGCTTGGAATCGCACCGTCTTCGAAGAGAAGCACGTCAAACCGTTCTCTCAGATTTCCTTTTGTTATATCCGACGGATAAACAACTTCAAAATCGAACTCAAAATCTTCTAGTATCATGCGAGTCCATCCTGATGCCATAGAACCTCCGTAGCGATCCCAGAGTCCAATCCTAGGGCGAAGCAATTTAAGCATTTCACCTGTGGGCCTACCAACCGCATGAAAATCGACTCCCGTTTCAGTGGCCAGGGTCCTTATGGTATCATCACTGACCTGATTTTTAGAAACATAGAAGTCTCCCTCTTTAAAACCCACTGAACCAGAAGATCCCAAGAGCCAGTACACGTCACTACCTTGAACAAGCAGCCGGTTTATTACTAGGAAAGAGTTGTTATTGCGATGATCGAAAACGTACCCTGATGCTGAAGCAGATGTCATCACCTCCCCCATTGGAATCTCGGCAAGTCCATCAACAACCTCAAAAGGCCCACTAAAACCATCGAGAACACGGTCAAATTGTATTCCCATCTGATAGGCCAGTGTCCATCCGGCGTTATCATACGGAGGCATCGGTGGCCCACCTGGATAAGCAAAATCATTGGGATGCTGTTGAGGTTCAAACATATCTAACACGTGTGGCCGGAAAGCTTGATCTGTTTTAATCACATAAGATCCTTTTTTCCAGTGCTTTCCAGATACAGAAAAATCCTCTGTAGCCCGATAAACATCTATTCCATTTTTTAACAATGTGTTCACGAACTTCGTGGCAGTAACAAAATCTGGTTGGTCCGAGGGTATAATAAATCCTCGAGAATCTCTTCCATCTTGAGGATGAAGCATTCTCTTAAAATCTTGCAACGATCCAGCTTGTGAGTAGCCGCCCAAATTATCTGCTGCATTTTCTATCTTAAAAGGCATAATAGTCCAATGGTCCCGACTACCTCGCTCTATTGAATTAGCTCCCATTCGCCAAATATTGTACAGAAGCTGGTCGCTGTTCCTGGAAGCATATTCGAGGACTGCCCAATTAGCCGTTTGCGAATATTCAATTGATTGGCGAAAATGCCAGACGCCGGGTTCTACAGGCAATGGAAGATCACCACTAAAGAGTTGACGCTCTGGCCTGAATGGGATTTCCATTGGAGTCGGATTACCTATGGTCTCTGTTAGGAGACCTATCATGTTCTTAAAGTAGGGC